>DVFT01000175.1 GCA_018713105.1 Candidatus Limivivens merdigallinarum | reverse complement strand
AACTTCGCTAAGAACAATGGTAATGAAGCGGAAGGTGGAAACATAGATCATAGCCAGAAATAAAAAACTGTGGCACCCATCAGGATACCACAGCTCAAATAACAGTTCGTAGGGGAATCGAACCCCTGTTTCCGCCGTGAGAGGGCGGCGTCTTAACCGCTTGACCAACGAACCGGACAAACGATAGTATAATCGAAGTCGGTAAAAAATGCAAGCACTTTTTTGAAAAAATTGAAAAAATTTTTTTGCGTAACGATTGGCGAATTTTAATCCCGGCTTTGCATCCACGTTCCCGGATTTCGAAAATCTAGGTTAAATTTCGAAAAAACCCAGGAAAACCGCCAAAAATCCGGGAAAAAGCCCTTGCAATTTGTCTGCTGGAGTGCTATAATGACCAAGATGATAATAAGTAACTAGAGTTGAGTGGGCGTTTCGTCCACTCTCTTTATGTTTGGGAAGAAAGGTGGCGCAGATGACAAGGAGAGAAATCTACGAACAGAAGACCGAAGAAATCCTGCAGCCCTTGATGGAAGCCAATGGCTTCGAGCTGGTGGATGTGGAGTATGTAAAAGAGGGCGGGACCTGGTATCTTCGTGCTTACATTGACAAACCCGGCGGGATTGCCATTGACGATTGTGAATTGATCAGCAGGGCGCTCAGTGATGAATTGGATGCACAGGATTTTATCGAGGATTCCTATATTTTGGAAGTCAGCTCGCCAGGGCTTGGCAGACCGCTCAAGAAGGATAGGGACTTTGAGCGGAGCATCGGCCAGGAGGTGGAGGTGCGCACCTTTCGTGCCATTGACGGACAGAAGGAATTTACCGGGATCCTGAAGAGCTACGATAAGGATTCGGTGAGCATAGCACTCGATGAAGAGACAGAATTAAAATTCGCCAGAAATGAAATTGCGCTGATTCGTCTGGCTTTTACTTTCTGAGGCTAAGAGGTTAAGGAGGAAATTGGAAAATGAATAACGAATTACTGGAAGCGTTGACGCTGTTGGAGAAAGAAAAGGACATCAGCAAGGATACCCTTTTGGAGGCCATTGAGCAGTCATTGATCCAGGCATGTAAGAACCATTTTGGAAAAGCAGATAACGTGAAGGTTTATATCAATCCGGAGACCTGTGAATTTCACGTTTGGGCGGAGAAGACCGTTGTGGAAAAGGTAGAGGACGATGTCACCGAGATCAGCCTGGCAGCGGCATTGATGATGGACAGCAAATACGACCTGGGCGATGTGGTAAATGTAGAGATCAAGTCCAAGGAATTCGGCCGTATTGCCACACAGAATGCCAAGAACGTAATCCTCCAGAAGATCCGCGAGGAAGAGAGAAAGGTACTCTACAATCAGTATTACGCGAAAGAACATGATGTGGTAACCGGAATCGTACAGAGATATCTGGGAAGAAACGTCAGTATCAATCTTGGAAAGGTAGATGCCATCCTAAATGAGAACGAAATGGTCAAAGGTGAGGTATTCCGCCCCACGGAGCGTATCAAAGTCTATATCCTGGAAGTGAAGGATACTTCCAAAGGACCGAAGATTCTGGTTTCCCGTACCCATCCGGAGCTGGTTAAGAGACTGTTTGAGTCTGAAGTAACGGAGGTTCGGGATGGTGTCGTGGAGATCAAGAGCATTGCCAGGGAGGCGGGAAGCCGTACCAAGATGGCAGTCTGGTCCAACAATCCGGATGTGGATCCAGTGGGGGCATGTGTAGGTGTCAACGGATCCAGGGTAAATACCATCGTAAATGAGCTCCGGGGAGAGAAAATCGATATCATCAACTGGAATGAAAACAACGCGATCCTGATCGAGAACGCATTGAGCCCGGCAAAGGTAATTTCCGTCATCGCCGATGATGATGAAAAGACCGCAAAGGTAGTCGTTCCTGATTATCAGCTGTCCCTGGCAATCGGCAAGGAAGGACAGAATGCCCGCCTGGCAGCCCGCCTGACAGGATTCAAGATCGACATCAAGAGTGAGACGCAGGCGAGAGAATCCGGAGAGTTTGACGATTACTATCTGGAAGATGAGTACGATGATTACGGCGATTATGACGGCGAATATGCGGATGAGGACGGCTATTCAGAGGAGAATGGATATTCAGATGACGAATATGCGGACGACGTATATGCCGATGAGGATGCTCCCAATCAGGACATGGCAGTCCAGGAGGAAGAGTAACGCGGCGGGAACGAACGGCCGGGTAGAGAGAGTCAGTCAAAGGAGAGTCGGATGAGCCAGGTGAGAAAGGTACCCATGCGCAAATGCATCGGGTGTCAGGAAATGAAAAACAAAAAGGATATGATTCGCATTTTGAAAACGACGGAGGATCGTATTGAGATTGATACGACCGGCAAGAAAAACGGAAGAGGTGCATATATCTGTCCTTCCCGGGACTGCTTTGAGAAAGCGGTCAAGACAAAAGGGATTGAACGTTCCTTGAAAATGAGCATTCCGAGAGAAGTTTACGAGAACCTGGAAAAGGAGATACAGGAAATTGAGACAAAATAGAGTCTTATCTTTAGTAGGATTGGCGACAAAAGCCAGAAAGACAGTCAGCGGGGAGTTTTCCACTGAGAAAGCGGTCAAGGATGGCAGGGCAGTCCTGGTTCTGGTATCCACGGAAAGCTCCGACAATACCAAGAAAAAGTTTCAAAATATGTGTACTTACTACGAGGTGCCGGTATATTTCTATGGTACCAAAGAAGAACTGGGCGCCGCCATGGGGCAGGAATTCCGCGCTTCCCTGGCTGTGCTGGATGAAGGCTTTGGGAAAGCCATAGAAAAGCTGTTGCAGCAATGACGAGCGTAGGAGGTAATTGAATGGCGAAAATGCGTGTGCATGAGTTAGCAAAGGAATTGGGAAAACAAAACAAAGAGATCATGGAAATTCTGAATCAGAAGGGCGTGGGTGTGACCAGCCATATGAGCGCTCTGGAAGATAAGCAGATTGAAATAGTAAAAAAAACAGTAACAGGAGAAGAGAAACCGAATATGGAAAATAGACCATCAGAAACACCAAAAAACAACGAGGGAGAAGCGCCCAAGAAGAAAAATATCAGCCAGGTGTTCCATCCGCAGAATAGCCGGACGGGAATGGGAAGACCCGGACAGAGGGGACCAAGACCAGGGCAGAGAAGCCAGAACGGGGAACGCCGTCCAGCACAGGGCGGAGAACGTTCAGGGGCTGCTTCTGCCTCTCAGGATGAGAGAAGGCCGCAGGGACAGGGCGGAGAGCGCCGACCCGCAAGCGGAGAGAGAAGGCCGCAAGGACAGGGCGGAGAGCGCCGACCGGCAAGTGGAGAAAGAAGAGTGCAGGGACAGGGCGGAGAGCGCCGACCCGCGAGCGGAGAGAGAAGGCCGCAAGGACAGGGCGGAGAGCGTCGTCCAGCAAGCGGAGAGAGAAGACCACAGGGACAGAGCGGAGAGCGCCGGCCGTCAAGCGGAGAGAGAAGGCCGCAGGGGCAGGGCGGAGAGCGCCGTCCAGCAAGCGGAGAGAGAAGAGTGCAGGGACAGGGCGGAGAACGCCGTGGTCAAGGCGGAGACAGAAGAGGCAATCAGAGAGGCGGTCAGTCGATTCCGAAGCCGCCCATGGAAAGCCAGCCGCTGACTAAGGAGACCAGAAACCGGAATGAGCGTTCTGACAAGAACCGCAACAACCGGAAAGAGGATAAATTCGAACGCCTGGAGAAGAATGTAACCAGGAATAATACAAACAATAAAAACCAGAAAAACCAGAAAGGCGGGAAGCCGCAGCCAAAGGCAGCTCCCGTACAGGAGAAGAAGGAAGACGAGATCAAGAATATCACGCTTCCAGAGACCATGACAATCCGCGAGCTGGCAGATAAGATGAAGGTTCAGGCAGCGGCGATCGTGAAGAAACTATTTATGCAGGGCAAGATCGTGACCGTGAACCATGAGATCGATTATGAGACTGCCGAGGAGATCGCCCTGGAATTTAACTGCATCGCAGAGCCGGAAGAAAAGGTGGATGTGATCGGAGAGCTCCTGAAAGAAGAGGAAGAAGATGAGAGCACCATGGTGCCGAGACCGCCGGTAGTCTGTGTAATGGGACACGTTGACCACGGCAAAACCTCCCTTCTGGATGCCATCCGCCATACCCATGTGATTGCGAAAGAGGCAGGCGGAATCACCCAGCATATCGGCGCCTATATGGTAGATGTGAAAGGGCAGAAGATCACTTTCCTGGACACCCCGGGCCATGAGGCGTTCACTGCAATGCGTATGAGAGGAGCGAACTCCACGGATATCGCGATCCTGGTAGTCGCGGCTGACGATGGTGTGATGCCGCAGACCATCGAGGCGATCAACCACGCAAAAGCAGCAGGCATTGAGATCATCGTTGCCATCAATAAGATCGATAAGCCAAGCGCGAATATCGAACGTGTAAAACAGGAGCTTTCCGAGTACGGACTGATCCCGGAGGATTGGGGCGGAAGCACGATCTTTGTGCCGGTATCTGCCCATACCCATGAGGGAATCGAAGAGCTGTTGGAGATGATTCTCCTGACGGCAGAGGTGGCAGAACTGAAGGCGAACCCCAACCGGAATGCCAGAGGTCTGGTTATTGAGGCACAGCTGGATAAAGGAAAAGGTCCCGTGGCGACCGTCTTGGTACAGAAGGGAACCCTTCATGTGGGGGATCCCATTGCGGCAGGTTCCTGCTATGGCAAGGTCCGTGCTATGATCGACGACAAGGGAAGACGTGTCAAGGAAGCTGGTCCTTCCGTTCCGGTGGAAATCTTAGGGCTGAGCGATGTGCCGAACGCAGGAGAGATCTTCGTTCAGACCAATAATGAAAAAGAGGCAAGGAGTTTTGCCGAGACCTTCATCAAGGAGAACCGGGAGAAGCTTTTGGAGGAAACCAAGTCCAAGATGTCCCTGGACGATCTGTTCAACCAGATCCAGGCAGGCAATCTGAAGGAGCTGAATATTATCGTAAAGGCGGACGTACAGGGTTCCGTGGAAGCTGTAAAGCAGAGCCTTCTGAAGCTTTCCAACGACGAAGTCGTAGTAAAGATCATCCATGGAGGCGTCGGCGCCATCAACGAATCGGATGTAACCCTGGCAGCTACCTCCAACGCCATCGTGATCGGTTTCAACGTGCGTCCTGATGCCACAGCCAAGGCGACGGCAGAGAGGGAAGGCGTGGACGTGCGTCTGTACCGTGTCATCTACGACGCGATTGCGGATGTGGAGTCTGCAATGAAGGGGATGCTGGATCCCATCTACGAGGAGAAGGTGATCGGGCATGCGGAGGTACGCCAGCTCTTCAAAGCTTCGGGCGTAGGTACGATTGCAGGTTCTTACGTTTTGGACGGCACCTTCCAGAGAAACTGCAAGGTGCGGATCAGCCGGGAAGGTACCCAGATCTACGAAGGAGCCCTGGCTTCCCTGAAACGTTTCAAAGACGATGTCAAGGAAGTGAAGGCTGGATATGAGTGCGGACTTGTATTCGAGAAATTCAATGACATTCAGGAATTCGACCAGGTAGAAGCCTATATTATGGTGGAAGTGCCGCGCTAAGGCACTTCCCAAATCCCGCCAAAGATAAGTCAGAGGTATCTGGACGAAAGAAAGGCAGGTAATAGAAATGAGAAAAAATAGTATCAAAAATACCCGTATCAACGGTGAGGTTCAAAAGGAACTGTCCAACATTATCCGTTCGGAGATCAAGGATCCGAGGATCAATCCGATGACCAGTGTGGTGGCTGTGGAGGTGGCGCCGGATTTAAAGACCTGCAAGGCGTATATCAGTGTGCTGGGAGATGAGGAATCCCAGAAAAATACGCTGGCAGGTTTGAAAAGTGCGGAGGGCTATATCCGCAGGGAGCTTGCCCGTACCGTGAACCTTCGGAATACGCCGGAGATCCGGTTTATTCTGGATCAGTCCATTGAATACGGTGTCAATATGTCAAAGTTGATCGATGATGTGACGAAAAAGGATGGTGACCATGATTAATCTTCAGAATGAGCTTGCAGGGGCAAACAGTGTGGCAATTGCCGGTCATGTAAGGCCTGACGGCGACTGTGTTGGTTCCTGCATGGGTCTGGCTCTCTATCTCAGGAAATATTTTCCGGAGCTTCAGAGGACAGAGGTTTATTTGGAGTCTATACCGGAGAGCTTTCATTTTTTGAAGGACAGCGACACGATCCGGGACTCCTCGGAGGCGTCAGGCGCTTATGACGTCGTCTTTGTTTTAGACTGCGGGGACAGGGAACGGCTCGGGGATTCCGCGGTGCTTTTGGACAATGCCAAAAAGGTGGTCTGCATAGATCATCATATCAGCAACAAAGGTTTCGGGGAAGTTCAGTATATTGAGCCGCAGGCAAGCTCCACCTCGGAATTGATTTATCTCATTCTGGACGAAGAGAAGATTGATACCCCGATCGCAGAGGCGCTCTATATGGGGATCGCCCATGATACCGGAGTGTTCCAATATTCCAACTGCACCAGGCGCACGATGGAGATTGCAGGGCTCCTCATGGAAAAAGGAATCGATTTTTCAGGAATTGTAGACAGAACCTTTTTCCAGAAAACCTATATCCAAAATCAGATTTTGGGCAGGGCACTCCTGGAGAGCATGATGCTTCTGGATGGAAAATGCATCATCAGCGCGATCCGCAAAAAAGATATGGAGTTCTACGGGGCAGGACCGAAAGATCTGGAAGGGATCGTCAGCCAGATGCGTTATACCACCGGGGTGGAGGTGGCGATGTTTCTCTACGAGACCTCCATTCAGGAATATAAGGTGAGTCTCCGCTCCAACAATATCGTGGATGTGAGCAAGATCGCATCCTACTTTGGCGGAGGGGGACATGTGCGCGCTGCGGGCTGTACTATGCAGGGCAATATCCATGATGTGATTAACAATCTGACGAGACACATCGAAAAGCAGCTTGAGGAAGCAGAAGAAAAACAGACCTTGAAGGGATAAGGATTAGCTTTGATTCACGGAGTTATCAATGTAAAGAAAGAGCGGGGCTTCACCTCCCACGATGTGGTGGCGAAGCTCCGCGGCATAACGAGACAAAAAAAGATCGGACACACCGGCACCCTGGATCCGGATGCCACCGGCGTGCTGCCGGTCTGTTTAGGAAAGGCGACGAAAATCTGCGATCTTCTGACAGACCAGGACAAAACCTATCAGGCAGTGCTCCTTCTTGGAGTCACGACGGATACGCTGGATATCACAGGAAAGGTTCTTTCCAGGCATGCGGTGGATGTGTCCGAGACTGAGGTGAGAAAGGCGGTACTCTCCTTTCTAGGGGAGTATGAACAGATTCCACCGATGTATTCGGCTCTGAAGGTAAACGGACAGAAGCTTTGCGATCTGGCAAGGCAGGGCAAGGAAGTGGAGCGAAAGGCGAGAAAAGTCGTGATCCACGACATACGAATCCACAAGGTGGAGCTTCCCAGAGTGACCATAGAGGTGAGCTGTTCCAAAGGAACTTACATACGTTCTCTCTGCCAGGATATCGGGGAGCACCTGGAAACCGGCGGCTGTATGGAAGCGCTGGTTCGGACAAAGGTGGGCAGATTCAAGCTTGAGGACAGCCATACCCTGGGAGAGATTGAAGAATGTTTTGCTGCGGGAGAGCTTCAGAAATGGCTGGTGCCCATTGATGAAATGTTTGAAAGGGATCAGAAGGCAGTTGTCTGTGAGGCTGCCGCAAAGCTTTTGCTGAACGGAAATCCTCTGCCGGGGGATCAGCTTTCTCTGGAGAGACAGCCAAAAGACGGCGAAGAGGTCCGCGTATACGATCAAAAGCAAAATTTCTGTGCACTGTACCGTTATCAGAAAAAAGAGTCCCGTTTCAAGCTGGTCAAGATGTTTTATGACAGAGAAGGATAAAGCATGGAATATTTAAGCGGATTGTCAGGATTATATATTTATGAAGAGACGGCGGTGACCTTGGGAAAATTCGACGGACTGCACCGGGGGCATCAAAAGCTGATAAAACGGACAATGGGATATCAGCGTCAAGGCTATAAAAGCACCGTTTTCACACTGGATTTTGGGAGAAAAGAAATGCTTCTGACCGGGGAAGAGAGAAGGGAAATCCTGGAAAAGAAAGGCGTTTCTTACCTGATCGACTGTCCGTTTCTCCCGGAGGTGGCTTCTATGGAGCCGGAAGATTTCATTCAGTCTGTCCTGGTAGACAAGCTGCATGCAAAAAAGATCGTCGTGGGAGAAGATTTTCATTTTGGCCATAACCGGAAAGGGGATGCCCGACTTCTGAAAGAACTGGAGCATATCTACGAATATGAAGCAGAGATCGTGCGCAAGGAAAAGGAAGGGGACAGGGAAATCAGCAGCACTTACATCCGTGAGGAGATCGCCAAGGGAAATATGGAGGCGGCAGGGAGGCTTCTGGGGTATCCTTATTTCGTATCTGGGGAGGTTCTTCACGGAAGACACATCGGAAGCCGGCTTTTGGTGCCTACTACGAATCTGGTGCCTACCACGAGAAAGCTGCTTCCGCCAAACGGCGTCTATATCTCCCGAACACTGGTAAACGGCAGAGAGTACGGAGGCATCACCAATATCGGCTATAAGCCGACGGTAGGTGAGAAATTCCGCGGAGTGGAGACGTATATGTTCGATTTTGACGAGGATTTGTATGGGTGCGATATTACGGTTCAGCTGCTCAAGTTCCTGCGCCCCGAAAAGAAATTTGATTCCATTGACCTTTTGAGAGAACAGATGAAGCAAGATATCGGAGTGGGAAGGAGTTTTTTTCATGTATGAGATGCTGAGAAGCTTCAGTGAGGTGGTTTTTGTACTGGGGGTTCTTATGCTGATTGCCGGGATCATCGTCAGACAGATCAACGATGCGAGGGAACCCTATAAGGGGAGAGTACTGGGAACGGTTGTAGATATCGTGGCAGGGGAGCCCGATAGAAAAGGGAAGGCTCTGGGGATCCACGATTATTACTATCCGGTATTCGCCTACTATGCGGGGGGAAGGCTCATGAAGGAGCAGTATCATAAGGGAAGCAATCCTTGCGAGTTCCATCTGAACCAGCAGTTCCTCCTGTACTATGATACGGGCAAGCCCCATCATTTCAAGATCGCAACCCCGGGTCCCCTGAAAAAATGGGAGCAGCTCCTGTACGTTTCCGGAATTGTGGCATTGGTGTGCGGGGTCGGATGCTATCTGGCTTTTGGGCTGCGTTTCACTGTATAAAAATTCGAAAAACAGGTTGACGGGGCAAAAACCACATGATATACTAAAACGGTATGAGCTTAACCGATACAACGATTGCGGAGTCTCCGACCCGGTCTTTGTATCTGGTGATTAACAAAAACAGGAGGATTTTGAAATGATTTCAAAAGAAAAGAAAACAGCTATCATCAATGAGTATGCCAGAAAACCGGGCGATACCGGTTCACCGGAGGTTCAGATCGCAATTCTGACCGCAAGGATCCAGGAGCTCACCGAGCATCTGAAGAACAACCAGAAGGATCATCACTCCAGAAGAGGGCTTCTGAAAATGGTTGGACAGAGAAGAGGTCTGCTTGCATACCTGAAGAAGACCGACCTGGAAGGATACCGTACATTGATTGCAAAATTAGGAATCAGAAAATAAGTAAAGCAGAAGGGGACGGAGTTTTCCGTCCCTATTTGTGCTTTCAGCAAGCTTCATGAAAAACAAATGCAGCAGACATTGCCGAGACCACTGAAAAGAGGATTTGCCGAAAGTCTTTTTTTCAGTTGTTTCGGATGGAAGCTGCAGGGAAAGGAGAATTCTATGTACAAAACTTTTACAATGGAACTCGCCGGAAGAACCTTGAGCGTTGATATCGGCAGAGTCGCGAAACAGGCAAATGGCGCTGCATTTATGCACTATGGAGATACCACCGTGCTTTCCACTGCGACGGCTTCTGACAAGCCCAGGGAGGGAATCGATTTCTTCCCCTTAAGTGTAGAGTATGAGGAGAAGATGTATGCGGTAGGCAAAATCCCGGGAGGCTTCAATAAGAGAGAAGGAAAGGCAAGTGAGCATGCGATCCTGACTTCCCGTGTCATTGACCGTCCGATGCGTCCGCTGTTTCCGAAGGATTACCGCAATGATGTGACCTTGAACAACCTGGTTATGTCCGTGGATCCGGAGTGCAATCCGGAGGTTGTGGCGATGCTGGGTTCCTCCATTGCAACCTGCATTTCCGACATTCCCTTTGACGGTCCCTGTGCGGCTACCCAGATCGGTATGATCGACGGGGAGCTGATCGTCAATCCGTCCCTGCCGCAGAAGGAGGTTTCCGATCTGCAGCTTACCGTGGCTTCCACCAGGGAAAAGGTCATCATGATCGAGGCTGGCGCGAAGGAAGTGCCGGAGGAGAAGATGCTGGAGGCAATCTTCAAGGCACATGAGATCAACCAGGAAATCATCGCATTTATCGATAAGATCGTTGCAGAATGCGGCAAAGCGAAGCATTCCTACGAGAGCTGCGCAGTACCGGAAGAGCTGTTTGCAGCCATCAAGGAGATCGTGACGCCCGAAGAGATGGAGGTCGCAGTCTTCACAGACGACAAGCAGACCAGAGAAGAGAACATCCGCCAGATCACAGAGAAGCTGGAGGAGGCGTTCGCTGACAACGAAGAGTGGCTGGCTGTCCTGGGAGAGGCCGTGTATCAGTACCAGAAGAAGACCGTCCGCAAGATGATCCTGAAGGATCACAAACGTCCGGACGGGCGTGCGATCACGGAGATTCGCCCTCTGGCAGCAGAGGTAGATTTGATCCCGAGAGTTCACGGTTCCGCCATGTTTACCCGCGGGCAGACCCAGATCTGCAACGTTTGTACCCTGGCTCCGCTGT
Organism: Candidatus Limivivens merdigallinarum; assembly: GCA_018713105.1. Taxonomy (GTDB): domain Bacteria; phylum Bacillota; class Clostridia; order Lachnospirales; family Lachnospiraceae; genus Limivivens; species Limivivens merdigallinarum. The sequence continues at coordinate 6,275 of DVFT01000175.1, read as the reverse complement.
CGGAAGCTCAGCGTCTGGACGGTTTGGATGAGACTGAGGTGAGCAAGCGTTATATGCACCACTATAATTTCCCGAGCTATTCGGTGGGAGAGACCAAGCCAAGCCGTGGACCGGGACGCCGTGAGATCGGTCATGGAGCTCTGGCTGAGAGGGCACTGGTACCGGTACTGCCAAGCGAAGAGGAATTCCCCTATGCGATCCGTACCGTGTCTGAGACCTTTGAATCCAACGGTTCCACCTCCCAGGCAAGTATCTGCGCATCCAGTATGTCTCTGATGGCGGCAGGCGTACCGATCAAGTCTGCTGTGGCAGGTATCTCCTGCGGTCTGGTGACCGGCGAGACCGACGACGATTATCTGGTTTTGACGGATATCCAGGGATTGGAAGATTTCTTCGGAGATATGGACTTCAAGGTAGCAGGTACCCATGAGGGCATTACCGCCATCCAGATGGATATCAAGATCCATGGTCTGACCCGCCCGATCATCGAGGAGGCAATCGCAAGAACCAGGGAAGCCAGAATTTATATCCTGGATGAGGTAATGGCGAAGGCAATCGCAGAGCCGCGGAAAGAGGTAGGTCCTTATGCGCCGAAGATCGTCCAGATCAAGATCGACCCGGATAAGATCGGCGACGTGGTAGGACAGAAGGGCAAGACCATCAATGCCATCATCGACCAGACCGGTGTGAAGATCGATATCACAGATGACGGAGCTGTCTCCGTATGCGGAACGGATATGGAGATGATCCAGAAAGCCATCGACATGATCAAAATCATCGTGACGGATTTCGAAGAAGGGCAGATCCTCACCGGCAAGGTGGTAAGCATCAAGGAGTTTGGCGCATTTCTGGAGTTTGCACCGGGCAAGGAAGGCATGGTTCACATTTCCAAGATCGCCAAAGAGAGAATCAGGCATGTGGAAGATGTGCTGACCCTGGGCGACCGGGTAAAGGTGGTATGCCTTGGCAAGGATAAGATGGGCAGATTCAGCTTCAGCATCAAGGATGTGAAGGAGAACTGAGAAAAAAGGCTGTGGAGACACAGCCTTTCCTTATAAGGAAAGGAGGCAGCTATGAAAATAGCAGTAGCAGGAACCGGATATGTGGGATTGTCCAACGCCATCCTTTTGGCGCAGCACAATGAGGTGAAAGCTGTGGATGTTCTGCCGGAAAAGGTAGCAATGCTGAACCAGAAGAAATCCCCGATTGTGGACAAAGAGGTGGAGGAGTATCTGGCGACCCGGGAATTGAATCTTGAGGCGACCCTTGACGGGGAAGCTGCCTACCGGGATGCGGATTTTATCATCATCGCAACTCCGACGAACTATGATCCCCAGAAAAATTATTTTGACACCTCTTCCGTGGAACAGGTCATGGAATTGGTACAGAAGGTGGGTTCCAAGGCAGTCCTGGTCATCAAGTCTACGGTGCCGGTAGGATATACGGAATCGGTGAAAAAGAAATACCAGATGCAGAATATCCTGTTTTCTCCGGAATTTTTAAGAGAGGGCAGGGCGCTGTATGACAATCTCTATCCTTCCAGGATTATTGTGGGTGCACCCCTCGATCAGCAGGAGATGGTGGAAAAGGCGCATACGTTTGCAGACCTTCTCAAAGAAGGGGCGATCAAGGAAGACATCCCCACACTTCTTACCAATCCTACGGAGGCGGAGGCAGTGAAGCTGTTCGCCAACACCTATCTGGCGATGCGGGTGGCATTCTTCAATGAGCTGGACACCTATGCGGAGGTCCGCGGGCTGAATACGAAGCAGATTATTGAAGGGGTAGGTCTGGATCCCAGGATCGGGAACCATTACAACAATCCTTCCTTTGGGTACGGCGGATATTGCCTTCCCAAGGATACGAAGCAGCTTCTGGCAAACTATCAGGATGTGCCCAACAATATCATGAGGGCAATCGTGGACGCCAACCGTACCAGAAAGGATTTTATCGCGGAGCAGATTCTGGAGAAGAATCCTAAGCTGGTGGGAATCTACCGTCTTACCATGAAGGCACACTCCGACAATTTCCGCCAGAGCTCGATCCAGGGAGTGATGAAACGGATCAAGGCAAAAGGAGTCCCAGTGGTGATCTACGAACCCACCATGAAGGAGGACGAATTTTTCCACTCCAAAGTAATCCGGGATTTGGATGAGTTCAAAAAGATGTCAGATGTGATTGTTGCGAACCGATACGACGATGAATTGAAGGACGTGTTGGATAAGGTTTATACGAGAGATTTGTATTTTAGGGATTGACCAGATTGATCCTAGGAAAAGGTGCCGCCTTCCCGAATCAGAGGATGAAAGCTGGATGGAATGATAGCTTTCATCCGGTTCGGGGAAGCGGCATTTTTGATGGGCTGGTTTCTACAGACGCAGGATGAGCACCGGTATAGGCGGGTGATTGGGACGGTTGTAATAATCGCTTTTGATCACAAGGTATTCCCTAGACGGGAGTGTCTTCAGAAATGATAGGATGGCATCCCGCTCCTCAAATCCGGTGTCCCCGCCGCTGTAGATGCAGAGCACCATCCTTCCTCCTCTTTTCAGCAAAGGAAGCCCCTTTTGGATTGCCAGGACGCTGGATTTGGCGCTGGTAGCCAGCTTGTGATCCCCTCCAGGCAGGTAGCCGAAATTGAAGGTGATCAAGGACACACTTTCGGGAGAAACATAGGTGTCCAGATTTGTATGGCTCTGACAGAGGAGCGTATAGTTCTCCGGGCAATGCTCCTGAATGAGACGCCTGCGGGTGTTTTCCACAGCCTGGGGCTGGATATCGAACGCATAGACGTGCCCTTGGCTCCCAGCCAGACGGGAGAGAAGGCAGGTATCATGCCCGTTGCCCATGGTGGCATCAATGCAAAGGTCTCCTTCGGCGACCGCCTCTTCCATGAAATGGCGGCACCACTGGGTCACCTGATAATTGTTCATAGGATATCCTCCTTTGGCAGAAATGTAATCTCTCAATAGTAACCATGGTAACAGAACAGCCCAAAGAATTCAAGCCTTTTGCTTGTAAAGGAGCAGACAAACTGATACAATAGAAGCATTGACAACAGATATGGAGGATGCTATGGAACGAACGAAAAATTATATCAGTCAAAGAATGCTTCCGGAGGAAGCGGAAATTCTGTTCCAGCAAGGGAGCAGATTTGAGGAAGTATTGATGATGTATGGATGTGCAGTCAGGGAGGTAAGTACAAAGCTTGAGGTGCTGAACGACGAGCTGTCTGTTCGATATAACCGCAATCCCATTGAATTCATAAAAACCAGGATCAAGAAACCCTTAAGCATTGTAAACAAAATGAAAAAGAGAGGGCTGGAGATCAGCATCGATTCCATGATGGAAAATCTGAACGATGTGGCTGGTGTCCGTGTGATCTGCTGTTTTATCGATGATATCTATGATGTGGCGAGATGGCTGGCAAGCCAGGACGATATCCGCCTTCTGCAGGTGAAGGATTATATCAAGAATCCGAAGCCCAATGGATACCGCAGCCTGCATCTGATCGTTGAGATCCCGGTATTTTTTTCCAAGGGAAAGCAGCTGATGCGGGTGGAGGTGCAGATCCGTACCATTGCCATGGACTTTTGGGCGAGCCTGGATCATCAGCTCCGGTACAAAAAGGATGTGCCGGACAGCGAAAAGATCATGGAGGAACTCAAGGAGTGCGCTGATGTCATTGCAGAGACGGACAGCAGGATGCAGAAGATTCGGGAAAAAATCGGTGTATTCACAGAACTGACATAATTACCTGCTATTCTTTCTATAAAATAGAGTAGCTGTCAGGAAACAAATCCATTCATTCAAAAATACGCCTGACCCTGACAGTTACCAAATGAGAGGTGTAAGGGAGGATAGGATATCATGGATAAATTAAAAATTATGGTTGTGGATGATGAAAGCAGGATGCGGAAGCTGGTGAAAGACTTTTTGGTCCGCCAGAATTTTGAAGTGTTGGAAGCAGAGGATGGAGAGAAAGCCATAGATCTGTTTTATGAAGATAAAGATATCGCGCTCATTATCCTGGATGTTATGATGCCGAAGATGGATGGCTGGGAGGTCTGCAGGGAGATCCGCAAAAATTCTAAGGTTCCCATTATTATGCTGACTGCCAGGGGGGATGAGCAGGATGAACTCCTGGGCTTCGAGCTGGGGGTGGATGAATACATCTCTAAGCCCTTCAGCCCCAAAATCCTGGTGGCAAGAGTGGAGGCGATCCTCCGCAGGACCAATGCCATTTCCGCGGACAATGTGATCGAGGCAGGCGGCATTGTATTGGACAAAGCAGCCCATCAGGTGAAGTATGATGGAAAAGAGATCGAATTGAGCTTTAAGGAATTTGAACTATTGGCTTACTTTATGGAAAACCAGGGCATTGCCCTGTCCAGGGAAAAGATTTTGAACAATGTATGGAATTATGATTATTTCGGAGATGCCAGAACGATCGATACCCATGTGAAGAAGCTCCGCAGCAAGCTTGGAAAAGGAGGAGACTGTATTAAGACAATTTGGGGAATGGGATACAAATTTGAGGTAGAGGGATGAAACGAATAAGAAAGCCTCATCGTTCTTCGATCAGCAGGCAGATCGCTGGGACGGTTATCGGCGTTTTGGTATTCATCCTTTTTGCAAACTGGTTTATCAACAACTTTTTTCTGGATAAATATTATGTGTTCCAAAAAGAAAATGCATTGATCCAAACCTATAGGATTTTGCAGCCCTTTTTTGAGGAAGGCGTGGATTATTGGGATCATCGGGACGAGCTTGGAACGGATTTAAAACAGATCTGTGATGAAAACAATATTTCCACCATTGTATGTGGCGAAGCTTTGGATGGAGATCTCCAGGTGATTGTCAAATATGGAAATGTGACCAGCATGGGCGGCAGGCTATGGGGCTATATCAGAGGAGTAGACCAGACAGAACCCAGTATCCTGAGGCAGAACGATACCTATACGATCCAGACGGTCATGGATGGGTTTCTGAATCAGGAGTATCTGGAGATGTGGGGAAGTTTAAGTGACACACAGTATTTCCTGCTTCGGATTCCGGTGGAAAGCATCACGGAGAGCGTGCGTATTTCCAATGAATTTTTCAGCATTGTGGCGCTGGCGGGAATTGTTTTGGGAGTTTTCCTGTCTTTGTGGCTGTCCAAACAGATCATCCATCCCATCCGCGATCTGACTGAACTGTCCCAGCGGATGGCAAATTTGGATTTCGATGCGAAATATACCCGTGGAGGAACGGATGAGATCGGTCTTTTGGGAGAGCATTTCAACCGGATGTCAGATACGCTGGAGACGGTGATCTCTGAACTGAAAACGGCGAACAACGAGCTGAAACAGGATATTGAGAAGAAGGAAAAGATTGACGAGATGCGAAGGGATTTCCTTTCAAACGTCTCCCATGAGCTGAAAACGCCCATCGCCCTCATTCAGGGATATGCGGAAGGTCTGAAGGAATGTATCAACGACGATCCAGAAAGCCGGGAATTTTACTGTGATGTCATTATGGACGAATCCTCCAAAATGAACCAGATGGTCAAAAAGCTTCTCACTCTAAATCAGCTGGAATTCGGAAATGATACGGTGACCATGGAGCGTTTTGATCTGACAAACCTGATTCAGGGCGTCATTCAGTCCGCGTCCATCCTGGCGCAACAGAAGGAGGCAAAGATCTTCTTCCATCAAGAGGAGCCCGTCTATGTCTGGGCAGATGAATTTAAGGTAGAAGAGGTGGTGACTAATTATATCAGCAATGCCTTAAATCATGTGGACGGCGATAAAGTGGTGGATGTCAAGATCATCCGACAGGGAGATGTCATAAGAACGACGGTGTTCAATACCGGTACGCCGATTCCCGAGGAGGATCTGGATAAGATCTGGATCAAATTCTATAAAGTGGATAAGGCAAGGACCAGGGAATATGGCGGAAGCGGTATCGGTCTCTCCATTGTGAAAGCAATCATGGATTCTTTCCACCAGAAGTGCGGTGTGAAGAATTTCGAGAACGGCGTGGAATTCTGGTTCGAGCTGGACGGGAGCAGATCGGAGAACGAAGAGCAGCCCGCTCTGGAACAGAAGAACGAATAAAAAAGCATAGGGAACACAATTGGCTGCGGCATATGAGTTGAGTGGATGCCGCAGCCATTATACTGTCCGGAAATCGTAAGGATCTTTCGAGAAAGACCGGTCAGGCAGTGATCAATTCGGTCAAAACTCCCAGAAGATTCGCATCCAGATCCATAGCAACCAATTCGGATAATAGAA
>DVFT01000174.1 GCA_018713105.1 Candidatus Limivivens merdigallinarum | reverse complement strand
CATAATCATATGGATCAAATTTTCCATGGAGATCACTGGTGGCTAAAATCTGAATATCCACTCTATCCTTTGTCTCTGCCGCAGATACGGTTTCCATTCCAAAACAGGTTCCTCCAAGGATCACCGCTCCCATAACTGCTCCCATCGCACAAATATACTTTCTTTTCACGTTTCTAATTTCTCCTTTCCTGTTTGTCTACCCCATATTAACAGACCTTTTTTAAAACAAACACCTCCTTTAGGTTAAATGTTCTTTAAAGACATAAGGTTCTATGCAAATACGGTATCCCCGTTCTAAGCTTCCCACACAAAAAAAGATCTCCGCAGAAGTATGCCAGAGATCCTTTTCCCTTTTTATTCTTTTGTCTCCAAAATCTTATCAATGCTGACCAGCTTCACGCACAACACAAAGATCTCCACTGCCAGTTTAAGCTCTTCCGGTGTGGGATAGGAGGGCGCAATACGGATATTGCTGTCATTGGGGTCCTTTCCGTAGGGGAAGGTCGCGCCAGCCGGGGTCATCACCAGTCCTGCCTCTTTCGCCTTTGCCACGATCGCTTTGGCACAGCCCGGCAGTGAATCAAAGGAGATGAAATATCCTCCTCTCGGTTCGATCCAGGAACCGATCTCCAGGCCGCCCAATTCGTTCTTCAGACCGTTCAGTACCGTCTCGAATTTAGGACGAAGGATGTCCGCATGCTTTCTCATATGCATCACCATACCATGAATGTCGTGGAAGAAACGGACATGGCGAAGCTGATTCAGCTTATCATGGCCAATGGTCTGGATAGTCAGCGCTTTCTTGATATACTCGATATTCTTCTTGGAAGCGCCGATAGCTGCCACGCCGGAACCAGGGAAACTCACCTTGGAGGTGGAGCAGAATTTGAATACCATATCCGGGTTTCCTTCCTGCTTGCACGCCATGAGAATCTCAATCAGGTTGTCCTGCTTGTCCTCATAGAGGTGATGGATCCCGTAGGCATTGTCCCAGTAAATACGGAAATCTTCTGCCGCCGGTTTCAGCCGTGCAAAACGGAGGACTGTTTCATCAGAATAGGTAATACCCTGAGGATTGGAATACTTCGGAACGCACCAGATCCCCTTAACCGTCGGATCGTTGTTGACGTACTCTTCCACCAGATCCATATCCGGTCCCGTCGGTGTCATGGGGATATTGATCATCTTGATCCCGAAATATTCTGTGATCAGGAAATGACGGTCATATCCTGGAACCGGGCAGAGGAATTTCACCTCGTCCAGCTTGCACCACGGCGTGCTGCCGCACACCCCATGGGTCATGGAACGAGCCACCGTATCAAACATGATATTCAGGCTGGAGTTTCCATAGATAATGATATTGTCAGGGGACACCTCTGTCATATCCGCCAAAAGTTCCTTTGCTTCAGGAATTCCATCCAGGACACCATAGTTTCTGCAGTCCACTCCTGTGGAGCATTTCAAATCTGTCTCACTGTTCAGCACATCCATCATGCCCATCGCCAGATCCAACTGTGCCGCTGATGGCTTACCGCGGGACATATCCAGCTTCAGCCCTTTTCCTTTCGCATCGTTAAACTTCTCTTCCAGAGCTGCTTTTTCCAGAAGAAGCTCTTCTCTGGTCCATTCCTTGTATGGCTTCATAATTGTCCTCCTCTTTCATTTGTCTTTTTCAGAAAGACAGTTGTTTGTATTTTGTGCTCATTAGGTAATATTTTAGTACGGTAAAGTACTTTCGTCAAGTTTTTTTGAAAGCGGAGGGCAAATTTCAGCGATTTTTCTAACGAAGAAGCATTTTTAAAACCGGATATGCCCATTTTTTATAGGGGGCATACCGAAGCGGCACATCCACCAGGACGGATTTTTTCAGCACGCTTCTTTCGTGGGTGAAGGTGTCAAAGCTGTATTTGCCGTGATAACCGCCCATCCCGCTGTTTCCTACGCCGCCGAAGGGCATCGCGGTGCTTGCCAGGTGCATCACCGTATCATTGATGCAGGCGCCGCCGCTCTGATAGTGCTTCAGGAAATACTTCTCATGATTGCTGTTGGTGGTGAACAGATATGCCGCCAGAGGCTTGGGCTTTTGCTTGCCTTCCTGCACCATATCCTTGAAGTTTTTGTAGGCGAGGATGGGAAGCACTGGTCCGAAGATTTCCTCCTGCATGGATGCGCTGCTCCAGGTCGCCTGATCCAGCACGGTGGGGGCAATCTGAAGCGTCTCGCTGTCATAATCTCCGCCAATGGCTTTTGTTTCCCCTTCCATCAGGGAAAGAACCCGCCGGAAATGCTTTTCATTGATGATCTTCGGAAAGCTTTCCGTCAGCTTGCTCCCGTACATCCTCTTAATATAGAGGCAAAGATATTCCACCAGCTTGTCCTTCACCGACTCCTGTACCAGCACATAATCCGGCGCCACGCAGGTCTGCCCCGCATTCAAAAATTTCCCCCAGGCGATCCGTTTTGCCGCCAGCTTCAGGTTTGCCGTTTCGTCTACGATGCAGGGGCTTTTTCCTCCCAGCTCCAGGCACACTGGCGTGAGATGATGGGACGCTGCCTCCTGAACCGTCTTTCCCACGCTGACGCTGCCGGTGAAGAAAATAAAGTCAAAATGCTGTTTCAAAAGCTCCTGGTTTTCTTCCCTGCCCCCTTCAATCACCGTCACATAGTGCTCGGGATAGATTTCTTCCAGCATCCGCTTCATCACTGCTGAGGTCGCCGGTGAATAGGCAGAGGGTTTCACTACGCAGCAGTTTCCGCCTTCAATCGCCCCGATCAGCGGATCCAACGTCAGAAGGATGGGATAGTTCCATGGCGACATGACGAGGGCAACCCCGTAAGGATCCTTATAGATCCGGCTGACCGACGGAAAATTCACAATCGAGGTTGGAACCACCTTTGGTCTCATAAAACGCTTGAGATGTCGGATGGCATAGGAAATCTCCTCCAGAACCAAGCCGATCTCCGTGGCATAACCCTCGAAATCCGCCTTGTTCAAATCTTCTTTCAGCGCTTTGGTGAGCTCCTTGGTATACTTGCGCACGGCGCTCTTAAGCTTTTTCAGCTGCATCAGCCTGTACTCGTAATCCAGTGTAGTCCCTGTCTCAAAAAATTTTCTCTGCAGGGATACGATCTTTTCAATCTGCTTCATTCTTCCCCACTCCCTTTGCTGTCACATCAGCCCTTCAAAAAACCTTCGATAATCTTCGCTTCCGCTTCTTCCTCAGTAAGCCCTAAGGTACAAAGCTTTAAAATCTGTTCCCCGGCGATCTTTCCGATGGCAGCCTCATGGATCAGCGCCGCATCAATATCACCCGCAAACAGCTCCGGAGCCGCACTGACCGCTCCATTTCCTACCAGGATCGCATCGCATTCCGAATGCCCGGTGCAGCGGGTATTTCCGCTGATCACAGAGCGGTAATGCTGCTTGGAATGATCCTTTGCCACGGAACGGGAGATCAAGTCTACGCCGGAATCCTCTCCCACCAGATCCACCTTGAAATCAGTGTTTGCTTCTTCCTTCCCGTCTGTCAGGATCCTCTCATGGATGATCAGCTTTGCCCGTTCCTTTAAAACCGCATCTGTTTTTCTCAGAGTGTGATCGACACCGCTGATCTGAAGCGTATCCATCTCCATGACGGAGTCCGCCTCCTGCACGATGGAGGTCACCGGATCGATCCGCTTGTTCCCTTCGGTGCCGGTTCCCACATGCTTCTCCTTGTAGAGCACATGGGAGCCTTTCCCAAGAAAAAATCTATGGATGCCGTTGTGGATGGCTTCCCCCTCGTTGTCCGCGTGGACGCCGCAGCCTGCCACGATGATGACATCGGCGCCATCCTCTACATGGAAATCATTGTAAACCACATCGTTGACATTGCCGTGGGTCACGCAGGCGGGAATATTCACGGTCTCCCCCTTGGTGTTGGAGCTGATGTAGATATCAATTCCCTGACCATTCTCCTTTGGCTCGATGCGGATATTTTCCGTTGACTGGAAGCCGATACACTGTCCGTTCTCGCGGATGCTGAATGCCCCTTTGAATTTCTCTTGATAGTCCGCTACCAGCTTCAAAAATTCTTCTGTAATCTCATTCATCAGCGCTTCATCTCCTTTCCCAGCGGGCAGCTTCCGGATTTCTCATCTGCCAAAAGCATCGGGAGGATGACCTCCTTATGCCCGGACACCCGTACCTTCCCATTTGCAATCACTACGATCTCATCTGCAATATCCAGAATCCTCTCCTGATGGGAAATGATCAAAAGCGCTCCTTCCGCCTTCTCCTTCAGCTCCTGGAAAGCGTCGATCAGTCCTGCAAAGCTCCACAGGTCGATCCCCGCTTCCGGTTCGTCAAAAATTGTCAGCTTCATATGTTTTCTCGCCAGGACGGTGGCAATCTCCACCCTCTTGATCTCTCCGCCTGACAGGCTGGCATTAACTTCCCGGTCAATATAGTCCCGCGCGCATAAACCTACCTGTCCAAGCAGCGTACACATGCGCTCCTCCGCAAGCTTCTCCCCGGCTGCAAGTTCCAGAAGATCCCTGACGGTCAGCCCCTTGAAACGTACCGGCTGCTGAAAGGCATAGGCAACGCCTTTCTTTGCTCTCTCTGTGATGGAAAGATCTGTGATGTCCTCCCCGTCCAGCAGGATTCTCCCGCTGTCAGGCTTCACCAAACCTGACATGATCTTCGCCAGAGAGGTTTTCCCTCCGCCGTTTGGTCCGGTCACTACCGTGAGTTTTCCGGTCTTTACAGTCAGGTCAATCCCCTTCAGGATGGAATCTCCGTCGGGGGACGTCCAGGCGATTTTCTCTAATGTTACCATGTATCTGTCTCCTTTTCTAATCTGCGTTCCGTTCATGGGTTCCAGATCGGCTCTGAACGAAGACGTTCGTCTTTTATAAAGCAGCCACCTCATCTTCCAGGTTTTTCAAAGCTTCCTTGGAAGGGATATACGCCATCTTCACCGGTTCGTGGATCAGCTCGAATCCACAGTCCTTCAGTATATTCTGGATCTGCCCTGCGCTCTGGCCGCCCCATCCGTAGGAGCCGAAACCAAAGCCTTTCTTGTTCTTCGGCGAGAGCCCCTTCATATAGCAGAGGAAGCTCGCCACGGTCGGCATCATATTGTTATTCAGTGTGGGGGAACCCACCACGATGTATTCTGCTTTCAGCACATCGGTCATAATATCTGAGATATGCTCCACCTTCAGGTCATACAGCTTTGCCGGCACTCCCTTTTTGGAAAATCCCTCCAGGATGGCGTGTGCCATCTTTTCTGTGGAATGCCACATAGAATCGTATACGATGCAGGCGCGGCTCACGCTCTGGTCGTTGGTGAAATACTCATATTTCTCCAGAATATCCGGAATATGTTCGGTCCAGATCACACCGTGGCTGGGTGCAATCATCTCAAGATCCAGGGTCTTTACGATCTCCAGCGCTTTTCTGGTCTGCATGCCGTAGGGCATGACGATATTCGCATAATATTTCTCCGCTTCCTTGAACACATGTGCCAGATCCACCTCCGTGTCAAAGTGCTTGTTGGAAGCAAAATGCTGTCCGAAAGCATCGTTTGAGAACAGGATCTTCTCTTCCGGGCAGTAGGTTACCATATTGTCCGGCCAGTGCACCATGGGAGTCGCCACAAAGGTCAGCGTGTGCTTGCCCAGCGACAAGGTATCTCCTGCTTTTACCGGAAGGTAATCGTACTCTCCATAATGGGCGGTCAGCCCTTTCACTCCATTGGGTGCAGAGGTCACGACTTTAGCGTTCTTCGCCGCCTTCATAACCTCGGGGAGAGCTCCGGAATGATCCATCTCCACATGATTGGATACCACATAATCAATCTTCGCCGGATCCACGATCTCAGCGATACGATCCAGAAGTTCCTCCGCAAAAGGAGCCTTGACCGTATCAATCAGGGCGATCTTTTCATCCACGATCAAATATGCATTATAGGTTGCCCCACTGTTTGTAGAATATCCATGAAAGCTCCGGATATTCCAATCCACGGCTCCTACGTAATAAATACTATCGGTCAATTTTGTAATATTCATCACCGATCCTCCTCATTTTTCTATTCCCTAAGGTACTGTCTCTTTCACTTTCAGTATAATGACGCAGGATGACTGTTCACTCTGCGTTGCTGATTTCCTTTTACTGCCATATCATATCATAAAAATAGGTGTTTGAAAAGCGTTCTGCTTTTTTTATAGATTTTTAATAAAAAATATATTATAATACCTCCAGGTAATTCATTACGAATGACACTAGGAGGTCAAGATCATGGAATTTGGTTCTAAACTTCGACGTACCTGCATCCAGTACGGTTTGATCACGGTCGCTACACTGATCATGGTAGTTGGAATCTATGTATTCAAATTTCCCAACAACTTTTCCTTTGGAGGCGTCACAGGCATCGCAGTCCTGCTCGCCAAACTATCCCTTTTTTCCGCCAGCACCTGGACCTTTATCCTGAACATGGCTCTCTTGGTCTTGGGCTTTCTCTTCCTTGGCAAAAGCTTCGGTATCATGACGGTCTACGTCAGCGTCCTGATGTCCGTGGGGTTAAGCGTCCTGGAAAAGCTCTTTCCCATGAGCGCCCCGCTCACCAATCAGCCGGTTCTGGAGCTGATCTTCGCGATCTTCCTCCCCGCCTTCGCCTCCGCGATCCTCTTTAACGTGGGAGCCTCCGGCGGCGGCACCGATATCCTTGCTATGATCCTGAAGAAATACACTCCCATCAACATCGGCACCGCCCTGTTCTGCGTGGATCTCCTCATCACCATAGCCGCCTGCTTTGTCTTCGACCCCACCACAGGTCTTTTCTCCTTCACCGGACTGATGGCAAAATCCCTCGTCATCGACGGTGTCATCGAGAACATTAACCTGTGCAAATATTTCACCATCGTCTGCAACGATCCGCAGCCGATCTGCGACTTTATCCACAAGGAGCTCCGCCGCAGCGCCACCGTCTTCTCGGCAGAAGGCTCCTTCACCCACAAGGACAAATACGTGATCATGACCGTCATGAAGCGCAGCCAGGCTGTGCAGCTCCGGAATTACATCCGGTTCCATGAGCCGACTGCCTTTATGATGATCACCAACAGCAGCGAGATCATTGGAAAAGGATTCCGGGGCTTTAATTAAATCCCCGGAATCCTTTCCTTTTTCCCGCGATACCCATCCCGTATAAAGGGTTCTTCTACCCCTTCCTTCACCAGCATCCCATAAAGATCCGGTCTCCGGAACGTATTCCCCATCATCTCCGTCCTCCGGTATTCCCGCAGCTTCCCAAGATCCAGCGCTGCCAGAAAAATCCCTTCCTCCTTCCCTGCCATTAGGATACAGGTATCCCTGGAGGTTTCCATCTCCGGCAGGTATGCCATCCCGTCAAAGACACTGGAGCCGCCGTTGCAGTCCGGCACCGATGCCGGATAATTGCAGGTAGCGATCGCCGTCATGTTTTCAAACGCCCTGGCGCGGAGCTGGGAGAGGCGGTTGATCTCCATGGGGCAGGCGTTGGGAACCAGGATCAGCTCCGCTCCCTTCAGCATCAGAATCCTGGCGCTCTCCGGGAATTCCCGGTCATAGCAGATCATGCTGCCTACCTTCACCATACCGCAGGCTGTATCCAACTCTTCCACACAGAACTCCTCTCCCGGCGTCAGATTCCGTTCCACGTCAAAATCACAGGTATGGATCTTTGCATAGGTAAACACCTGTTTCCCGAACCGGTCAAAGAGAACCAGCGTATTCCTTGGTCCCGTTTCAACTTTCTCCAAAAGCGTAATTCCAATTGCCATCTGAAGTTCCTCTGCAAGCTTCCCGAAGGCACGGACAAACTCTCCCTGGACGGGCACTGCCTCTGCCGTCCATTCTTCCACCGGACGGCTGTAAATTCCATATCCATTGCTCCACATTTCCGGAAAAAGCGCGATATCCGCCCCCATTTCTTTCGCTCTCCTGCAGGCTGCCATTCCTTTTTCCTGATTGTTCTTCAAGGAGCCGGCTGGAGCAATTTGTAAAAGCGCTATCTTTAAGTCAGCCATTTTTCTCTCCTTTCCTGATTCTTCGTTCTTCCCTGGGCGATTTTTGGAATCATCTAATGATTCCTCTGCCTAATCAATCCTTTTATCCACCGGAAGGCTCTGTCCGATTCATTTTTTCCACAAAATCGATGGGTTTTACTGTTAATTCCACCCATGCAGGCAGAAATCCGCTCTTTACCGCATTCCTCACTGAACGGATGTTGGACCAAGCGGAGCAGTAGAAGGGCACCTTTCCCCGTTTTAGGATCTCGCGCGCCAGCCTGACAGTCATCGCAGAGGCTATCCCCCTCCTTCGGTATGCCGGCAGCACGTCCACTCCGATCTGCCACATGGAAGCGCAGTCCGCGGAAGCGCCTGCCATACCGATCAGTGTTTCTCCGTCATAGGCTCCCACTCCGCAGACGTCCAGCTCCTTCCGATCCTTGCACAACGCATTGCTCCACTCTTCCCGGTACAGCCCCTGAAACTCTTCCGGCCCCAGCAGGCGGAGCTCATACCCGCAGGATCTCTCCGGCAGATTCTCTACATCCGGCAGATAATATTCCGCCATAAAGCACACCCTGTGCCCCAGGGGCAGAAGCCGGTCACTCAGCCAGTGCATATTGGGCGTCTCGAAACAATGATAAAATTCAAAGGTCCGGATGTATTCTTCCACAATCTCCCGAACCTCCTCCTTGACGGAAGCCACGATGTTGTTCCCGTAGGTGACCAGGTTCGCCGTCACCGGTTCCCGGTAGTATTTCCTTGCCTGCTCTCCGATGACGGAGCTGACCACCACATTGCCGTCCTTCAGGAAATCTCCTGGAGCACAGTTTAAATCCAATGCCGACTGCTCCAGCGCAATCTGCAAAACTTCTTTATTCGTCATATCTACACACCTCTCTTAACAATCTTTCTTTCACATCCTCCCCCGCAAACGCCGTCTCCACTGCATTTCGCATCACGGTTGTGATCAGCCTCCGTTCCATTGCCTCCCGCTCTTTTGGCGGCAGTGTGCCCGGCACATAAACCTTAAGCAGCCGCTCCAGTTCCCGGCTCAAGGTGGTATCGCTGACCGTGCGGTTGTCCGTATTGACGCTCACCTTCACGCCCTTCTCAAGGAAACGCCAAAAGGGATATTCCTCCATGTTTTTCACCGCCTTCGTCTGCAGGTTGCTGGTAGGGCACATCTCCACGCCAATCCCGGCATCTATGATCTTTGCAGTCAGCGCTTCATCCTGCATCAGCGCGATTCCATGCCCGATCCTCCCGGCTTTCCACTGTACTGCTTCCCGGATATTTTCTACGCTTCCGCACTCTCCGGAATGGATGGTAAAGGGGATGCTGCTTTTCTTTGCCTTTTGAAACAGCCACTGGAAATTCCGGTTCGGATACGCCGCCTCGTCTCCTGCCAGATCTATGGCGCATACTCCATCCCCCAGCCGCTCCAGCGCCCCGCAAAGGACCGCTTCATTTTGTTCCTCCGTATGGTTTCGCATGGCACATAGGATCGCCTGGGTTCGGATCCCCGTCTTTTTTTCTCCCCGTTTCAAACCTGTCAGTACACTGTCCACGACCTCCCCGGGGCTTAGCCCCTCCGCCACTGACAGCATGGGAGCAAACCGGATCTCCCCATAGATCACGCCGTCCTCCTTCAAGGCAAGCACCAGATCCTCCGCCGCCTTCTCAAGCTGTTCTCTTCGCTGGAGGTACTTCAGCGGAAGATCAAACTTTTCCAGATATTCCTTCAAACTTCTGCATTCTCCCGAAACGCAGAGCTGCTCCTTACAAATCCCGTCATCTCCTGCCAGCGCCCGCACCGTTTCCACAGGCAGGGAACCATCCAGATGGCAGTGCAGCTCGACTTTCGGCAGTTTCTGAATCTCATTCAGGACCATTCTTTTCCCCCTCCTTTCCTGTACCGCTATCTGCGGATTGCCCCACTGCCATGCAGTTCCACCATTCTATCAACATTGGGAATCCGCAGATTTGTCTCTTAGACAAATTATAAAATACCTTTCTTTTTCTTTCAACACTTTCTCTTTTCCATCCGTCTTATATAATGTAAGGAGAACACGAAACCGAAAAAAAGCAGCTGCCCTGCTGCAAAAAGGAGCCGCCGTGATCGAAAGCCTCTACAAACAATTTCACCAGGAGCTGATCTCCTGGTGCCGGAAAAAGACACAAAGTACTGCCCTGTCCGACGATCTGGTCCAGGAAACCTATCTCCGTGCCCTCAAAAGCAATGACCTCCTCAAGACTTTGGAACCCAGACAGCAGCGTGCCTGGCTTTACCGGACTCTTCAAAATCTGTATATCGACTATATCCGCCGCAGCGCTTTTGAAGCCTGTACAGACGCCCCGCCCGAGACCCAGGAGGAAGACACTGCCTATTCGGAGATTGACTGCCTGGAGATGCTGAACCTCCTCCCGGATGAAGAGAAGGTTTTGTTCATCCTGCGGTATCTGGAGGGCTACCATTCCACGGAGATCGCCAAAATGTTTGACCTCCCGCCCGGCACGGTCCGCTCCAGGCTATCCTCGGCACGGAAACGGCTGCGGAAGCTATGGTCTTAAGAAAGGAGAAGTTTGGCTATGAAAAAAAATCTCATCATTAACTGTGAAATCTGTGACGCCAGAAACATGCGTGAAGAAGACTATCTGGATTATGAACGCATCCTGCTCAACGCAGAAATCGTCCTGGTCAATGAAACCAGCAAAGGGATCTTAAACCGTCTCCCCATCCAGGTCAATACAGAGCGCACCCTGGAGCTTCCACCGGGTACCTCCTTTCGCATCCTGAACGGAGATTATCAGCTGGATGGAACTCTTTCCCTGACCGAAGATGCCTTCCTGTGCGTCAACGGCAATCTTTCCCTCCGTCCCGGCTGTGAAAAGCTTCTGGAAAGCGGATGCCGCATCTATGTCAATGGAGATGTCCGGACCCCCGCAAGCATGGCTCCTTATCTTGCGAATATTTTTGCAGACGGAGAGATCATCTCAATTCCGGAAGGCTTTACAGAACTTTCCGATGTTTTCTCCGTGGACAAATACTTCCCCGCCCGCGCCCGGGAACATGGAAGATACTTTGTCCGGGAGACCGTGAAATTTCTGGATCCTGACCTGGATGCAGCTACTCTTGCCAAAAAGCAGGTGCGTTTTTCCACAAAAAACGTTCTGGCGCTGGAACCTATGATTCCTCATCTGCTTGAACTGTTTGACGAAACCGTGAAGTTTCAGGTCATCCCGGAGGGATACTCCTATGTGGAAGGAAACGTCTCCCTGACAGATTCCTTGGTTAAAAAATATGACGCCAGGCTGTATGTGGATGGGAATCTTAGACTGAAGGGCGCCTCTTCCGATCTGATCTCCCAAATCCAGGCTCTCAAGGTGACCGGAACGGTCTCCCTGGCTCCTGCCCAGATGGACAGCTTCCAGAAGATCGATGCCTCCTTCCAAAAACTGGTTTTCTCCAAGGACAGACAGATCGAAAATATTCCAAATGTCACGGTGGATGCCGATCTGCTCATGCAATCCCCAGGCGGCGTGGAGATCTGCAATTCCGTCTGCGTCAGACTGCTTGAGGACGTACCCCCGGAACTGATCCTGGAACGCCTTTCCATCCAGAACTGCGCCCGGATCAAATGCAGTCCCGCCCAAACCTCTGCCCTCCAGGCAGTCAGCAAGAACGTCGCCTCCATCAGTGACGGCACCGAGGAATCTTCCCAAGGCGGAGGGCATTTTCTTGATCTGCTGAAGCAGATCGCTTCCTCAAAGGTGATCAATGCGGAATCCTATCATCTGTAGAAATATGCAGAAATTTCTGCAATCTCTGTAGTAACAGTGGTGCTAGAATCCTGTCCTATTCCCTAAAAATACAATCCAGTGAAATTTCTGGGCTTTTGAAACCTGGAAACTTCACTGGATTGTATCCTGATTAATATAGATCGTTTGACATCGGACTGGTCCTCTATCAAGATCTGCTTTAATGGTATTGCTTCCGGGGGACTACCCCCGGAATTACACTTTTTCTTGTCTGGATGGTAGTTCTTCTGCCTTCTCTACCCCCGAAATTACTCTTTTTCTCATTTGAATGGTAGTATTTCTGCCTTCTCTACCCCCAGATTACACTTTTCTTCATTTGAATCGTATTCCTCCCGGTTTCTCTACCCCCGGAATTGCACTTTTTCTTGTTTGGATGGTAGTTCTTCTGCCT
>DVFT01000173.1 GCA_018713105.1 Candidatus Limivivens merdigallinarum | reverse complement strand
AACATGTACCTGGTGCTAGCCGTCGCGCCAGCGACTTGGTACGGGGAGATGGATACCGACACGGACGGATCTCTTTTGATCAAAGATTGTATTATGGATGATAGGGATGATCTCCTTTTCCTTCAGGTATGGGGTGGAACCAATACTATTGCGGCTGCATTGCGCTCTATTGAGGAAGAATATAAAGATACAGATCAGTGGGAGGATGTTTACAATAAGGTATGCAGTAAAATACAGATCTGGATTGATCTTGATCAGGATAATACTTTGAATGATTACATCCTGCCTAACTGGCCTGACATTCCTATTATTGTCTCTTATGATCAGTTTTGGGCATTTGGATATCCATGGAAAAATTTGATTCCTGAAGAATATCAAAAATATTTTGAAGAAGACTTTATGGATGAAAATATTGCTAATGATAAAAATCCATTAGCTGAAATTTATTACAATAACTTAAATTCGCCTGAAGCTGAGTCCATGGGACATACTGGATTGAATTTCTTGTCAGAAGGCGACACGCCTAATTTCTTTTATATTTTAGACAATGGTCTCCGTTCTTACGAAGATCCTACCTATGGAGGTTGGGCTGGGCGTTTTGACAAAGTATTCCCCAGCCAAAGTGGTAAAGGTATTTACACAAACGGTACCTTGGTAGGTGGTTTATGGAGTGAAGCTTCCGATGATGGGGATCGCTACAAACCTGTATACCGTTGGATCGATGACTTCCAGAATGAGTTTGCTGCCCGTATGGAATGGTGTACTGCATCCTATGAAGAAGCAAATCATGAACCAGTTATCCAGATCGAGGAGGGCATTGATTTGACCGCAGCAAAGGGCGGCACTATCACTTTAACCCCTAAAACCTATGATCCAGATGGGGATAACGTATCTGTAACCTCATGGCAGTATGGTGATGCTGATACCTATGGTGGTGATGTAGAAATTACAGAAGGTGAAAATGGTCAGATATCCTTTGTAGTACCTGATGATGCTAAGTCTGGCGATACAATCCATATTATCTTCGAAGCTCAAGATGACTATAAGCTTCCGATTACGCGCTATCAACGTGTAATTGTCACCGTTATGGATGAATCAGGGGCTAAGTAACGTTTGTTCCTAGATGTAGATCTTAATTGGGCTGAAAGTAAGTATGAGTGCTTCCAGCCCCCTTAGTTTATCACGCCGTAGTTTCAGCAAGCTTTTCCGAAAAATAACAGAGTTTAAGCCCATGGAATTGAAAAACGGAAAGCATCTGCCCGCCAACCATATCTTGAACCATATCTAAACGGAAAGGACCAGGAAAGACATCTTATGACGTCTCCTGGTCCTCCTTTTATCCTTGTCTCTGATGTCAAGGACCTTTTCTTTACTCTCCAAGCACCTCCAGCACCTTCTCCAGTACCCCTTTTGCCCCTGCTAGTACAGCGACTCCGGTTTCCAGACGAAGCCGTTCTCCATCTTTTTTCAGAATCCTGCCGCCTGCTTCCTCCAGCACCAGCGCCGCCGCTGCATAGTCCCAGACACATAGCTTCAGGGAATAATAGGCGTTGCATCTTCCTGCTGCAATGTAGCAGATGCTGAGCGCCGCAGAGCCGATATCCCTCAGATCCATGCAGTGATAGGAAATCTTTTTTGCCATTTCCATCGCCTGGTCCCGGAGTTCGAAATTGTAGGGCGAGATATCCATGCAAGCTACCCCGTCCTCCAGCTTCGTTTCCGAAAGTGTCAGCCGTTTTCCATTGAGGAAGGCTCCTTTTCCCCGGAAGGCAGAGAAGAGTTCTTCGCGGAAGGGGTTGTAGACGATTCCAAACTGCACCTCTCCCTGAACTGCCAGCGCAACGCTGATGGCGCTGCAGGGAAAGCCGCAGATAAAATTCGTGGTGCCGTCAATGGGATCGATGATAAACACGTATCCTTCTGACAGCTTCTCCTTCTTGCAGTCTCCTTCTTCCCCCACAAAGCCTGCCTCCGGAAGGAGAGCGCCAAGCTCACGGATCAGAAACTCCTGCACCATGGTATCGTACTTCGTCACAAAATTGAAGGCTCCTTCCTTTTCCTTCATACCGTCTTTGGGGTCCGCATGGCGGATTTTCTGCCCTGCCTGCCGTACCTTTTCACATGCCTCTTCGAAAACAGCAAAAAGCTCCATAAAAAATCCTCCTTTTCTCTGATTCGTCTTAAATCATCCATTTAAACTCAGTATAGCAAAGGCTTCCTCATTGTTCAATGGGACGAAACTGGAGAAAAGGAGGAGGATTCCGCCTGTTCCTTTAGAATTCCTTCTTTTCCATAATTCTCACGCAGATCCAATAGGAAATGCAGAAAATCAGGATAATCGCTGCTGCCAGCGCCAAAAACCATGCCCAGTCGGGAATTGTGTTTAGGAAAGCATAGACCCCTTGAAGATCTACCGAAAGATCCGAAAGAAGCCGACTCCCCACATACACCAGACCAATCAGGAGACAAAAGCTTCCGTAGAGGACAACCCTTCCTTTCTCGCTTCCGAACTTCACCTGGATCGGAATCATCATCCCCAGGAACAGGGATAGGAACAGACCGCTCCCCAGGCAAAGACCAAACAATTCCAAAAGATCCCCTCCCGGATTGCTGACCCTCTCGTATCCCATTCCCAAAATGGCACAGAGAAGCCAGACGCCTCCTCCCACCAGTACCGCTATCAAATATTTCCCTTTGACATACTCTTTCCGGGTGATCGGAAGTGTCATCAGGAACGCCATCCCGTTGTCCAGGTCATCGTAGCTCAACGTGGTCATGGCAAAGATGGAAATCACAAAGGGCAGGGCTGATACCAGAAATGAGGCATCCGAGATTCCGGTGACCACAAACAGGAACACCAGAAAACAAAAGACCAGCATCAGCTTTCCCTGATTCTTCATCAATTTGAAATCCTTGATCATAAACCCTTTCATATGGATTCTCCTTTCACAAGCATGGTGATCACTTCGTCAATGGAGCCGTTCTCCACGGTAATCCCCGGATAATTTTCCAGATAAAATTGCTTCTGGCTGGTCAGGCAGCTGTATCCATAGGACTGCTTCATCTTTTTTTGCAGATATCGCTTTTCCAGGGTGCGGTACTGCTCCTCTGTCACCTTCAGCAGTGCATAGTCTCCCAGCAAGACGTCCGTATCCTCGTGGAGTACGATCCTTCCGTCCTGTATCATATACAGGTCATCGCATAAGCCTTCCAGGTCTGTGGAGATATGGGAGCTGATGAGGATGGAACGGTTCTCTTTCTCTTCCATATATTCCCGCAAGATATCCAAAAGTTCATCCCTCGCCGTCACATCCAGCCCTGCCGTGGGTTCATCCAGGAACAGAAAATCCGCCCTATGGGAAATCGCAGCCAGGATTTTTAACTTTCCTTTCATTCCCGTGGAAAATTCTTTGATCTTCTTATCCAGCGGGAGCTGAAAGCTCCTGCATTTTTCCAGGAAGCGTTTTTCTTCAAACCTGGGATACAGACTGGCAAGGATCGGAATGATATCCTGTATGGTCAGATAGCTGCTGAACCCGGAATCCGGGAGAACCACCCCAAGCCTTTCCTTGTCCTCTCTGTCAAAATTCTTTGTCTCCTTCCCAAACAGCCGGATCGTTCCTCCCTCTCTTGCGATCAGCCCAAGGATCGCCTTGAAAATCGTACTTTTTCCCACCCCGTTCTGTCCGATGAGACCGGTGATGGAGCCTTCCTGTACCTCCAGGGAGACATCCAGGGAAAACGCTCCATAGGTTTTCTTCAAATTCTTTACCTGCAGCATAGCTTACTCCTCCATGATCAATGCAAACAATTCGCGGATCTCTCCATCTTCCATCCCGTACCTCCTGGCTTTCGATACGGCGGCTTCCAGATCCTCCTCCACTTCCCTCTGCTGGGCTTCTCTCTGAGCCTCTTTGTTGGCTTGCGCCACATAGGTTCCCTTCCCGTGAACCGTGACCGTAAAACCATCTTCCTCCAGATTATCGTAGGCTTTCTTTACGGTCAGGGCGCTGATCTTCAATTCCTTTGCCAAAGCCCGGACAGAGGGCAATGCATCATTCTCCTTTAATTCTTCGTTTAAAATCATAGTTTTTATCTGGTCTATGAGCTGCTCATAAATCGGTACCATCGATGAGTGATTGATTATAATCTTCATTTGTATCTCCTCTCTGATGCAAACAGTATATAACAGATTATAACTATTGTCAACTGTTATATA
>DVFT01000024.1 GCA_018713105.1 Candidatus Limivivens merdigallinarum | reverse complement strand
GGTGGAGGTCATGCTCCTTGGGCAGAATGTCAATTCCTATGGGAAGAATCTGGAAACGCCTATGACCTTTGCCGCCCTCCTTCAGGAGGTGGAAAAGATCGATGGGATCCGGCGGATCCGTTTTATGACCTCCCACCCCAAGGATCTTTCGGATGAACTGATTGAGGTGATGAAGAATTCCAAAAAGATCTGCCATCATCTCCATCTGCCGCTCCAGTCCGGTAGCAGCCGCCTGTTAAAGGATATGAACCGAAAATACGACAAGGAGCACTACTTAAAGCTGGTGGACAAGATTCGGAGCGCCATTCCGGATATTTCCCTGACGACGGATATCATCGTGGGGTATCCGGGGGAGACGGAAGAGGATTTTCTGGAGACCTTGGATGTGGTGAGGAAGGTGCGCTACGACAGTGCGTTTACCTTCATTTATTCCAGACGCAGCGGGACTCCGGCTGCGGCAAGGGAAGATCAAATTCCCCAGGAAGTGGTGAAAGACCGATTTGACCGCCTGTTAAAGGAAGTGCAGGAAATCTCCAAGGAAATGTCTTCCAGGCTTCAGGGGCAGACCGTAGAGGTCCTGGTAGAGGAAAAGAACCATCAGCAGGAAGGGTTCGTCACCGGAAGGCTTAGCAACAACCTTCTGGTTCATTTCAAAGGGGACGAATCGCTGATCGGCACGTTGGTAAAGGTGTATTTAAGGGAAAGCAAGGGCTTTTATTACATCGGGGAGCTGAACGAGTAAGAGCGCCCAAAGGAATGAACGAGCGCCCTTTGCAGGAGATAGAAAGGACGAACAATTTGGGACAGTTGACACCTATGATGCAGCAGTATGTAAAAACAAAAGAAGAATACAAGGACTGTATTCTGTTTTACAGGCTGGGCGATTTTTATGAGATGTTTTTTGAGGATGCCCTGACGGCGTCCAAGGAACTGGAAATTACCTTGACGGGGAAGGACTGTGGTTTGGAAGAAAGGGCGCCCATGTGCGGCGTCCCTTACCACGCTGTGGACTCTTATCTGACCCGGCTGGTTTCCAAAGGCTATAAAGTAGCCATCTGTGAGCAGGTGGAGGATCCGAAGCTCGCCAAAGGGCTGGTCAAGAGGGAGGTGGTCCGCATTGTGACGCCGGGGACCAATATGGACACCCAGGCATTGGATGAGACGAAACACAACTATATCATGTGCATCGTCTATGTGGCGGACCGGTACGGGATTTCCATTGCCGATATTTCCACGGGGGACTTCCTGGTGACAGAACTGGATTCCACCAGAAAGCTGATGGATGAGATTACCAAGTTCAACCCCTCCGAGATCATCTGCAACCAGCCCTTCTATGTGAGCGGCATGGACTTTGAGGATTTGAGACATCGGCTGGGGATCACGGTCTATGCGCTGGATTCCTGGTATTTCGACGATGAGCTTTGCAGGAAGGCGCTGAAGGAGCAGTTCCATACAGAATCCTTGAACGGGCTGGGGCTTGAGGATTATGATGTGGGGGTGATTGCAGCCGGAGCGGTGCTCCAGTATCTGAAGGAGACGCAGAAGACGGCGATCAGCAACCTGACCCGCTTAATCCCCTATGTGACCGGGAAATATATGATTATCGACAGTTCCACCCGGCGGAATCTGGAACTTGTGGAGACGCTTCGTGAGAAAATGAAACGGGGAAGTCTCCTCTGGGTGCTGGATAAGACCAAGACAGCCATGGGAGCAAGGCTTCTTAGAAGCTTTCTGGAGCAGCCTCTCATTGAGATCAGTGAAATCAACCGGAGACAGGAGGCAATCCAGGAGCTGAATGAGAATGCCATCAGCCGGGAAGAACTTCGGGAATACTTAAATCCGATCTACGACCTGGAGCGGCTGATCAGCAAGATCAGCTACAAGTCGGCGAATCCCAGGGATCTGGTGGCATTTAAGACCTCTCTGTCCATGATCCCTCCCATCAAATACTTGCTGAGTTCTTTTCAGAGCCCGCTGATCCAGGAAATTTACCGGGATATGGACGAGCTTTCCGATATTTGCCAGCTTATCGAGAAATCCATCGTGGACGATCCGCCGATTGCCATCAAGGATGGCGGAATCATCAAGGAAGGCTATTTTCAGGAGATCGACCGCTTGAGAAAAGCAAAGACGGATGGAAAATCCTGGCTTTCTGAGCTGGAGGCAAAGGAACGAGAAAAGACAGGCATTAAGAACTTAAGGATCAAATTCAACAAAGTATTCGGCTACTATCTGGAGGTAACCAACTCCTATAAGGATCTGGTGCCGGATTATTATACCCGGAAGCAGACGCTGGCAAATGCGGAGCGGTATATTACACCGGAGCTGAAAGAGCTGGAAGATTTGATTTTGGGGGCGGAGGAGAAACTTTTTTCCCTGGAATACGATCTGTTCGGGGAGATCCGCGATACCATCGCCCGTGAGATCGTCCGCATCCAGACGACGGCGCGGGCTGTCGCTGCCATTGATGTGTTTGCCTCCCTCGCTTATGTGGCGGAAAAGAACAACTATGTCCGCCCAAAGATGAACGAAAAAGGAGTCATCGATATCAAAAACGGACGTCATCCCGTGGTGGAACTGATGCTCCAGAACGATCTGTTCATCGCCAACGACACTTATCTGGACAACGGAAACAACCGGATCTCGATCATCACCGGACCGAATATGGCGGGAAAATCCACTTACATGCGCCAGACAGCGCTGATCGTTTTGATGGCGCAGATCGGAAGCTTTGTCCCTGCGGAAAGTGCAAAAATCGGAATTGTGGACCGAATCTTTACCCGTGTAGGCGCCTCGGACGACTTGGCAAGCGGGCAGAGCACTTTCATGGTGGAGATGACGGAGGTGGCGAATATCCTTCGGAACGCCACCCACAACAGCCTGCTCATCCTGGATGAGATCGGGCGGGGAACCAGTACCTTTGACGGGCTCTCCATTGCCTGGGCGGTGGTGGAGCATATCAGCAACCCGAAGCTCTTGGGCGCCAAGACACTGTTTGCCACCCATTATCATGAGCTGACGGAACTGGAAGGCAAGCTTAGCAGCGTCAACAATTACTGCATCGCCGTCAAGGAGAAGGGGGACGATATCGTATTCCTCCGAAAGATCGTAAAGGGCGGCGCGGACAAAAGCTACGGAATCCAGGTGGCAAAGCTTGCCGGAGTCCCGGATTCCGTCATCGAACGAGCCAAGGAGCTGGTGGAAGAGCTGAGCAATGCCGATATCACGGCAAAGGTCAAGGAAATCCAGGCTGTAGGCAGCAAGACAAAAGCAAAGCCTAAGCCGAAGAAGTACGATCAGGTGGATTTGGAACAGATGTCTCTCTTCGACACGGTAAGTGACGAGGATATCCTGAAGGAACTCAATGATATTGACGTGAGCACATTGACGCCCATCGATGCGCTCAATACCATTTACCGGCTTCAGAACCGGCTTAGAAACAGGTGGGGGAATTCATGAAGACGATATCAGTATTGGATAAAGACACGATCGACAAAATCGCAGCCGGTGAGGTGATCGAGCGTCCGGCATCCATAGTCAAAGAATTGGTGGAAAATGCCATCGACGCAGGCGCCAATGCCGTCACGGTGGAGATCAAGGACGGCGGGATTTCCCTGGTGCGGATCACGGACAACGGGGAAGGGATTGAACCCAGCGAGGTGAGAAAGGCGTTTCTGCGCCACGCCACCAGCAAAATCAAAAGCGCGGAGGATCTGACGGGGATTACCTCTCTGGGATTCCGCGGCGAGGCGTTGTCCAGCATCGCGGCAGTCTGCCAGGTAGAGCTGATCACCAAGACCGCCGGGAACCTGACCGGTGTAAGATATCAGATTGACGGCGGTGAGGAGAAAACGGAAGAACCAGAGGAGATCGGCGCCCCGGAGGGAACGACCTTCAAGGTACGCAACCTGTTTTTCAACACGCCTGTGCGCAGAAAATTTCTAAAAAGCCCGCAGACGGAAGCCGGCTACATCAACGACCTGATCGAACGGCTGGCACTGTCCCACCCAGAGGTTTCTTTTAAATTTATCAACAACAACCAGAACAAGCTTCATACCTCCGGGAATACGAACTTGAAGGACATTATTTACAATATTTACGGACGTGAGATCACGGCAAATCTCATTGCCGTAGAAAAAGAGACTTCCCTTGGCAAGGTGAGCGGCTTTATCGGAAAGCCCGTCATCTCCAGGGGAAACCGGAATTATGAGAATTATTTCATCAATGGCAGATATGTGCGGAGCAGCATCATCGCAAAGGCGATCGAAGACGCCTACAAGAATTTCATGATGCAGCACAAATATCCGTTCACCGTCCTGCACTTTGACTTAAATGGGGAGAATCTGGATGTGAACGTCCATCCCACCAAGATGGAGCTTCGGTTTTCCGATCCGGAAGCCATGTACCGCATGGCATATGAGGCGGTGAGGGATGCCTTGACCCATCGGGAGATGATCCCGGATGTGGGATTTGACCAGAAAAAGGAAGAGAAAAAGGAACCGGGGATCCCCAAGTCCATACCGGAACCCTTTGAAGTCCACAGAAGGGCGGAAGTCTCCAAAGTCCGTGAGGAGCAGGAGTACCACACGTCTCTCCCGGAGCCAAAGCCGCTTTTAAACCGTTATCCCGATGAAGGCGGATTTGCACGGAATCTCTACGACGTGAAGGAAGTGCTGCCCCAAAGGGCCACCCAGGAGCGGGATTTGAAAGCGGAGGAGACAGCCTGGAAGGAAGCCGGCAAAAATCCTGCGCTGAAGCTGCATCCCGACAAGCCGAAAGAAGAACCGGAACAAGAACCGGAACATCAGGCAAAAACGCCGGAGATGAAACCAGAGCAGATGGAACTGTTTGAGGACAAGCTGCTTAGCAGGGAAAATGTAAAGGAACACAGGATCATCGGTCAGCTCTTTGAGACCTACTGGCTGGTGGAATTCCGGGATAAGCTCTACATCATTGACCAGCATGCAGCCCACGAAAAAGTCTTGTTTGAGCGGACGATGAAAAGCCTTGAAAATAAGGAATACACTTCCCAGCAGATCTCTCCGCCCATGATCGTCACACTGTCCATGCAGGAGCAGGCTTTGCTGGAAACCTATATGGAGAATTTTACCAGGATCGGGTTTGAGATCGAGCCCTTTGGCGGAGACGAGTATTCGATCCGCGCGGTTCCGGGAAACCTGTTCGGGCTCCAGGAAAAAGAAGTGTTCCTGGAAATGCTGGATGGTTTGGCAAGCCAGACGGGACGTTTGAGCGGGGATATGATCAACGAGAAGATCGCCTCCATGTCCTGCAAGGCAGCCGTCAAAGGCAACCACCGTCTTTCCAGGGCAGAGGCAGAGGCGCTGATCGACGAGCTTCTGACCCTTGAGAATCCCTACAACTGCCCCCATGGGAGACCGACTATCATCTCCATGAGCAAATATGAACTGGAAAAGAAATTCAAGAGGGTCGTATCATGAAAAAACCGCTTATCGTTCTTGCCGGACCCACTGCTGTGGGAAAGACCAGCCTTTCCATCCGCCTTGCCAAAAAGGTCAGCGGGGAGATTGTCTCTGCGGATTCCATGCAGGTCTACCGCGGAATGGACATTGGCTCTGCCAAGATTACCCAGGAGGAGATGGAAGGGGTTCCCCACCATCTCATCGATGTTCTGGAACCCACCGAGGAGTTCAATGTGGTGCTGTTCCAGAAGCTTGCAAAGGAAGCGCTTCAGGGAATCTACCGCCGGGGGAAGATCCCTATCCTCACAGGTGGTACGGGATTTTATATCCAGGCGCTTCTGTACGACATTGATTTTACAGAGACCGGAGGGGATGCGGCTTACCGGAAACAGCTGGAAGACATCGCCCTTCTTGAGGGTGCCGCAAAGCTTCACGAAATGCTTTGCGCGGTGGATGAGGCTTCCGCCAGAGAAATCCATCCCAACAATGTCAAGCGGGTTATCCGCGCCCTGGAATACTACCACGAAACAGGAGAACCCATTTCCGCCCACAATGAGCGGGAACGGGGCAAGGAGAGCGCCTACTTGAGCGCCCTTTTTGTGTTGAATCTTCCAAGACCCCTGCTCTATGAACGGATTGAAAAACGGGTGGATGCCATGCTTTCGGACGGGCTGGTGGACGAGGTACGCGCACTGAAGGAAAAGGGGATGAACCGGCATATGGTTTCCATGCAAGGGCTGGGGTACAAGGAGATCCTGTCCTACCTGGACGGAGAGTGTTCCCTGGAGGAAGCGGTTTATATCTTGAAGCGGGATACCCGCCATTTTGCCAAACGGCAGCTCACCTGGTTCAAACGGGAGCGGGAGGTCATTTGGGTCAACAAAGAACAGTTTGATTACGAGGAAGATCGTATTTTGGAATATCTTAAGGACATCCTTTTGGAAAAAGGAATCCTGGAAGGAAGGAAACGTTGATGACGAAAGAAGCAATGTATCAGTCTATGGGAATCAGCCCGGAGGTCCTTCGTTTCGGCGAACGGATCGAAGCCTCCCTTGAGGCGCGGTTCCGCAAGATTGACGAACGGATGGAATATAATCAGCTGAAGGTGCTCCATGCCATGCAGGAGAAGCATGTGGCGATGGAACATATGGGAGAGAGCACCGGGTATGGCTATAACGATGACGGGCGCGACACGCTGGAAGAGGTATATGCAGCTGCCTTCCACACGGAAGCAGCCCTGGTACGGCCGCAGATCACCTGCGGAACCCATGCCCTGGCTCTGGCGCTGTTCTCCAATTTGAGACCTGGGGACGAACTTTTGTATATTTCCGGGAAGCCCTATGACACCCTGGAGGAAGTGATCGGCATCCGCCCTTCCATGGGATCCCTGAAGGAATACCAGATCAGCTATGATCAAGTGGATCTTCTGCCCGACGGAGGTTTTGATTTCGAAGGAATCCGAAAAGCCATCAAGCCGAATACCAGGATTGTGGGAATTCAGCGTTCCAAAGGGTATCAGACCAGAAAGACGCTTTCCGTTGATCAGATCGGAGAGGCGATCGCCTTTGTAAAAAGCATCCATAAGGATCTCATCGTCATGGTGGACAACTGCTACGGAGAATTTGTGGAAACGAAAGAACCATCCGACGTAGGGGCGGACATGACAGTAGGTTCCCTGATCAAAAATCCCGGCGGCGGGCTTGCCCCCATCGGCGGTTATATTGCCGGTACCAAGAAATGTATCGAAAACGCTGCCTGCCGTCTGACTTCCCCAGGGCTTGGAAAAGAGGTTGGGGCAACTTTAGGCGTCAACCGTTCCTTTTACCAGGGATTTTTCCTGGCGCCGGTTGTGACGGCGAACGCGTTAAAAGGGGCAATTCTGGCCGCCAATCTTTATGAAACTCTCGGATTTCCGGTGGTGCCGGATGGCAGGGAAAGCCGCCATGATATCATCCAGGCGGTCACGCTTGGAACACCGGAGGGAGTGATCGCTTTTTGCAAGGGAATCCAGGCTGCCGCACCGGTGGACAGCTACGTGACACCGGAACCCTGGGCGATGCCAGGTTACGACAGTGACGTGATCATGGCGGCAGGGGCTTTTATCCAAGGCTCTTCCATCGAGCTTTCTGCGGATGGTCCCATCAAACCGCCTTACGCCGTATATTTTCAGGGAGGGCTTACCTATCCCCACGCAAAGCTGGGAATCCTGATGTCCCTCCAGAAGCTGAAAGAAGCAGGGCTTGTGACAATTCCAGAGCCCTAAGACCCTGCCGGAAAGGAGAATTCCATGGAGATTATCGTGATTGGCGGCGGACCTGCGGGTCTTACGGCTGCCATTTTTGCCGCCAGGTCTGGTGCCAGGGTCACTGTCCTGGAAGGGATGGAAAAGCCCGGAAAGAAATTATTGATGACGGGCAATGGCAGGTGTAATCTGACGAATCTGACGATTCAGGGCGCACAAGGTTATCAATCGGACTGCCTGAAGGGGGTGGATGCCATCCTGCGCACGTTTTCCTATCTGGAAACCCTCTCCTTTTTCCGGGAACTGGGGCTTCTCACCAGGGTGCGTCAGGAATCCCTCGTCTATCCCTACAGCGAGCAGGCAGCTTCCGTTCTGGATGCTCTGCTAAAAGAAGTGAGGCGGCTTTCCATCAAGCTGAAATGCCGGGAGAAGGTTCTAAGAGTGGTACCGGAAAAGGATCGCTTTTGGGTCAAAACCTCCTCCTGGGAATACGAGGCTTCCAGGGTGATCCTGGCAGCAGGAGGCTGTGCGGTCCCTGCCACCGGTTCGGATGGCAGCGGCTTTTCCATCGCAAGAGAGCTGTCCCACTCCCTGATCCCGGCTTACCCCGGATTGGTTCCGCTGACCGTGAAGGAGCGGGTAGGCAAATCCATGGAAGGGGTCAGATGCCAGGCACAGGCAGCCCTTTTCGTGAACGGAAAGGAATGCGGAAAGGAAACAGGGGAACTTCAGTGGACCTCCTATGGGATCTCCGGAATCCTGATCTTTCAGCTCAGCCGAAGGGCAGTAAGAGAACAGGCACTCGGCAAAAAGGTGGAGATCGTCCTGGATCTTTTCCCGGATTATTCGGAGGAAGAGCTCCTTACCCTTCTTGGATGCCAGACCATTCTGGAAACCAACTCTGTACCCTCCTATGAAGGATACCTGGGCGGTATTTTCCATAAGAAGGTATTGAATGCCCTGCTTGGCAGCCTGTCACTGAAACCGGGAAGCCCCATGACAGACGAAGAAGTCCGAAAGGTTCTTCACCTGGCGAAGCATCTGAAGTTGACCATTACCGGGAGCCGTTCCTTTGACCAGGCGCAGATTTCCACAGGAGGAATCCCACTGTCCGAGGTGGATGGTTCCACACTGGAATCCAAGAAAGTTCCGCATCTGTATGTCTGCGGGGAACTTGTGAATGTGGACGGTCCCTGCGGAGGCTTCAATCTGCAGTGGGCGTTTGCCAGCGGCTGCCTGGCGGGACGGTCGGCAGCGAGAGAGGAGGAAACCCTATGATACGGATCCAACAGCTTAAGCTTTCTATTCCCCATACAGAGAAAGAGTTAAAGAACGCGATCTTAAAAACCCTTCGCATCGGCAAGGACGATCTGATTTCTTATCGGATCGTGAAGCGTTCCCTGGATGCCCGGAAAAAACCGGAATTATGTTACAGCTATGTGGTGGATGCCGAGGTAAAGCATCAGGCAGCGGTTTTGAAAAAGAAGCCGAAAGGCGCTGCCCCATCCACCGGGAAACAGTATGTTCTTCCCCCGATGGCGAAAGAGAAACCAAAGCTTCCCATCGTGATCATCGGAAGTGGTCCGGCGGGCTTGTTTGCAGGGCTTATCTTGGCGCGGTGCGGTTACTGTCCAATCCTTCTGGAGAGAGGAGACTGCGTCGAAGAGCGCCAGAAAAAGGTGGATCGCTTTTGGGAGCTTGGTATCCTGGATACAGAGAGCAACGTCCAGTTCGGAGAAGGTGGCGCCGGAACCTTCTCCGACGGGAAGCTGAACACTGCGGTGAAGGACGCTTCGGGGCGGAACGGCTATGTGCTCCAAAGCTTTGTCAAGGCAGGCGCCCCGGAGGAAATCCTGTATCAGGGCAAGCCCCACATCGGAACGGATATTCTGAAAAATGTGGTTTCCAATATCCGAAAGGAGATTGAGGAGCTGGGCGGTGAGGTGAGATTCCGAAGCAAAGTGACGGATTTCTATGTAACAGAGGGTCGCCTTACAGGGCTTGAGATCAACGGCAGGGAACGCCTTGACTGTGAGAAGGCGATCCTTGCTATCGGACACAGCGCCAGGGATACCTTTCAGCGGCTTTTTCAGCTCTCCGTTTCCATGTCCCAGAAAGCATTTGCGGTGGGGCTTCGGATTGAGCATCCGCAGGCAATGATCGACCTTTGCCAGTATGGACGCCAGAGGGGAACACTCCTTCCGGCTGCGGATTACAAAATTACCAGAAAGCTTTCCGGCGGTCGGGGATTCTATTCCTTTTGTATGTGCCCGGGAGGGTATGTCGTCAACGCCTCCTCCGAGGAAGGATTCCTGGCTGTCAATGGGATGAGCTATCACGGAAGAGCAGGGGAAAATGCCAACAGCGCGGTGGTGGTGACCGTGGGACCAAAAGACTTTCCATCCGGGGATGTCCTGGCAGGAATGGAATTCCAGCGAAGGCTTGAGAAGGCTGCCTATGAAACCGGGGAGGGAAGGATTCCCGTCCAGCTTTTTTCAGATTTTCAGGAGGGGGTGTGCTCCACGTCACTGGGTGAGGTTTCCCCTTCTCTAAAGGGAGCCTGGAAGTTTGGGAACCTGAACCGTATTTTCCCGGAAGCACTTTCCCAGGCACTGAAGGAGGGCATTCGCTCTTCGGAAGCGCTCATAAAAGGATTTTCCAGAAAGGACGCCATTCTCTCGGGTGTCGAGAGCCGTACCTCCTCCCCAGTCCGTATCGAGCGGGGGGATACCTATGAGAGCAGCATCCAGGGACTTTACCCTTGCGGGGAAGGGGCTGGATATGCCGGGGGAATCACCTCCGCCGCTATGGACGGCATCCGAGTCGCCGAAGCGTTAATAGAATCAATATAAAATTTTAAGATTCCAAGTGTATACATTAAAAGTATTTTATGATAAGATAGAGTGAAAAAGGCTTTGACAACCTTGTTCTCAATCGCTGAGAACCTCCAAAACACAATATGACAAACGAAAAAACGATGAAAGATCTGCCAAAAGACGAAAAGCCTTACGAAAAGTGCTTGTCCTTTGGCCCTCAGCATCTGACCGATGCGGAACTTCTGGCAGTGCTTCTTCGAAGCGGAGTTAAGGGGATGTCCGCTCTGGAGCTTTCCAGGAAGCTTCTTACGGCATCTGGTTTCAGAAAGGGGCTGGTAGGTCTTTATCAGCTTGACATTGACGAGCTGAAGAAGCTGCCTGGTATCGGAGAGGTGAAAGCCATCCAGATCAAGTGTCTTTTGGAGCTTTCCAGACGCATTTCTAAAATGAACTTTGAAGAGAAGCTTTCCTTTCATGATCCGATGTCCATTGCACAATATTATATGGAAGATTTCCGGCACTGCCAGCAGGAGCAGATTTATCTTTTGATGCTGGATACGAAGGGAAAGCTTCTCGCGGAAAAAGTGATCTCCAAAGGCACCGTAAACGCCTCCTTGGTTTCCCCCAGGGAAATCTTTCTTGAGGCGCTGAGCCATCATGCCGTCTCTATCGTCCTCCTTCACAACCATCCCAGCGGCGACCCGGCACCCAGCCGGGAAGATCTGCTGCTCACGGAGAGGATACGGGAGGCCGGGGAGATCCTCGGCATCGAACTCCTGGACCATCTGATCCTTGGAGATCTGAAATTTGTAAGCCTGAGGGAGCAGGGATTCTTTCGTCCCTGTGAGAAAAACAAAGGAGTTAGTTGATAGGGGGAGCATCTATGTCCATCAAACGCATCTGTGGCGTTGACCTTGGAAGCGACAGTATAAAAATATGTGATAATAACGGGAAATTGTCTCTTTGTGAGAAAAACATGATTGCCATCCGGAACAAGGTGGATGTGATCGCAATGGGGCAGGGGGCGTTCGAAATTTATGAGAAAGGTCCCTCCAATGTCTATGTGGGCTGTCCGATTCAGAATGGTTCCCTGGCAGAAGGAAGCAGCCAGGAGATGATATTGATTTACATGATGAAAAAATTTTCTACGGTACTGACCCGGCACCCTAATATTTTTACCTCTGCTCCTACCGATATTACGGAGGTAGAACGGAGAGCCTACTATAAAATCATGTCGGGGCGCCTTGGGGCAAAGCATGTTTCCCTGGTAGAAAAAGGGATCGCCGATGCGGCTGGCATTGGAATGCCTTTGGCTTCCAAGGAAGGGAACATGATCGTGAACCTTGGCGGGGATCGGACTGAGATCTCCGTCATTTCCGAAGGAAAGACCATCCTTCAGCGGACACTCCGCATAGGCGGGCATAACTTGGATGCGGATATTATTGCCATGGTGAAACGCCAATTTCAAGTGAATATTGGCTACAAAACCGCGGAGGCTTTGAAAAATCAAATGGCGTATCTCCTTACAGGTCCTGCCTTGGAAATGCATGTTTATGGAATCCATGCAGTCACCGGGCTTCCTAAGAAAATTGTAGTTCCGTCGCTCAGCGTCAGTGTAGCAATCGTTGATACGGTAGATGTGATTACCGACGCTGTACGTACCACGTTGGAGAGAACACCGCCGCAGCTTTTGTCCGACATCCGGAAAAACGGAATTTACCTGACCGGCGGAGTATCCCTCATCCGGAATCTTTCTGTCTATATGCAGAAGGAACTGGACGTGCCGGTTTATAATGTGTCTAATCCCATTTTTACCACAGTGAATGGTCTGATCCGCATTATGAATGACGGTGATTTGAGAAGGGAAC
>DVFT01000172.1 GCA_018713105.1 Candidatus Limivivens merdigallinarum | reverse complement strand
TCATATACATGGATTCCGATACTGCTGCCGTGCGTATAGGTTCCCACATAGGCTACGTATTTATCCTTACTGTTGTACATGTGTGTTTCCTCCTGTCATCGATTGCCATAATCCTAAAATTCAGATTTCTTTTATCTTACCATAAACCTGTCCATTTGTTAATAGAAAACTGCAAAACTTTTGTTTACCTAGGACAGGAAATGGATTATTATTATAGTGAACTTTGGAATATGGTCAAAGCATCTTAATGATACGGAAAGGATGAATGTGATATGAGTAATTTCAGAGAAATCAAAGCAGAAGAACTTACCAAGAACCCGTTTACCATGATCGGATCCGAATGGCTGTTGGTCACAGCGGAGAAAGACGGAAAGGCGAACACCATGACAGCCTCCTGGGGCGGTGTCGGCGTTCTCTGGGGTAAGGAGGTGGCTTTTATCTTTATCCGCCCCCAACGGTATACCAAGGAGTTCATTGACCAGTCTCCCACCGGCAAGGTCAGCCTGACCGTCTTAAATCCGGACCAGAAAAAGACCTTGAGCTACTTGGGAACCGTCTCCGGAAGAGATGAAGACAAGATCGCCAAAAGCGGATTGACCCTGACCCATCAGGACGGCGTCCCCTATTTTGAAGAGGGGAATACTGTTCTCCTCTGCCGAAAGCTTTATACCCAGGAGATGAAGCCGGAATGCTTCCTGGATAAAGGCTGCGACATCCAATGGTATCCCAACAAGGATTACCACACCATGTATGTGCTGGAGATCGAGAAGGTCTTAATCAAATAACGTTCTATCAAAAAACTTCCTGCAGAAATTCGGATCGCAGCGGATCCATAGAATTCTGTCAGGAAGTTTTTTTGTAAAGATGAACCTTTTCCCGTTTTCTTCCGTCTATATTGATGAACAGGATTTTTACAAGCACAAAGGAGGTAATCCCATGGATGATTTCAGCAAATTACTGAAGGATTCCCAAAGCGCGGTGGAACGGTATATAAAATATCGGATACATTCCAAAGCGGATGCCGAGGATCTGCTGCAGGAAGTATATCTGGCCGCCTATCAGAACTTCTCTCAGTTGAACAATCAAGCTTCTTTCAAATCCTGGATTCTCAGCATTGCCAGGAACAAATGCATCGACTATTTCAGGAGCAGACGCTTTTTTCCGGAAATCCCACTAGAGGAACTGGCTGAAAAGGACTTCGCTGACAGCAGGCTTGGCGTCTCTCAGATTTCTACCGTAGAAGAGACCTTCCGCTTACTGGATACAAAGGACCGGCAAATCCTTTTCCTATACTTCTTTGAAGATCTTCCCCAAAAAGAAATCTCAGTGCTTCTTCAAATCCCCGTTGGGACGGTAAAAAGCCGGCTTTACAAGGCAAAACAAAATTTTAAAAACAGATATCCCTGCTTCACAGAGCAGCAGAAAGGAGACGATCCTATGAAAAGATTACCCAATACCCTGCCCGAATACCACATAAAAGCAGACCAAAGACCACCATTTTCGGTGAAATGGGAAGAATTGATGGGGTGGTTCCTCATTCCCAAGCTTGGAGAATCCCTATCCTTTGGAATCTACGGCTTGCCTGACAGGAAATGCAGCCATGTCTATGAGATGAAGGCAGTGGGGAAAGCACGGGTACATGGGATCGAGGGAGTGGAACTGACCGCCAGAGAAGCAAGCGGTTCCCCCGCAAATGATCCCTTCAAACGAACCTTTATCGCCCAGCTCACAGATACCCACTGCCGCTACCTGGCAGTCATCCGCAACAGCGGGGATACTCGGGATTACATCACCTTCCTCGACGAAGACCGTTTCTTTCCCAACTGGGGCTTTGGAAAAGACAACTGCGGCAATGAGATCCACCTGTCACCGAAGGGAACCATTCAAAGAACGGATGACGTCATTACCAGCGATGATGGTACCTCCATGCTGGATATCGTAGGAAGATACACCGTCACCGTCGGCAAAAAGCATTACGATACCGTCTGTGTGATGGACGTGGAAAGCCGCAGCTGCAATATGGTCACAGAACAATTTCTGGATCAAAACGGGAGGACGATCCTCTGGCGCAGATTCAACCGTGATGATTGGGCACTCAGCCATTACAAAAAAAGATGGAGTGAATTGCTCCCGGAAAACGAACGGCTGACCGTGAATGGAAGCACTTATGTGCATTGGTATGACTGCATAACCGATTATATTCTTTATAAGTGAAAAGCCAGACCTTTGATTAGAAGAATTTCTCCTTATACCCCATAATAAAAATAACCGCTACAATGATCGGCAGAATCCACTTACAGTAGAAGCGGATTGGCCTGGGGAATTTCAATCCTTTTCCGGTATTGGCTTCCTTGATGAAATTGTCGAAGCCCCAGCCGCATTTCGCAACGCAGAAGAATAAGTAGATCAAACTTCCGATGGGAAGCAGGTTATTGCTGACAATGAAGTCCTCCAGATCCATGATGGTGCTTCCCTCTCCAAAGGGCGCGAATCCGCTGAGTATATTGAAGCCAAGCACACAGGGCATGGACAGTACGATGATCACCACCAGATTCACAAGCACTGCTTTCTTCCTGCCACAGCCGGTCAGATCGATGGCAAAAGAGATAATATTCTCAAACACGGCGATAATCGTGGTGAACGCCGCAAAAGACATAAAGAGGAAAAACAAACTTCCCCAGATCCTTCCTCCCGCCATCTCGTTGAATACGTTAGGCAGCGTGATAAACAAGAGGCTGGGACCACTGTCGGCACTGACTCCATAGGCAAAGCACGCTGGAAAAATGATAAGCCCCGCCATCAGCGCTACGCAGGTATCCAGAATCGTCACATTCACAGCCTCTCCCATCAGGGAACGTTCTCTCCCGATGTAGCTTCCGAAGATGGCAAGCGCCCCGATCCCAAGGCTCAGAGTGAAGAATGCCTGCCCCATGGCTGCATAGATCACCTCTCCGATACCTGCCTCCACAAGCTTCCCGAAATCAGGCATCAGGTAAAATCTAAGCCCCGCCTCTCCGCCTTCCAGGGTGATGGATCGGATGGACATGATAATCATCAGGAACAGCAGGCAGACCATCATAATCTTGTTGATCAGCTCCACGCCCTTCTGAAGCCCTCTGCTGCACACTGCAAAACACATCACCACCACAACGGCCATGCACACCGTCATCAGCCCGGGATTCCTGGTCAGATCACTGAATGCCAGTTCTACCCCGGCAGAGTCCAGACCTTCAAACTGTCCCAAAAGCATCTTGAAAAAGTATAACAGCAGCCAGCCCCCTATGGTGGTATAGAACATCATCAAAAGATAGTTGCCCGCCATAGCGCCCCACTTGTACCAATGCCATTTCGTACCCTTTGGCTCCAGTACGTCAAAGGACAGGGCTGCGCTTTTCTGGCTTCCCCTTCCGACTGCAAACTCCATGACCATGATCGGAAGTCCCATAATGACCAGGAAGCACAGATAGATCAGCACAAAAGCTGCTCCGCCGTACTCCCCGGTGATGTAGGGGAACCTCCACACATTTCCAAGACCGATGGCACATCCCGCTGAAATCAGGATGAAGCCGATCCTGGAGGAAAATTTTTCTCGTTCCATTTTGTTCTCTCCTTTTTTGTTTCGTTTACCTGTCCATTTTACCTCAAAACATGTGGAAAAGGAAGGAATTTTTCGTCTTTTTTCACCATTGCCCCCTTGGGAACATCCATACTATAATAACATTCACTATGGAACGAATTTTCGAATATCAGATCACAGCCAAAGAAAATGGGAACACCCTCCTCTCCTTTTTGAGAGCGAACGGGTATTCCCGCCATATTCTGGCTCAATTGAAAAAAGAGCCGGATTCCATTCTCCTGAACGGAGAAGTCCGGTTTGCTTCCACCATCCTGAAGGAAGGGGACCGGATCACGGTACATCTTGCCGAGGAAGCTTCCTCCCCGATCCCTCCGGTAAAGCTTCCCTTTTCCATCGCCTATGAGGATCCGGATCTTCTGGTAGTCAACAAGCCGGCCGATATGCCCATCCACCCCTCGGTCAACAATCATGGCAACACGCTTGCCAATGCTCTGGCGTTCCATTACCAAGAACAGGGGAAAGAATTCGTCTTCCGCTGCATCAACCGCCTTGACCGGGACACCTCCGGCCTTCTGGTCCTGGCAAAAAATGCGCTCTCCGGTGCCCTTCTCTCCGATATGAGCGCAAAGCATGCATTAAACCGGCAATACCTTGCCATCGTCAAAGGAAAAACGCCGCCTTCCGGCTCCATCAGCGCTCCCATTGGCAGACGGGCAGGTTCTGTCCTCATGCGCTGCGTGGATTTTGAACATGGGCAGAGTGCCGTCACCCATTATGAACGGCTGGATTACCGAAAGGGACTTTCCCTCCTCCGGGTTCGCCTGTCTACCGGGCGTACCCATCAGATCCGGGTTCACCTGGGATTTCTGGGCTATCCCCTCATCGGCGATTTCTTGTACTATCCGGATATGGAGCGGATCACCCGTCAGGCTCTCCATTCCCATCAGCTCTCCTTCCTTCATCCTATCACGGGAGAAGTGCTTTGCCTGACCGCTCCTCTTCCGCCGGACATGGAACAAGCATTCTACGGATGAGTTTCAAACCGTCCTATGAATTTCAAAGGATCTCTCCCCGAATTCTCGGCACCTCATCAATGTGCAGATAGCGGCTCACGCATTTGACGATCAGATCGTGATCGGAAATATGATCCAGACCTGATACCAAAATCGCGCCGATGACTCCTACCTCTTCCACGCGGATGGGGAAGCCTCCTCCGCAGCAGGCATATTCCTTTTCATCCAGGAAAAGGCTTGCGAGATTCTCCTCCGTCTTTCTCAGCGTCATATAGGTGTAGAAGCTGCTGTGCTCCAGTGTCTTGACTGTATTGTACTTTCTCCGAAGCCAGCTCTCATTGTGGAGGTTGGTTCCGTCTGCTGCATACTGAAATACCGTGTAGCCATTGTTCAGCCGGATGCTCACTGCCACCGGAAGCTTCCTCCTCTTTGCTTCTGCCACGAGGATATTTCCCAGTTCCCAGGCATCCTCGTTGGTAAAATGAGAAAACTGCAGAATTTCTTCCTGCATTTCCAGCATTGCCATCAATTCGTCAATCGTCATATCTAAAACCTCCCATATTTTTTATCCTCATTATATACCTGCTGAGGATCCCTTACAATCCCGAATTCGTCAGATTTTGGCAATCCGCCTCTTCCAGGTTTTCTGCGATCCTTTTCAGATATCCGAACATGGTTTCCATCTCCTGCCGGTCAAATCCCTTCCAGGCTGCCTCATCCCGAAACAGCATGCCTTTCACAACCTCACGGGCCTTCTCCCTTCCTGCTTCCGTGAGGATGATCCGATAGCTCCTGCGGCAGTTCTCATCCCGCTTTCGGCAAAGCCATCCTCTCTTTTCCAGCTTATCCAGCGTCCTGGACATGGTGGTCACATCCAGATGGCATATATCCGCCAGCTCCTTCTGGGTGACATGATCCTTTTTCAATAGGTTCTTCAAAATCCTCGGCTGCCCCTGTCCCAGCGTCAGACCGATTTCCAGGAAATAAGGCTTCAGAAAATCCTTCATTTTCCTCTCTGTAGCAAACAGCTCTTCACTGGCGCTCCGTCTTTCTTCCCTCATCCTACTGCCTCCTTACTTAAGCTCCGCTTTTCCGGTATAGAGCTGGTAATAACGTCCTTTTGCCTCCAGAAGTTCGTCGTGGTCTCCCCGTTCGATGATCGTCCCCTTTTCCAGTACCAGAATCGCTTTAGCATTCCGTACGGTAGAAAGGCGATGGGCGATGACAAACACGGTACGGTTTTCCATGATCGCGTCCATCCCTTTTTCGATGAGTGCTTCCGTCCTGGTATCAATGGAGCTGGTAGCTTCGTCCAGAATCAGAACTGGAGGTCTGGCAATCGCTGCCCGGGCGATGGAGAGAAGCTGCCTCTGCCCCTGGGACAGGTTGCTTCCATCTCCATAGAGCAATGTATCATATCCCTTTGGCAGCCGCCGGATAAAGGAGTCCGCGTTGGCGAC
Source organism: Candidatus Limivivens merdigallinarum (assembly GCA_018713105.1). Classification (GTDB taxonomy): domain Bacteria; phylum Bacillota; class Clostridia; order Lachnospirales; family Lachnospiraceae; genus Limivivens; species Limivivens merdigallinarum. Next base: position 7,095 of record DVFT01000172.1, on the reverse strand, counting down.
CTTTGCTGCCTTAAGCACCTCCTCATCCGTGGCATCCAGCCTTCCATATCGGATATTCTCCCGGATCGTGCCGGTAAAGAGATGGGTATCCTGAATAACCATCGCCATGGATCGGCGCAGATCGTCCTTTTTGATCTCGCGGATATCAATCCCGTCGTAAGTAATGCGCCCGGATTCAATCTCATAAAATCGGTTGATCAGATTGATGATGGTAGTCTTGCCTGCACCTGTGGAGCCCACAAAGGCGATCTTCTGTCCTGGCTTTGCATACAGGCTGATGCCGTTTAGGATTTTCCGGTCTCTCCGATATCCGAACACCACATGTTCAAACCGGACATCCCCGTTCAACGGAACCAAAACCTCCCTGCCCTTTTCCTGCTTCTTCCAGGCAAAGTGCCCGCTGTAGCCGGAAACCTCCTTCAGAGCCGTTCCGTCTGATTCCACCGGGCAGAGTGTCACAGTACCCCGATCGACCTCCGTCTCTTCCTCCATCATCTCAAAAATACGCTCTGCACCGGAAAGAGCTGCCAGGATGAAATTCATCTGCTGGGTGAACTGATTCATGGGAATGGCACTCTGGCGCACATAGACCAGATAGGAGGCAAGACTCCCCAAATCCATAAGCCCTGCCATCGTGAACAGCCCTCCCACAATCGCTGATACTGCATAATTGAAATAGGACATGCTGACGATGGTAGGCATCGTCATTCCCGAATAAGCCAGCGCCTTTGTGGATGCTTCCCTGAGACGTTCATTTTTTTCCTCAAAGGTACGGAAGTTGGCATCCTGATGGTTAAAGACCTTCTCCACCTTCTGCCCTTCCACCATCTCTTCCACAAATCCATTCAGCTCTCCCAATACCGCCTGCTGCTCATTGAAATACCGTTTGCTCCGCCTTCCGTTGTATTTGATAAAGACGAACATGGCGGCAAGAAAGACAAGGACGATCAGAGAAAGCCGGAAGTTCAGCACAAAGAGCAGCCCGATGGTTCCCACCAGATTCAGAAAGCTCTGGATAATCAGCGCAAAACTGTTGTTCAGGGCTTCCTGAAGCGTATCTACATCATTGGTGAAATGGCTCATCAGCTCCCCATGGGTATGGGTGTCAAAATACTTCAGCGGAAGCTTCTGGGTGTGGATGAACAGATCCCTCCGGATTTCCGACACCACCCTCTGGGCGGTACGCGCCATGATCTGTCCATAGCCATAGGTAGCCGTCGCCCCACAGACATACATCACCGCCATAAACAGGATCATTCGGATCAGCCCCGGGACATCTCCCGGCAGAATATACTGATTGATCACAGGCTTTAACAGATACGTGCCGAACAGATTGGCAAAGCTTGAGATACATACGAGGATTCCCACCAGGAGGATCGCCCATTTGTGGATTCCCAGATAATGAAACAGCTTCTTCAACGTCTTTCCCGTGTCCTTTGGACGCTTATAGCCCACATATTTTGCCATATCATCCCACCTCCCTCTTCTGTGACCATGCAATTTCCCGATAAAGCCTGCAGCCCTCCATCAGCTCCTGGTGGGTTCCCGAAGCCAAAAGATGCCCGTCCTGAAGAACCAGGATCTTGTCAGCCTGTTCCACGGAAGAGATTCTCTGGGCAATGATGATCTTGGTCATATCCGGAAGCTCCTCCTTCAGCGCCTTCTGGATTGCCGCCTCCGTGGCGGTATCCACAGCGCTGGTGGAATCATCCATGATCAGGACTTTCGGCTTTTTCAAAATTGCACGCGCAATGCACAGGCGCTGCTTCTGTCCGCCGGAGACATTGCTTCCTCCCTGTCCCAGTTCCATGTCATAACCGCCCGGCAGACGGTCCAGGAACTCATCTACCCGGGCAATCCTGCATGCCCTGTCAAGTTCCTGCTCATCGGCATTGGGATTTCCCCACTTTAAATTTTCCCGGATCGTCCCGGAAAACAGAGTATTTTTCTGCAGCACCATTGCCACAGCATCCCGAAGATGCTCCAGGGAATACGCCCCCACTTCTCTCCCATCCACCAGGACGCTTCCTTTTGTGGCTTCATAAAGCCTGGGAATCAGCTGAACCAGGGTAGACTTGGCGGATCCTGTCTGTCCGATGATGCCAACCGTCTGCCCGGGTTGGATCTCAAAGGAAATGTCGCTTAGGACATATTCCGGGGCGTCCTTCCGGTACTTGAACCATACATGGTCAAAGACAATGCCTCCCTTCTCCACACATGCCGTACTCTCCCTGTTATCCTTGATTTCCGGTTCCTCATCGATCACCTCCAGGACACGTCTTCCAGAAGCCAGGGCACGGGTCATCATCATGAATACATTAGAGATCATCATCAGGGAGTTGAGGATCTGCATGACATAGCTCAGGACACCGGTCAGCTCTCCCACCTTCATACCTCCCACCATGATCATATTTCCGCCAAACCAGAGAATCGCCAGGATCGTCGCATAGATCACATACTGCATCACTGGCATATTCAAGACCGCCAGCCGGAATGCCTTCTCCGAAATTCCCTGCAGATTCTCATTGACTTCGTTGAATTTTTCAATCTCATGGTCTCCCCTCACATATGCCTTTACCACCCGGATCGCCGTGAGGTTCTCCTGGATAATCCGGTTTACCAGGTCAATGGCTCCCTGCATTCTGGAATACAGGGGACGTACATGGAAAATAATGGTGAACAGCAGTACGGCGAGCACCGGCAAAGCCACCAGAAAAATGACCGCCAGCTTTCCGCTGATGGAAAAGGCAAGCCCCACAGCCAGAAACATCATGATAGGCGCCCGGAATGCCGGACGCATCCCCGTAGACACGGAGTTCTGTATGGTCGTGATATCACTGGTCAGCCTGGTGATCAGCGAGGAATTCTGAAAATGATCCATATTTCCAAAAGAAAATCCCTGAAGCTTCCGATACTCCTCCTTCCGAAGCTCCGCTCCAAGCCCCTGCCCGCATTTTGCCGCAAATTTCGCGCTGGTGATCCCCAAAAGGAAGGCAATCACGGCAAAGACAGCCATCAGGATCCCTCTCTGGAAAATATAAGGCTTGTCTCCGTTCGCCACTCCCACATCCACCATATCTGCCATAATGAAAGGAACGATCAGCTCACATGCCGCTTCCCCCATCACACAGAGCGCTGCAATGATCCCATACGTTCGATACTTGCCCATGAAAGATAGTATTCGTTTCATCCTTTTCTCCTTCCGCAAATAGTTGTATATGCAATAATTGTATGCTCATTTATTGTATTTGTCAAAGGATTTCTGCTGGGCGTATCATACTAAAAAAGGAGGTATCCATACGGATACCTCCCATTCAAATCACAATTTCATTATCTACCAAGCTGGCAGTCGTTGTTTCCGCTGTCAGTGGTCCACATCTCAAGGAAATTGATTGGGTCGTTGTAGTCAGCCAGCCAGCCGTTACGAGCAACGTCATAGTTACCAGCTTTTCTTTCATTCAGGAATACCTGCCACTCCTGGGTCTCGATCTGCATGTCGATACCAACCATAGCCATATCCTGCTGAATAGCCTCTGCAACGCCTTCATTTCCAGAACCTTCATTTACCAGGAAGGTAAAGGAAAGCGGGGTCTCCTCGGAAAGCATGCCATCTTCTGTGAACTTGAAGCCTGCTTCCTCCAGAAGCGCTCTTGCCTCTGCTACATTATCCTCACTGTATTCCGGATCAAAGTAACCTACGTTCTCCTCATCCGGATAAGTGTAAGCGTCATCGTTTGCACGGAATACACCGCCGTTGCCGTCTGCCATTCCTTCCGGTACAAAGGTATTGGCCAGCTTCTGTCCGGTCTGTGCAACGCTGTCTACGATATACTGACGATCGATCAGGAGGGAAAGGCCTCTTCTCATAGCGGAAGCCTGCTCCGGAGTCAGTCCGTCAAACAAGGAAGAATTTACGTTAAAGTTGATATAGTAGGTTCCCAGGTTATCTGCAACGTACATTTCAGAGGAAGTCTCCAGGAGATTCGCGATCTCATCGGTGGGGATGGTATCAGCGAAATCCAGATCTCCTGCCTGGTATGCACTGTAGATTGCAGTATCGTCTGCACTCAGCATGAAATGAAGCTCTTCCATGGTCACTTCATCTGCTTTATAGTAATTCGGGTTCTTTACATAAACCATGGATTCGTTGTGATTCCATTCCTGCAGAGTGTAAGCACCGTTGGATACGAATCCGGCTTCCTGAGCCCACGCACCCGGATCTTCCTCTGTTGCGCTTGCTTCTACGCAGGCCTGCTGTACTGGCATAAATGCCGGGAATGCACAGAGGTCAAAGAAGTATGGACAGGGAGTAACCAAATTTACAGTCAGAGTTTTGCCGTCTTCGCTGGCAGTCACATCCAGTTCTCCATCCGCAGTCTTAGCAATGATATCGAACAGATAGGAATAATCTGCAGCAGTCTCAGGAGCAGCCGCACGCTTCCAGGAATACTCAAAATCCTTTGCAGTCAGCTCGCTGCCATCGCTCCACTTCAGACCATCCAGCATGGTAAAGGTATAGGTCATACCATCCTCGCTCACTTCCGTATTTTCAGCCAGTGCCGGTACGCAATCGCCGTTCTCATCATAGGTATAAAGACCTACGAAGGAGTTTACAGCCAAACATCCGCCGTCAACGGTGGTATTCAGAGCGGGATCCAGACGATCCGGCTCGGAAGCCAGGTTGATGTTCAGGCTGGTCTTGCCGGAAGCGGAGGTTGATTTTTCAAAAAACTTGAATCCGAAGAGATTGCAGTACATACCGCTCATATCTTCTTTCATCAGGTACGGATCGTTGTAGTAATACAGAGGAATGATTGCTCCTGTCTCCATAAGCATATCCTCAGCCTCATGCATCAGGGCTTCACGCTCTACGGTGTCCGTGGTGTTCTTGATCTCTGCGATCAGATCATTGTACGGCTGCCAATCCGGTGCCGCTTCGCTGGAACGTTTTGCAACATCAGCCTCAACTACCTGGCTGCTTGTTGCCTCTCCCTCAGCTGCTTCCGTAGCTGCCTCGGTTCCTGCTTCCGTGGCTGCCTCGGTTGCCGCTTCGCTTGCTGCTTCCGTAGCTGCTTCGGTCTCTGCCTCGCTTGCTGCCTCCGTAGCCGCCTCGGTCTCTGCTTCACTTGCTGCCTCAGTGGCTGCCTCGGTAGCTGCTTCGGTTGCCGCCTCGGTAACGGCTTCTGTGGTTTCCTCTGCTGCATAAACAGGAACAGCAGGTACTACCAGTGCGGCTGTCAAAGCCATTGCAATAAGCTTTTTCATAGAAAAACCTCCTTGAATTTTTGAAGAAGCCTGCGCCTCTCCGTTTATTAAATTTCGGAAAACATTAGCCCTCCGGAATTCACTTGTTAAAACATGCCACCAAATGGCCGTTTCCACGGTCAGTCAGCTGTGGGCACTCCTGTGCGCACTGCTCTGTGGCATACTGGCATCTGGTACGGAATGCGCATCCCTTTGGCATATTCAGAGGACTGGGAACGTCGCCGCTTAACACAATCCTCTTTTTCTCCTTCGCTATTTTCGGATCCGGAATGGGAACCGCGCTCAGAAGAGAAAGGGTATAGGGATGGATGGGACTGTTGTTCAGCTCGTCCGCGTCCGCAATCTCCACAATCTTGCCCAGATACATAACGGCAATCCTGTCGGAAATGTGATGCACAACCAGAAGGTCATGGGCAATGAACAGATAAGCCACGCCCAGTTTCTCCTGGATATCTTCAAACATATTGACCACCTGGGCCTGGATGGACACGTCCAGTGCGCTGACCGGCTCATCGCAGACAATGAACTTCGGATTCACAGCCAGCGCTCTCGCAATTCCGATACGCTGTCTCTGTCCGCCTGAAAACTCATGGGCATACCGGGTGGCATGCTCTGCGTTCAGTCCTACCGTCTCCATCAATTCGATGATCTTTTCATGGCGTTCCTTCTTATTAGCATACATCTTGTGGACATCCAGCGGTTCGCCGATAATATCTTCCACGGTCATACGGGGATTCAGGGAAGAATAGGGATCCTGGAATACCATCTGCATCTGCTTACGCATGGAACGCATATTCTTTTTGGTAAGTTCCTGCCCATCGAAAATCACCTGGCCGTCGGTAGGTTCATAGATTCGGAGGATGGAACGTCCCACCGTGGTTTTGCCGCAGCCGGATTCTCCAACCAGCCCCAGAGTCTCCCCTGGCTTGATATTGAAAGAAACGCCGTCCACTGCCTTCAGCGGAATCGTTTTCGTAAGCCCTGTCTTCACCGGGAAATACTGCTTTAAATCCTTCACTTCCAGTAAGTATTCGCTCAACTACGTGTACCTCCTTTTTCCATCTCGCGCTTGACGTTCATCCAACAGGACGCATAATGCCCTTCTCCTACCAGATTTTCCTCCGGCTGCCTGTGCAGGCAGATCTTCATGGCATTGTCACAGCGGGTACAGAAGGCACAGCCCTCCGGCATATTCAACAGGTTAATCGGAGTGCCTCCGATGGGAATCAGCCGTTCTTTCATTCTGTCCACATTTGGAATGGAACGCAGAAGTCCCTTTGTATATTCGTGGGCGGGACGGTAGAAAATATCCTCCGCGCTTCCCCGCTCGCAGACACGTCCGCCATACATAACGATAATCTCATCACACATATCTGCAATGACTCCAAGGTCATGGGTTACCATGATAATGGCCATTCCAAGCTTATGCTGCAGTTCCTGCATCAGCTCCAGGATCTGAGCCTGGATGGTCACATCCAGAGCTGTGGTGGGTTCGTCCGCAATCAGGATATCAGGTTCGCAGGCAAGTGCCATGGCGATCATGACACGCTGTCTCATACCTCCTGACAGCTCGTGAGGATACTGTTTCAGACGTTTTTCCGGCTGGTTGATGCCTACCAGGGTCAGCATCTCGATCGCTCTTTTTTTGGCCTCCGCCTTGTTCTTGGTAATGTGAAGAAGGATTGCTTCCATCAGCTGATTCCCGATGGTAAATACCGGGTTCAGGCTGGTCATGGGATCCTGGAAAATGATGCTGCATTTCGCACCGCGGAAATGACGCATCTGCTGCTTATTGTATTTCAGGATGTCCTCCCCTTTGTAGAGGATCTC
>DVFT01000171.1 GCA_018713105.1 Candidatus Limivivens merdigallinarum | reverse complement strand
ACAATACGAGCAGATACTCCGTGAAGGCAGGTAAGACGGTCGCTCCTGTGATGAGAAAGCATACCTGAAATTTTTACCAAACCGAAATGAGAAATTACCAAAATATCTCAGAAAACCTTAGAAACCATATTAGACTAAATCCAATAAAAGCGCCGGATTAGTAGTTTTTATCGAATTTTCCGAACTAATTTGCAGGTTTGCCTGGAAGTATTGACGAAAAAAATTTCCTCTTTATAATAGTTAGTAACGAGAGACAGATACAAAAGAAAAGGAAAAACAATACAAGAAAGGCGAGGTAACCAAAATGACACCAAAAGAACTGATTCTGGCAACCTTAAGACATGAAGAAACTCCAAATGTAGCTTGGGTTCCCTTTGCGGGAGTCCATGCAGGACAGCTCATCCACTGCAACGCCAAGGACGTGCTCTCAAACGGGGACAACCTGTATAGAGCGCTGATGGAAGTGCACCGGCTCTACAAGCCCTCAGGGCTTCCGGTCATCTTTGACCTTCAGGTAGAGGCAGAGTGCCTGGGCTGCGAACTGACCTGGGCGGAGGATGCTCCGCCATCCGTATCCGCCCACCCAATGGAGGATGACGAGGATCTGGTGACGCCTTGCGACTGCACCATTCCTTCCAAAGAGGACGGCCGTATTCCCATGATCCTGGATGTGATGAAGCGCGTAAAGGAGAGCGTGGGAGATACCACGGCACTCTACGGGCTGATCTGCGGTCCGTTTACGCTGGCGGCGCACCTCCGCGGCAATAACATTTTCATGGATATGTTCGATGATCCGGAAGCGGTGGAGGATTTCCTGGAATACTGCATGAAAGTGGCAAAGGCTATAGCAAGCTACTACATCGAGGCAGGCATGGACGTGATCGCTGTGGTGGATCCGCTGATCTCCCAGATCTCTTCCGCGCATTTCGAGGAGTTCATGCACAAGCCCTTCTCTGAGCTGTTCTCCTTCATCCGCGAAAAAGGAGCTTTCTCTTCCTTCTTTGTATGCGGAGATGCCACCAGAAATATTGAAGTTATGTGCAAGACCGGTCCGGACGCGATCTCTGTGGATGAAAACGTAGATCTCCTGGCAGCTAAGAAGATCACGGACAGCTACAACATCTGTATCGGAGGAAACATTCCTCTGACCACCATTATGCTCCACGGTACCCAGCAGGACAATATGAAGTATGTCATCGACCTTCTGGACAGCATGGAGGACAAGAGAAACTTCATCCTTTCCCCGGGCTGCGATATGCCCTATGCGGTTCCGGTGGAGAACACCATCGGCGTGGTGCAGGCAGTGACCCAGCCGGACGAAGTACGTGAGATGGTGAAAAATTATGTGGCTGCTGATGATGACATCGAGGTGGAAATCCCGGACTACGAGCATCTTGAGAAGCCGCTGGTAGAAGTATTTACCCTGGATTCCGCAACCTGTGCAGCCTGCACCTATATGATGGGAGCGGCAAACGAGGCAAAGGATACCTTCGGCGACAAGATCGACATGGTGGAATACAAGTTCACCATCAAGGAAAATATCGCCCGCTGCAAGAAGATGGGCGTAAAGAACCTGCCGTCCATTTGCATCAACGGGCAGCTGAAATTCAGCTCCATCGTTCCGTCCAAGGAAGAGCTGGATGCAGCCATTAACGAAGTTCTGAACTAATCAAAGAAACTACCAAAAACAAAAGAAAAATTATAGCAATCTAAGGGAAAGCCTTCTATAATGAGTTTATCTAATAGACTAAGTCTAATATTGGATAAATTCCTATAGAAGGCTTTCCGATTACAGGAGGGAAATAATGTCAGAATTATATATGATAACGGGTTTCTTAGGGGCGGGCAAGACTACCTTTCTGAAGCAATTCATCCGCCTTTTTCCTGGAAAACGGATCCATGTGATCGTCAACGAATACGGAAAGGAAGGAATCGACGGGCAGCTTTTAAAAGAGGTGGGAAGCGTCTTAGATGAGATCAACAACGGCTCAATTTTTTGCTCCTGCAGGCTGGATAAGTTTGAGGAAGTGCTGGGGAAGGCGCTGAAAAGCCAGCCGGATGTGATCCTGATCGAAGCTTCCGGGCTTTCCAATCCCACCAATGTGAAAAAGATCATGGCACAGGAGGACAAGTTTCCCGGCTTATCCTACATGGGGAGCATCTGCCTGGTAGATGCGAAACGGTTTGAAAAGGTATACCGGACCGCTACTGTGATCAAAAAGCAGATCAGTGTCAGCGATATCATCATTTTGAACAAGACGGATCTGGCATCTCCCGAGGAAATCAGCCGGGTGAAGGAGCTGGTCAAAGCTCACCGGCCGGATATCCCGATCTTTGAGACCAGCTTTGGCAGGATCGGGGATGGGTGGCTGAAGGAAATGAAGCAGCCGGAGCTGGTGAAGGAAAAACCGGAGATCCAGACCAAGGATATCACCTTGAGGAGCTTTGTCTTGACGATCCGGGATACGTTTACCCCCTATGAGCTTCAGAAATTTGTGGAGATGTTTCTGGATGACACCTATCGGGTAAAGGGCTTTGTCCGTCTTCAGGGAGAGACCTACCTTTTGGACTGCGTGGGCAATCTCTTTCACCTGACCCCGTACCAGGAAGAGGTGCATGGGATCAATGAAATTGTGGTGCTGGCTGGCAATGGTCTGCCGGCGGCAAAGAGCGTCAAGGAAGCGATCAAATGGTATCCGGATAAAGTGATCGATTTTTCCATGGCAAAGAAGTAGGATTTGTGGAAAATTGATAAGAAAACGAGAGAGGATGTGGATAAGATGGATGATTATGCGGCGATCACAGAAAAATGCAGAGAGTTTCTGAAAGAGCCGGAGGGGAGGACCATCTGGGACTGGGCGATGGAGTGTATGGATCTTCCGGGGCTTGCCATGCATTGTCCCCAGCACCACTATCTGTTTCCGGCAGTGCTCCTCACGGCATGTGCCAAAAAGGAGCGGAAATCGGAAGAGGAGCTCCTTCCAATGCTGGAGGAGGCAAAAAAACGGGCGAAGAAGGTGCTGGGAGGATTCTGCGGATATTATGGAAACTGCGGGGCAGCAGTGGGCGTGGGAATTTTCTTAAGCATTTATACCAATACCACGCCGCTGTCCGAGGAGAGCTGGCAGTGGGTGAATGAGGCTACGGGGCGGAGCCTGATCCGGATCGCCTCGGTGGAAGGTCCCAGGTGCTGCAAGAGAAACGGATTCCTGGCGTTTGAGGAGGCTGTGGAGGTGATCCGGGAGAGGCTTTCGGTTCATCTTGAGATGCCTTCGGAGGTGAAATGCCACTATTTTCTCCAGAATAAGGAGTGTAAGCATGGGAAATGTCCTTACTTTAAAGGAAAGAAATACAAATGACGGAAACAGCGGATCGTGCAGGAAAGGGATCCGGGGAAAAATGAGAAAAGAGATAGAAAGGGATAAGGAAAGAACAATGGGAACTGGAAGAAAGAACGAATTGGGAAGGATGCTCGGTAAGAAAAGCGAACGTGCAGGAAAAAGGAGAAGGGGGAACGTATGGAAGGGGACTTGGGCAGCAGGAGCCGCGGTGATGATGACGTTCTCGCTGGGGATGGGCGTCTTAGCGGACGAGCCTACAAGCCTGGTGGTGGGAAATACGGGAAACAGCATCAAGGCTGCCATGGTAGTCCTTGCCTCCGAGATGGGGTATTACGAGGAGGAGGGATTGGATGTGTCTTTTGAGAGCATTGCCAGCCTCAACGATGGGCTGACAGCCATTGATACGGGAAAGATCGACATTCTGCCCCTTGGAATCATCCCGACGGTGACCTTCGTATCCCAGGGTTCGGATTTCGTGATTTTCGGAGGGACGATCTCTGAGGGAAGCCAGGCAGTGGTGACGGAGGAGAACAAGGATACCATTAAGGATCTTACCGATTACGAGGGAAAGACCATCGCCTGCGTGCGTCCGGAGACAGGGCATATGATCATGGAAAAGCTCATCCGGGATGCCGGAGTGGACATGGACACGGTGGAATTCGTGGAGATGGACGGCTTTCAGTCCGTTATCGAGGCGGTCAGCAAGGGAACGGCGGACGTAGGTTTCGTCAACAGCGGCTTCGGACAGGTGGCAGAGCAGCAGGGACTTCACATAGCCATGAACGTGGGCGATTATGCGCCGGACGCCGTATGCTGCAGACAGACAACCTCAGGAAAGGTGATTGAGGAGAAGAGAGACGCCCTGGTGAAATTTGAGGTGGCCAATTTAAGGGCCATGAAGCTTGCGAGGGATGACAAGGAGACCACGATCCAGAAACTGATGGACTTTTCCGGGCAGTCTGAGGAATATGTGGATTACTGCGTCTACGCAGATGTGATGAAAATCAGTATGGATCCAGCCAAGAACCGCATCCAGGATTTTTATGAGGTCATGGACTCCAACGGGGACATCCCGGAGAACAGCCAGTGGGACATTGACAAGGCGGTGGACACCACCATCTATGAGGACGCATTAGAAGAGATGATGGAACGGGAACCCGAAGAGCAGATGTGGCAGGATCTTATGGAAGCATTTGAAGAGAACAACGGATGAAGAATTATCTGGAACTAAAGAACGTCACATTCCGCTATGGAGCGGAGGTGATCGTGGAACAACTGGATTTTGCGGTAAAAAAAGGAGAGTTCGTGGTGCTCATCGGTCCTAGTGGCTGTGGAAAAAGCACGCTGCTCTCCCTTGCAGCCGGGCTTGTGAAACCGGAAACGGGAGAGGTACTAATGGACGGTGAAAGATTGGATGGACCGACGCTTAAGACCTCCGTGATCTTCCAGCACAACTCCCTGTTTCCCTGGATGACGGTGGAAAAAAACGTCCGCTTTGGATTAAAGCAGGCCAAGCCGGAGCTTTCCAAAAAGAAACAGAAGGAACGTTCCCTGAAAGCGCTCGGACAGGTGGGGCTTTTGGAAGCGGCGAAGAAATATCCGGCAGAGCTTTCAGGCGGTATGCAGCAGCGGACAGCCATTGCCAGAATGCTGGCCATGGACAGCGCCCTGCTCCTTCTGGACGAGCCCTTCGCAGCGATTGATCCCAAACGAAGAGGGGAACTTCAGACTCTGATCACAGAGCTCTGGCAGAGAGGGAGAGAGAACGGAGAGAAAAAGACCGTTCTCTTTGTGACCCATGACATTGACGAGGCCATCCTTCTGGCTGACCGGATCGTGTATTTTGGAAAAAGAGGCGTGTTAAAGGAGATCGAAGTCTCCTTAGAACGCCCAAGAAGAGCGGAAAACCTTGCGGGAAGCGGCTGCTTCTGCGGTCTTAGAAAGGAACTTGTGGATCTGTTTTCCAGGGAGGAGGCAGAATGATACGGAAATTATTGGGATTGCCCACGGTGCTGTTTGTCGTCTCTGTGCTGCTGGTATGCCTGCCGGGAAAGAGAGAGGTGGGACAGCCCGGGGCTTTTTTGTTTGTATTGGGACTTATGGAGGCAGTCTATCTGAGCTTTGCCTTCCGCAAAGAAGAATATACGGCGGCAAAGGATATCCTAAGCCTTCTCTACGTCGTTCTGATCCTGTGGGAGATCGTCACAGCGAAGCTTAATATCGCCCATCGGGTATTGATCCCGGCGCCGGAGGATGTATTTCGGGTATTCATCACCCAGAGAGAGCTGATGATCCGGGGGATTTTCTCCTCCCTGGCGCTTTTGTTTACCGGAATGGCAGTGGGGATCGGGCTTGGGATGATTCTTGGAATGGCAGTGGGCTGGGTTCCCAGGCTTCGGAATCTGTTTTTCCCCATAGCCAGGGTCATAAGCCCCATCCCGCCCATTATCTACACTCCTTATGTGGTGGCGCTGATGCCCACCTTCCGCAGTGCATCCTGTCTGGTGATCATCCTGGGGATCTTCTGGCCTACCTTCATGAGCACGATCCTTCGGGTGACAGGGATGGAGAAGCAGCTTCTAAACTCGGCAAAGGCACTCTGTCCTGACAGCAGGACCATGATCTTTGAGATCCTGTTCCCTTATGTGTGGCCCGGGATCATCCGGAATCTCCGGGTGACGCTCTCTACCTCTTTCCTCATCCTGACTATGGCGGAGATGATGGGAGCCTCCAGCGGGCTTGGATACTTTATCAAAAATTACTCTGACTATGCCAATTATACCAACGTGGTGGCGGGCATTATCCTGGTGGGGATCGTGGTATCCGTCCTGAATCTCGTGATCGGACAGATGGAAAAGCATCTGATCCGGTGGAAGGTATAAGACCGAAAGATAAAACGGAAACCGAAAAAGGGAACTGCAAAGCAGTCAAGAACGGAAACCGAGAAAGGAAACTATAAAGCAGTTAAAGATGGAAATACGAGGAGGTAACGCGGCGAATATGAGCAATATCTTGGAAAATGAAAAATGCGCCTGCCGGGGCGGAAATCTGGACCGGTTTATCCAGCCCATCATCCTGATGATCCTGAAGGAGGAGCCCAGCACCGGATACCGGATCTTAAAGCAGATGGAGCAGTTCTCCATGTTCGGGGATTCGCGCCCGGACGCTACGGGAGTGTACCGGTATCTTCGGCTGATGGAAGAGAGGGAACTTCTGGAGCAGTTCGAGGAACGGGAAGGCGAAAACAAATATAAGAAAAAATACCGCATCACAGAGAACGGAAAGGAATGTCTGGAGAACTGGAAAGGGACGCTGACCGCCTACGCGAAGGCGATTGAAGAGCTGGTGGAGCGGATGAATTAGACGGATCCTCCGCCGGATGGATGGTGATACTTGCAGGTTGACAAATGTTTCCCGGAAGATTATGATATTCATCAAGTTCAATTACGAGGGAGTAATAATGAAAGTGGAGGAATTTAATGGATGAATTGTGATAGTCAATAGGGGGAATGACAGGAAATGCTTCAAATCAAAGACATCTGCAAGCAGTATAAGACCGGGAACCTCATACAGCAGGCTTTGGACCATGTCAGCCTGAATTTTCGGGACAATGAATTCGTGGCGATCTTAGGTCCCAGCGGCTCGGGAAAAACCACGCTATTGAATATTATCGGAGGGCTGGACCGTTACGACAGCGGAGATCTGATCATCAACGGGGTCTCCACCAAAAAATACAAGGATCGGGACTGGGATTCCTACCGGAACCATACCATTGGGTTTGTGTTCCAGAGTTATAACCTGATCCCGCACCAGACCGTGCTATCCAATGTAGAGCTGGCTCTGACGATTTCGGGAATCTCGAAATCCCAGCGGAGAGAGCGGGCAAAAAAGGCACTGGAACAGGTGGGATTGGGAAATCAGCTCCACAAAAAGCCCAGCCAGATGTCCGGAGGACAGATGCAGAGGGTGGCGATTGCCAGAGCGCTGGTGAATGACCCGGATATCCTGCTGGCGGATGAACCTACCGGAGCGCTGGACAGCGATACCAGCATCCAGGTCATGGATCTTTTAAAAGAGGTGGCAAGGGAACGTCTGGTGGTGATGGTGACCCATAACCCGGAGCTGGCGGAGCAGTATGCCACCAGGATTGTGAATCTCAAGGATGGGACGATCCGGGCGGATTCCATGCCCTATGAGGTGAATGAGGAGGCTATTGGCACGCCAGAGCACAGGAACCTGGGCAAATCGTCCATGTCGTTTCTCACGGCGCTGTCTTTGAGCTTTAACAACCTGAAAACGAAAAAGGCAAGGACGCTTCTCACCTCATTCGCCGGTTCCATCGGCATTATCGGAATTGCGCTGATCCTTTCTCTGTCAACGGGGGTGAATGCCTACATTCAGTCGGTGGAGGAGGATACCCTGTCGGAATATCCGTTGGAGATCAACAGCACCGGAGTTGATTTCTCTTCTATGCTCATGGTGGATGGAGGGGACGAGAGTCAAACGGGGGAAGTGGGAGTTACAGAAATGGTGACGAACCTGTTCTCCAAGATGGATTCCAACGACTTGTCTTCCCTGAAGGAATACCTGGACTGCGGGAAGAGCGGTGTAGAGGAATATGCCAAATCCATCGAATATACTTACAACGTGTCGCCGCAGATTTTTCGTACGGATGGAGATTCGGTCCGCCAGGTGAATCCGGACAGATCTTTTTCGGCTATGGGAATCAGCAGCGATAGCTCCAACAGCCTGATGTCTATGAGCATGAATACGGATGTCTTTTATGAGATGCCGGCGGATTCGGATCTGTATCAGGAACAGTATGATGTCAAAGCCGGACGTTGGCCGGAAGAATACAATGAATGTGTCTTGGTATTGACTTCCGGGGGGAATATCAGCGATATGATGATGTACACCCTGGGGCTTCGGGACGCAGAGGAGCTGGATACCATGGTTCGCCAGTTTATGGCAGAGGAGGATGTGGAGACTCCCAGTGACGAGGGAACTTATTCCTACGATGACATTCTGGGAACCGTCTTTAAGCTGGTAAACAGCGCGGATTATTATGAATACGACAGTGAGTACCATGTTTGGACGGACAAATCCGGAGATGAAGCGTATCTGAAAGACTTGGTCAGCCAGGGAGAGGATCTGACGATCGTGGGGATCGTACAGCCCTCCGAGGAGTCGGATATCGCGATGCTGAGTACCGGAATCGGTTATCTGCCGTCCCTTACGGAGCATGTGATCCTGGAAGCTTCTGACAGTGAGATTGTAAAAGAACAGCTTCAGGATCGAAACATCAATGTTTTTACCGGAAAGAAATTCGGGGAACAGGATGAGGAAGACGAGTTCGATATGACTTCCCTGTTTACGGTGGACGGCGATGCCATGGCGGAAGCGTTCCAGGTGGATGAAAGTATGTTCCAGGTGGATCTGTCAGGGCTTTCCAACCTGAATCTGGATACCTCCGCGATCTCCGGAGCCTTCCAGATTGATGCGGATTCCCTGGATCTTACCAACTTGCTGGATTTTGAAGATCTGTCTGAACTGACAGAAGATCTGCAGCAGGATCTGCAGAATCTTACAAAGGATTTGGATCTTTCCATGTCACAAGAGGAAATGCAGGCCATGACCCAGGATCTGGCATCTGGCTTTGCAGAAAGCCTGACAGAGGAGCAGCTGGAGCAGATGAATCCTGCTGGAAGCATCAGCGATTATCTGCAGACGGATGAGGCAAAACAGCTTCTTTCTGAGAGTATTCGGGATTTGATCCTTTCCAACATGACGGTCTCCGTACCGGAAGGAAAGCTGGCAGAAATTGCAGGAAGTTTGGTAGTGGGATATCAGTCTTACGCTGAGGCGAACGATATACAAGAGACCAACGTGGGAACCATCCTTGCCTATCTGCAGTCGGCAGAGGTGCAGCAGACCATCAACTCCCAGGCGGAGCAGATTATTGGAGAGAGTGTCCGGATCGACATCCAGCCAGAGCAGCTTCAGCAGGTGATGAGCGCGTTGATTGCCGGATACCAGAATTATACTGCGCAGAACAGCTCGTCGGATTCTGTGTCTATCGGTCAGGAATTTCTGAATTACTTGCAGTCCGAGGATGGCCAGCAGCGCATTTATGAGAATATCGTGACAAGCACGGATATCATGAATCTTGCAGACCGGATTTCCGGTGAAGTACAGACCCAGGGAGGGGATCTGGGGGAGAAAATCCAGCAGCAGATCAGCGGAAAAATAGAAGAGGCGATGTCCCAGCTCTCCCAAAATCTGGAAACTGCCATGCAGCAGGTGGCAGGGCAGATTGGAAGCAGTATGGCAAGCGCCATCCAGCAGGCTTTGGGACAGGTAGGGAGCAATCTTGAGAATGCAGTCAGCATTGACGAGGATGCTTTTATGGATGCCATCCAGGTGACGATGGATCAGGATGAACTGACACAGCTTCTCACTTCCATGATGTCCGGCGAGGATGCGGCATACGACAATAATCTCAGGATGCTGGGCTATGCAGACCTGGACAGCCCCAGCGGAATCGCCATCTATCCGAGAGATTTTGAGAGTAAGGAAGAGATCCTTGCGATTCTGGACGATTACAATGCCCGGATGGAGGCAGAAGGGCAGGAGGAGAAGGCGATCACCTACACCGATATGGTGGGAACTCTGATGTCTTCGGTGACGGACATTATCGATGTGATCAGTTATGTCCTGGTAGCCTTTGTGGCGATTTCGCTGGTGGTTTCTTCCATCATGATCGGAGTCATCACCTACATAAGCGTCTTGGAAAGGAAGAAGGAGATCGGAATCCTCCGTGCCATCGGAGCTTCCAAGCGGAATGTATCGCAGGTATTCAACGCAGAGACCTTTATCATCGGTTTCTGCGCCGGAGCGATGGGAATCGGAATCACCTTGCTCCTTCTGATCCCTGGAAATCAGATCATCCATTCCATTGCAGGGCGGTCGGACATCAATGCCATTCTGCCGGTGGGATATGCAGCAGTGCTGGTGGCTTTGAGTGTGCTTCTGACACTGCTGGGCGGACTGATCCCTTCCCGGAAAGCTGCAAAGAACGACCCGGTGGAGGCATTGAGGACCGAGTAATGAAGGTGCTGCGGCAGTCGCCAAATGGACAGAAAGCCATGTCCGTTTGGCTGGTTGTCCACAGGAATAAAAATACGGTTGGATCCATGATCATCTGGATCCAACCGTAAAATTTTTCGCCTGAAACAGAATGGATCGGTATTTTGGTTACCGTTCCATATAGCTGATGGATTCAATCCCCACGCTTCCGCCGCGGACTACTTCGATATTTCCGAATTCTTCCTTCATCAGCTTGACCACTGCGTCATTCTTCGTGGCGGTCTGGACGAATTCCAGAAGCAGGCTGTCATGCCCGTAGTCAATGACCTTGGCTTTGAAGGTGGTGGCAATCTGAAAGCATTCCGCCTTATCCTCCGGGGTGCATTTTCGAACTTTGACATAGAGGATCTCCTTCATTCTGACAAAAACATCGGTGAAGTCAATGACCTTGATCACTTCCACCATGCGGTTGAGCTGCTTTTTGATCTGTTCAAAGGTCTCATCGTCCGCGACGGTGGCAATGGTCATTCGGGAGACTGTGGGATCTTCCGTGGTTCCCACGGTAAGGCTGTCCAGGTTATAGCTTTTTCCGGCGAAGAGACCGGAGATCTTGGAGAGCACGCCTACCTGATTTTCTACATAGAGAGAAATCCATCTTTTTTTCATTCCATTCTGCATATCCATATCCTCCTCCTAACAATCCATAATCATATCTTCCAGAGTCCCGCCCGGTTTGATCATGGGATAGACCATCTCTTCGGGATCAATGATAAATTCAATGAGTGTGGGCGTCTTGGTGTTTGCCTTGGCAGCCTCAAAGGCGGCTGCGATCTCGTCCTTTTTGGTGACGCGTAAGCCTTTGGCGCCGTAGCTCTCGGCAAGCTTTACAAAATCCGGGGTATACTCCGGATATTCCTGTCCGTCGGTTCGGCGGGAGAGCGCGCCTGCCTTCAGATTGGTCATCGCATAGCGTTTTCCGTAGAAAAGCTTCTGCCACTGGCGGACCATTCCCAGATATTCATTGTTGAATACACAGAGGATGATGGGCAGCTCTTCCAGCACTGCGGTGGCGAATTCCTGAATGTTCATCTGCATTCCGCCGTCGCCGGAGATGGCGATCACGGGTTTGTCAGGATTGCCAAGCTTTGCGCCGATGGCTCCAGGGAACCCGTAGCCCATGGTTCCTAAACCTCCGGACATGATGAGACGTTTCTTTTCCGTGATCTCTGCATACTGCGCCACCAGCATCTGGTGCTGTCCGACGTCCGTGACGATAATGGCTTCGTCGAACTGACGGTTCATCTCATTGATAATATCCATCGGGCTTAAACTTGAGTTGCGGCGCATGGTGAGAGGATGTTCTTTTTTCCACGCATCGATCTGTGAGAGCCAGCGTTTCGTATGGCATTCCTCCACATAGGCAGCCATCTTGGTGAGAGCCTCCCTGGCATCCGCCACGATGGGAATGTCCACATGGATATTCCGGGAAATGGAAGCCGTATCGATGTCAATGTGGACGATCTGTGCGTGCGGGGCAAACTCATGGAGCTTTCCCGTGATCCGGTCATTAAAGCGGGTGCCGATGGAAAACAGGAGATCGCAGTTGCTGACCGCCTCATTGGCGGCGTAGGCGCCATGCATCCCCAGATTTCCAACAAAAAGCGGATGATTGGTGGGAATGGCTCCCCGTCCCATGACGGTAGTCACGACAGGAACCTGGGTTTTGTTCACGACCTCCAGAAAGGCTTCCTGGGCGCGGGCGATGATGACGCCGCCGCCAGCCAGGAACAAAGGATTCTTTGCTTTCTGGAGCATTTTGATGGATTTCTTAAGCTGTCCCATGTGGACGCTAGTATTGGGTTTGTATCCACGGATGTTCACGGTTTTGGGGTATTCCGCGCTTCCTAGTTCTGCCATCACGTCCTTGGGCAGGTCGATGAGGACAGGACCCGGACGCCCGGTACGGGCAATATAGAAAGCTTCCTTGATGATTCTCCCCAGATCCTCACGGTTCCGTACCGTAACGCCGTATTTGGTGATGCTGCGGGTGATTCCTACGATATCAACTTCCTGGAAGGCATCGTTCCCGATCAGATGGCGCGCCACCTGCCCGGTGAAACAGACAAGGGGAACCGAGTCATAGTTGGCAGTGGCAAGCCCGGTTACCAGGTTCGTCGCCCCGGGACCGCTGGTCACCAGACAGACCCCTACTTTTCCGGTGGTGCGGGCATAGGCATCCGCTTCGTGGACAAGCGCCTGTTCATGCCTCGGAAGGATGATAGAGATGTCCTTCTGTTTGTAGAGCTCGTCGCTTAAGTCAATGGTACAGGCTCCAGGATACCCGAAGAGCATTTCCACGCCTTCTTCCTTGAGCGCTTTTACCAACAGCTTGTTTCCGGAAATTTGTTTCATATAGATACCTCCTCTTCTTTTTTCAAAAGAATTCCGCCAGGGAAATTCCTGCCCTGCCAATCCATGATCTCCCCCAGACACGCTCCTTTGAGCCGCGCCTGGGGAATCAAAAACGCCCTAAGCAAAACGCTTAGGGCGAATAGAAATCCACGGTACCACCTAAATTTCGGAAGAAAACTCCTCCGCTCTGCCAGTACAGAACCTCGTCTATACTGCGTCCCTGTAACGTGGGAATGACGTTGGAACCTACTGATCGGGAAAGGCGCTGTCTATCCGGACGGAAACCGCTCCCGCTGTTCGGAACCACTGCTCAAGGGCTACTTCCATTGCTCCTTCACGAAGATTCGCATCCACCATCTTCTCTCTGGGCATCCGGTCACAATGTACTCCTCCCTGTCATGGCATTTGGGCTGATAAAATTAGTGTTGTAAAATATTATAGCCGGGGGCGGGGGAGTTTGTCAACCAGAAAGTAAATTTCGATTTTTTACAGGGAAACATAGGAAATACGAAAGAATGTACAGAAAAACTTAAATATTTTTGAGTTTACAGTTTCCTATTTATCAATTATGATAGAATTGTGATAACAAAACAATATGATTTCCAAGAAGCAGAGAACTCTGGGGGTATACCGTTTTCTGCTGTTTGAGAGAGGAGGAAGAATATGAAACTGAGAAAAGCGATTGTATGCCTTAGTATGTGCCTGGCAATCGGAAGCAGTGCTGCCGCACCAATGGCATCCGAGGCAAAGAGTTTGGAACCAAAATCCGAGGCGAAGGTATCGGTGAAAAACCAGAAGAACAGCAAGTCTGGCTGGGTGAAACGGGGAAAGAACCGGTATTACCGCATGAAAAACGGAAAGCTGTGCAAGAGTAAGTACAAGAAGATCGGAAAGTATTACTATTCATTCGACTCCAAGGGCAGAATGAAGACGGGGCTTGTAAAGGTAAATGACAAATTCAGCGGATATTTTTCCAGAAAAACGGGACGTCTCGCCTACTGTGTGATGGATTTGAAGGTGAAACGGGTGTACAAAGGTTCCGCGGTCGGACAGAGAAAGAACGGAAAGTCCTATGAGCTCTATGATATTCCGCTCACGAAGGTAAAGCTGGTCAACAGCAAGGGCAAACGAATCAAGGCATCGGCAGTGAAGAAGAATGACCTGGTCCGCGTTTGCTTTAACGGTGATATTCTGGAACGTTATCCTGCAGCATTCCAGGAAATTGTGAAGATCAAACTTTTGTAGGAGGGTGTAAAGCCTTTGCAAATTTGAAAAATTGAAATAAGAGATGGGAACGGGCATGGGAAAAGGAGTTTTTCCATGCCCGTTTTTCCTGTGCGGCACTGGCTGCCAAGAGGAATCTGTGCTATGATGGCAAAAGAGATATCTGCCAGAGCAGATGAGATAAGAGAATCAAAGGTAAGAGCCAGAGAGGGAGAATGCATATGAACAGAGATATACGGATCGTATCGGAAGAACAATGTACCGGGTGCGGGGCATGTGAAAATATTTGTCCGATGGATGCGGTTGCATTAAAAGAAGGAAAAGAAGGATTCCACTATCCGGTGATACAGACATCCAGATGTATCCAATGCGGAAAATGCAAGGAGGTCTGTCCAGGGCTGAAAAAACCAGATACCAACCGCAGAATCCCCAAATGCAGAGCCGCTTATGGAGAGGATGAAATCAGGCGTGAAAGTTCTTCGGGAGCAGTCTTTACCCTGCTTTCGGAATATGTATTGGAAAAGGGCGGTGCCGTATATGGAGTGGTACTGGATGAGCAGTTTCAGGCAATCCATGTGAGGGTAACCCGAAAAGAGGAGCTTGCACCTCTCCGCCGTTCCAAGTATGTTCAGAGTAATGTGGGATTTGCTTACAGGCAGATCAAAGAAGATCTGAAAGCTGGGAGTTGGGTTCTGTTTTCGGGAACGCCCTGCCAAAATGCAGCGCTGAGAAAATTTCTGGGAAAAGAGGAAGAACGGCTGCTCCAGGTGGATCTGGTCTGCCATGGTGTTCCATCCCAGAAATCCTTCGATGCTTATCTAAAAGAGACCTATCCAAAGGCTGAGCTGAAAGAATTTTTGTTCCGTATCAAGGATGCCGGTCACAACTGTATGGTCAGCCGGGCAACCTTAAAAGACGGAACGGTCATTTCAAATACAGCGGATACGGATTTATATGAAAAGGGATTTCATCAATCACTGTTCCTCAGAAAATCCTGCGAGGTCTGTCCGTTTGCGGAACCTCCCAGGCAGGGTGATGTCACGATCGGGGATTTCTGGAAGCTGGAAGAATACAATCCGGCGTTTACAGATCCTCTGGGGGTATCCCTGGTATTTTTGAACAACGAAAAGGCGGATCATATCTGGGCGGAAATACGGCCAAAACTAAAATTTGACGAGCCGATTCCACCCGAATTTGCCTTGAGCCACAACCGTGTGACAGCCAGGATCGACATTCATCCAAACCGCGAAAGATTTTTTGAACTGTGGCAGGAGGAGTGTTTTTCGGTAGCGGCAAGAGCAGCATTGGAAGGACGTTCGGTCCGGGAGATCAAGCAGCAGCGGCAAAGAGAGCTCTGGGAGGACAGGAAGCGGAACCTGAGTGGCCGTGTAAAACGCGTACTGCCGCAGCAGGTTAAAGACATCGGGAAGAAAATCTTAAAGAAAAAATAGCCCTGAAAGAATTGACAGCCCCAGCTGGTTTTTGAGATAATATCTTTATAAAAATCAGGAGGGAGTGAGCAGATGAAGAAGAAATTGCAAACACTCAAAAAAACAGGATTTTCCCTGATCCTATTCCTTGTGTTCTTATGCGGCGGCTTTGCGGCGGAAGCAGCAACAGGTATCAATGTGGAGACGCATACGGCGGATGAGATCCGGGCGTTTATTAAAAGCAGCGGAGCGTCTGTCTCTGACCGTGTCCAGTACAATGTCGGGACGTTGCTGACGCAGCCCTACTCGCCGGGAAGCCTTTCCTCGGCAACCTTGGAGAGTGCGGTGGCGATGGTGAACCAGATCCGGTATATTGCTGGATTATCCTACAACGTGACCCTGGATGCCGATTATAACCAGATGGCGCAGGCAGGGGCGTTGGTGAATGCGGTGAATGGAAGCTTAAGCCATTATCCGTCTAGGCCGGCAGGAATGGATGATGCTCTGTTCCAGCTAGGGTATGACGGATGTTCCAGTTCCAATATAGGAAGGGGTTACGGGACGATCAACGATTCCATTCTGAACGGATATATGGCAGATGACGACAGCAGCAATATCAGCAGGGTGGGACACCGCCGCTGGGTATTGAATCCATCCATGGGGAAGGCGGGATTCGGATATGCGGGCAGATATACGGCGATGTATGCCCATGACCGGAGCAACACGTCGGCAAACCAGTATGGGGTGGCATGGCCTGCCCAGATGATGCCGGTCAGCTATTTTGACAGCAATTATCCCTGGTCTATCTCCATGGGGCGCTTTGTCGACAGTTCATCTGTCAGGGTGACGCTGAAACGGCAGAGGGATGGACGAACCTGGAATTTCTCCCAAAGCTCTGCGGATGGATCTTTTTATGTAAACAACGACAGCTATGGACAGACCGGCTGCATCATCTTCCGGCCAAACGGCGTAGGAAATTATGAGTCCGGGGATGTATTTGAGGTGAATATCACAGGGCTTACGAGTCCGGTCAGCTACACGGTGACCTTCTTTGACCTGGTGCCTGTGACATCCGTTTCCTTTTCCAAAACGGAATTGACACTCAAGGAGAAAAGCGGTACTTACTGTCCTACCGTAACGATCCTCCCGTCTAATGCATCCAATACGGCAGTGACCTATCGTTCGTCTAATACCAGCGTCGCAACGGTAAACAGCAGAGGGTATCTTCAGACTGGGACGGCGGGAACTGCAACGATTACTGCTACAGCAGGCGGAAAGAGCGCTTCCTTTACTGTGAAGGTGGAGCATTGGGCGAGGTATAAAGCGACCTGTACAGAAAATTCGGTCTGCGAGGCGTGCGGGGCTGTGATAGAGAACGCGCTGGGCCATGACTATGAGGTAAGCGTGGTAAAGCCTACGGCGACAAAAGGCGGATACACGGTTTATTCCTGCAGGCGCTGTTCCCATACTTATACGGCCAATGCTACAGAACCGACCGGTACAGGCTCTTCCGGAAGCGGAGCCAGCGGAAGTGGGAACAACAATGGAAGCGGAGCCAGCGGAAACCAGAGTTCAGGATCAACACAGGTTGCTTTGAAAAAGGGCAAGACCTTCCGCCTGGGAACCTTGAAGTACAAGATCACCGCTTATTCCGCGTCCAGAAAAGAGGTTCAGGTGACCGGAGCAGTCAAGAAGACAGCTGCCAGCATCCGGATTCCAAGGACGGTGAAATACCAGAAGAAAACCTTCAAAGTGACAAGTATCGGAAAGCGTGCTTTTGACCGGATGAAAAATTTGAAGACCGTGACGATAGGAAACAACGTGAAGACAATCTATGACAGCGCCTTCCTCTCTTGTCCTAAGCTAACCAAGGTGGTGACGGGTACAGGACTAACCCAGATCGGGACGAAAGCGTTCTATAACTGCAGGAAACTTAAGACCATTCAGATCAAATCCACAAAGCTTAAGAAGGTGGGACGGCTTGCATTCAAAAATATCTATGCAAAAGCCACCATTAAAGTCCCGTCCAGGAAACTGACGGCATACAAGAAGCTTCTCAGGGGAAAGGGTCAAAAGTCGAGTGTAAAAATTAGACGATAGGAAAGAAAAGCCCATCCGGCAGATATAGGTCGGATGGGCTTTTTGAACAATCAGGATTGCGATGGGACTCCTGAACCAAAGATCTGATTAAGGGCTTTCATGGATTCATCATCCGCAAAAGCCAGGATATGTTGTCCGGCACGGATCATGGTTTCGCCATGGGGGATAATCAGTGTGTCATCTTCATAAATAGCGATCAGTACGGAGCGGGCGGGCATATGGATTTCTGCAATGGATTTGTTTACCGTGGGAGAATGGTAATCCACACGTACCCGGACGATGGAATATTCTCCCTTGGAGAGCTTCATCAGTGTCATGATGGAATTGTAGTTCATCTCATCTGCGATCATATGGCCGATGATGTCAGCTTGGTTGATCTTTACATCAACCCCCATTCCGGCGGTGAAGAGCCAGGCGTTTTTCGGATTGTTTACCTTAGCGACTACTTTGGGGACATCGTACTCGAATTTTGCCATCATGGCGATGGTGAGATTGGACTCATCCAGGCCAGTGGTGCAGACAAGGGCATTGCAGTGCATAGCGCCGGCTTTTTCCAAGACAAAGGCGTCGGTTCCGTCGCCTACCAGAATATGGTCGTCGCTGATGCCATTGTTTTTCAATGCTTGGAGGGAGCGTTCCCTGTTTTCGATGACAGTTACGTTATGGTTGTTTTTCAGGAGAAGATTTGCGATGTATCCGCCAATCTGTCCTCCTCCGACGATAATGATCTTCATCTGTCCATATCTCCTTTCCCTATAATTGCAGAAGCTCCCTGGCGTGAACCAGATAATCCCTGCTTACAGCCAGATACAGCATGTCGTTATATTCACATAGCATGTCTTTTACAGGGAAAAGGGAACGGCCATGCCGTTCCAGGGCAATTAGGCTCATCTTCCCTTCCACTGACAGATCTGAAAGTTTTGTCCCTTCCAGGGAGGAAGTTACCCGCGCTTTGATGATCTGGATTTCGTCATTGCCAAATTTACGTATAACGCGCCAGTTACGGTTGTCTTCCAAAAATTCCATAATATTTTCCACACCCAGGCGGGTGATGGATACGGTAAAGATTCCCATAGATTCAAACATTTTGGCACGGACGGGATCATACATACGGGCAATGACGGTAGGAACATGATACATGTTTTTAGCGACACTGGCGATGACCGCGTTTAAGGAATCGCTGCTTGCGCAGCTAATCAATACGTCAGAGGTAGAGACACCTGCTTGCTCTAAGACATCTCTGTCATAACCGACGCCGCAAATAGTACGTCCGGTGAATTCCTCACTGAATGCATGGAATGCTTCCCTGTTGTTATCGATGACTGTGACATCGTGGTTTTGCCGGATCAGATATTCCGCAACCCTGATCCCGAATTTGCCGCATCCTACTACGATTACTTTCATTCTACCTTACTCCTTTCTGGCATGTGTCTGCGAAGCAGTTTTTTTCGTCCTTCTTCAACACCGAATACAATGAATGGAATACACATCAGATAAAGCCATTCAAGGAAAGAGAGCGGCGCTGTATTGAAGATTCCATTAAGAAACGGAATATAGCTGACCGCTGCGAGGATAACCAGTTCAATAACCAGTCCGGCATTGATGTAGTGGTTGGAAAAAAGCCCTCTTTTCAGTACCGATTCGGTATCTGTACGGTTGTTCATTACCATTCCGATCTGTGAGAAAATGACTCCTCCCAGCATCATGGTGGTTGCTTGTGCATAAACGGCAGTCCCTTCCGAAGCAAGCGGAACGACGGGCCATCCATTCAGCAGGTTTGCTAAAAAGTAACCGCCTAGCGCGAAAAGCGTACCTAACAATCCATACCACAAAAATCCTACCAGAAGTACGTTTTTGTTCAGGAGACGTTCCTTGGATGAACGGGGCGGCTGCTGCATGACGCTGGCTTCAGAAGCTTCTGCGCCAAGCCCAAGGGCAGGAACCATATCTGTTCCAATGTCAATGGTTAAAATCTGCATAATGGTAAGCGGCAGCGGAATCATCCCGCCAGACAGCAGGTAGACCACGGAGGCGGCTGCTTCCGGGGTATTGCTGTCGAAAATATAACGGAGAAATTTACGGATATTATTGTAAACGCTCCGGCCTTCCTCAATAGCACGTACGATCGTGGCGAAATTGTCGTCACTGAGAATCATATCAGCCGCTTCTTTGGCGACGTCGGTACCAGTGATTCCCATGGCGATTCCGATATCAGCTTTTTTAAGGGCCGGGGAATCATTCACACCGTCTCCTGTGACAGCTACGATATTTCCCATTTCCTGAAGGGCACATACGATACGGTATTTTTGTTCCGGGGCCATGCGGGCAAAAATTACCTCGCCCTTTAGCGCCAGCTTTAATGCTTCATCGGACATTTCCGATAGTTCGCTTCCTGAGATGACACGCGCTTGGCTGCCCTGGACAATACCGATCTTCCGCGCAATGCTTTCGGCAGTCAGTCCGTAGTCCCCGGTAATCATAATAATCTTGATGCCGGCGCTGTGGCAGAGTTGGACGGCATCTTTCACTTCACTGCGGGGAGGATCTTGCATGGCGACAAGCCCCAGGAAGGTGAGGTCACGTTCCACATTGTCGGCTGTGTATTCACGGATGGAATCAGGCAGCGTATCGTCGTTCTTCCGGAGAGGGCGGTAGGCAACAGCCAAAACACGAAGCCCCTCCCGGGCATAGATGTCATTGGCCTGCATGATGCGGTTCCGGTCTTCCTGCTCCATTGGACGGGAAGAGGAGGTGTCAAAGCAGCGGCTGCACAGCTCCATGACCTCTTTGGGAGAGCCTTTTACAAAGGCAATACGGTTGCCGCCTTCAAAAGTTTCGCGAAGCTGATGGATGGTTGTCATGCGTTTTCGGCGGGAATCGAATGGAAGCTCCATGATCCGGGGATAATGCTGCTGCATAAGATCGAGGTCGATTCCGCCTTTTTGGGCTGCTACGCTTAAACATGCTTCTGTGGGATCCCCTAAAACCGTATAACGCCCACTGGCATCTTTGGGCGGAAGGAGTTTGGCATTGGAACAAAGGGCGGCGCCGCTCAGCAGCAGTTCCAAAGCATGGCTGTTTTTAGCCGTTACCGTGATGTCATGGTCACGGATGTCCCCATTGGGTTCATAACCTTCCCCACTGACCAGCATCTCGCTGTGGATGGTCCACAGATGGTTGACCGTCATTTCGTTCTGGGTCAGCGTTCCCGTTTTGTCCGAGCAGATGACATTGGTACAACCTAAGGTCTCTACAGCGGAAAGCTTTTTCACCAATGCATGTTCCTTTGCCATTTTCTGTACTGCCAAAGCCAGGGAAAGGGTAACCGCGGGAAGCAGGCCTTCAGGAATGAAAGCAACGATCATGCCCAGCGCAAACAAAAAGGATTCCATCACCGGATCTTTTACGAAAAATACGGCAATTATCAGAAACAGGAACCCTATGCTGAATGCGATGACTGCAATCTGCTTTGTCAGGACATCCAGTTCCTTTTGCAGGGGAGAGAGGCTTTTTTCCGTACTTTGCGTCAAATTAGCAATTTTTCCGAATTCACTGTCTGAGCCAGTGGATACTACCAAGGCTCGGCAAGTACCAGCGGCTGCTGACGTTCCGGAGAATACCATGTTTTCTGCTTCCAAATAGTTGCATTTCTGCTGCATAGCATCACCGCTTTTGCGGATCGGATTGCTCTCCCCAGTCAGTGTGGATTGGTCAGCAGAGAAATCGTTGCTTCTTAAGATCCTTGCATCTGCACAGATTTTGTCTCCCTCTTCCAAAATCATAATGTCTCCAGGAACAATGTCAGAGGCAAGTATTTTTGTTTCCTGTCCGTCGCGGATTACGCGGGCATTGGCAGGAAGCATTTCCTGCAGGGCGTTCGTTGCTTTTTCTGCTTTAAATTCTTGAAAAAAAGAAAAGAGACCGTTGATCAGATTTACACAGAAGATCGCGATCCCAAGTTCCGGAGCACCGGAAACAATGGCCATAATGCCGCCTCCCCACAGCAGCAGGGCCATTAGGCTTGTGAAATTTGCAAGCAGTTTTTTCAGCAGACTGTCCTGTTTCTTTTTGGGCAGTTCATTTTTTCCGTATGTTTCCAGACGGCGCCCGGCTTCGGACTGGGTGAGTCCCTTCATGTCCGAATTCATAAGTTTGCATGCTTCTACAGGAGAGGCATACAAGAGCTTTGTTTTGACATCAGAGGTTTCTGCGTCAAAGCTTTTTTGAGTGTCCATTTCTTACTTCTCCTATTTTTTCAATGCTGATACTGCATCTTTTTATAGACGCATGACATGACCTGTCCGGCAGCTGCTCCCGGAGTATTACCGGCAGTGACTGCCTTGGTCAAGTCACGATGATTATAGCATTTCTAATAGGCTTGTCAATTGAAATGTTGCACAAATTATCGGTACTGTTTGGGCGTCAATCCGGTGAATTTTTTGAATACCTTGGAAAAGTAGCTTTGGTCTTCAAAACCGGTAGCAAGAGAGATATCAATGATGGAATAATCTGTGTTGGCAAGGAGCCGTTTGCTCTCCTCGATACGCACCATATTTAGGTATTCTTTGAAAGAGGAGCCGGTGGACTGCTTAAACAAGGTAGAAAAGTATGTGGGGTTTAAGTGTACATGATTCGCTACCTCATCCAATGTCAGATTCCGAGTGAAATTTTTGGAAATATAGCGGATAGCTTTCTTGATAATCTCGTTGCTTTTGCTGGGAATGTAGTTAAACATACAGTCTGTGAAGACGTCGATGGTCTCCTGGAGACGGTAGCAGAGGTCGTCCAGGGTTTTGATCTTCTGGAGGGACATCAGGAACTGGTTGTTGATCTTCAGCACGCTGTCACTGGTGGCACCGCCTTCGATAGCTGCCCTGGACAGGAGGGAGCTCAGTTCCAGGGCGCGGGATTTCACTACTTCCAGGTTATTGCCCTCGGCAAAAAAAACATATCCCAAGAGATCGTTGAGAAGCGCCTTGGCTTTCTGAGTGTCGCCGGTTTTCAGCTTGGTGATCAGCGCTTTTTCCTTTTCGTAGGGATAAGCCCGCTTATGGATATGCTCCGTCGCCTTGTACTGTTGGATGGATTCATTGATCTTGGACTGCTGGTAGAGCTTGTTGTGGTTGATCATAAACTGATTCCGGCTGTCAATAACCAGACCGGAAAACATATAAAACAAAAGGCGGCTGATATGGGTCACTTTGGATGGCTCCAAAAGGGGCAGGGTGTTTGCCTCCTCATAGAGCTCCAAAAGGGGGATTGTAGGGATGTCATAGCGTTTGGCAATGTCTGCCAGCAGCAGGGAATCCGGTGTGTCCATCAGAAAAGGTCCAATAAGGATGGAGCCAAGAAGGACGTTGTTGTTGGATAAGGGAAAGACGATGTGGTTCAGGTTGGAGTGGCAGGCAAAAATATAGGTTTCCCCCAGACTCATGGCAAGCTTGCTGGCGCTGGAGTGAAGCTTTTCGCAGGAATCGTCCTTGGGAAGGTAGGACTTAAAAATACTGCAGTAGCTGTTCTGCTCTCCGTATTTGTCCAGGATCTCCCCGTTTTCATCCAACACCTGGATGGGGAGGGAGATGCATTGGTAAAAGGTTTCCAGCATTTCGTGGAGGCGTCTTTTCTCAATAATGGTATATAATAACGGCTGCATAAAATTCTCTCCTAAAATCTAAAAAAATTACAAAAGCATCTCGTTTCAGCTCCTATAATACGCCAAAAATCAAAAAAAAGATATAGGATTTCTGAAAAAATCATGAAAAAAATTTTGTATCTGATTGTATAATAAGGGTACTTCAACACGAATAAGTGAGAATGAAAAAAGAAAGCGGAATTCCGAGGTTTGCGGAAACCTTTGGAATCAAAAACATCACAACATGGAGGTAAGAAAACAAATGGCAGCAGCAATTATCGAAGAAATTTCCGACTATTTACAGAAGGGACGTGCAAAGAACGTCAAGAAACTGGTTGAGGAAGCTCTTGAACAGGGAATCAATCCCAAGGAGATCTTAAATGAGGGGCTTTTGGCAGGAATGATGATCGTCGGCGAAAAATTCAAGAACAATGAAGTATTTGTACCGGAAGTTCTGGTGGCAGCGAGAGCAATGACCGCAGGAATCACGATCCTGGAGCCGAAGCTGATCGAGGTTGGAAACGAGCCTGTGGGAAAAGCAGTTGTAGGAACGGTAAAGGGCGACCTGCATGATATCGGAAAGAACCTGGTAGTCATGATGATGAAAGGCGCAGGTCTTGAGATCATCGACCTGGGTGTAGACGTAGATGCAGATACCTTTATCAATAAAGCAGAGGAAGTGGGAGCAGACGTCATTGGAATGTCCGCACTTCTGACCACCACCATGCCGAACATGCAGACCGTTGTCGATGCCCTGAAAGAAAGAGGCTTAAGAGACAAATATATCGTAATGGTAGGCGGCGCTCCTGTAAACCAGACATTTGCAGATCAGATCGGCGCTGATTACTACACCGCAGACGCTACTTCTGCAGCAGAGACTGCAAAGGCAGCGATCCTGGAGAGAAAAGCAAAATAAATCATGTGAAGCTTTAGGATGGAGAAGGGGATGTTATAAATTTCACTTTATAACGTCCCCTTTTATCATAGGGCTGTTTCGTTTAGGCAGCGGTGTATCTACAGAATGAGGAGGGGCAATCGGGATGGAGAATTTTTATGAAATAGACAAGCTGTGTCCGAAGATTGAGCTGAAAAGCGTCTTAAAGACCATGGACTGTTATGAAGACAGCCCGGTATACGAGGAGGTCGTGGAGGAATACGAGGATCACTATGAGGAAGCGATGAGGCTGTGCGACCCGGTGGGCGTCATCGGATTCGGAGAAATCCCTGCGGAACTGGCAAATAAGAAATACCCGGAAGGCACGAAGGTGATCTATGCGGTGATGAGCGTGGGGAATGGCTTAAAGGAGGCGAGCACCAGAGCCTTTCAAGAGGGGGATTATGTCTGTGGGATGCTGTATGACGCCATGGCGGATTCCGCACTGTTTTCCCTGGACGGGCGCCTAGTGGAAAAACTTCGGGAAGCCTGCAGCGAGCACCAGGTAGGAATCAAGAGGAGATTAGAAGCTCCCCATGATATTTCCATGAAGGTGCAGAAGGTGGCGTGGGAATATCTGAATCTGAAGGAACGCTTCGGCATCCGCATCAGCGAGGGGCTGATGTATGATCCAGTCAAGACTTCCTGTCAGGTATTTGTGCTGACAGAAGATCCGGAGATTTTCAAGGCACAGCATGACTGCCGGAATTGTCCGAACCTGACCTGCAAAATGCGCAATATCCCGGAAACCGAAGTGACGGTGCTAAAGGATGGCAAACGAAACGCATTTCTCCTGAAGGATCAGGAATCCGTCATGGAAGGGCTGATCCGAAACGGCTACAAATTCAGCGCTTTCTGCGGAGGAAACGGTCTCTGCGGAAAGTGTAAGATCCGGGTGACGGAAGGAAAAACAGCCATCAGCCCGGAAGACCGGAAGATTTTTTCCGAGGAAGAATTGCGTGACGGCTGGAGACTTTCCTGCAAACTGTTTCCCAAGCGTGATCTGACCATTACCTTTGACCTGAACGATGAGTCGGATTTTGAGATCCTTACGGATCACAGGGAGGAAGGGGATCAAGACTGGACGGAAGGAAAGACTGCGGCGGAAGGCGCCGGAGCAGGAAGTGACGGGGCAGAAAACATTGGGGCAGAAAGAGCCGGAGAATATGCGGAAGATTCAGACATCAGCTACGACATTGCGGTGGACATCGGGACCACCACGATCGCCATGCAGCTTTTGAAGGGAACGACCGGAAAGGCAGTTCACACAGTGACCACCATCAATCATCAGAGAGCTTACGGCGCAGATGTGATCTCCAGGATGCAGGCATCCATGGGTGGAAAAAAGGAGGCGCTGCGCCAGAGTATCCAGACAGACCTGACGGAAGGTATCAAGCGGCTTTTGGAAGAGAGCGGCGTGGAGGCCGGAAAGGTCAGGCGGGTAGCGATAGGAGGAAACACCACCATGGGACACCTTCTGATGGGATACGACTGCGATACCTTAGGTGTCTATCCGTTTACCCCGGTCAACATCGATTTCATTGAGGGGAGCTTTCAGGAAATCCTGGGCAATGACCTTCTGGATGCCAGTACAGTTCTTCTCCCCGGAATTTCCACCTATGTGGGCGGAGATATCGTATCCGGTCTTCTAAGCCTGGGATTTGACTCCAGGGAACAGGTATGCCTCCTGGTGGATTTGGGAACCAATGGAGAGATGGCGCTGGGCAATCGGGACAAGATCATGGTAACCTCCACAGCGGCAGGACCGGCATTCGAGGGAGGAAATATTTCCTGCGGCATGGGAAGCGTTGCCGGAGCGATCTGTTCCGTAAAGATTGAGGATGGAACGGTGTCCGTGAAAACCATCCGTGACCAGGCTCCGGTGGGGCTTTGCGGAACCGGCGTGGTGGAGACCGTGGCAGAGCTGGTGAAGGAAGAAATTGTAGAGGACAGCGGGCTTCTGGATGAAGAGTATTTCGAGGATGGTTTCCCGCTGGCAAAGGATCCGGAGGGCAAAGAGATCGTATTCACCCAGCAGGACGTCCGGGAAATCCAGCTTGCCAAGGCGGCTGTGCGGGGCGGCGTGGAGACGCTCCTGGTACGGTACGGAATTTCCTATGACGATGTCCATAAAGTATACCTGGCAGGAGGGTTCGGCTACAAGCTGGATACGGAAAAAGCCATTGCCATCGGCATGTTCCCAGAGGAATTTCAGGGAAAGATCGAAGCCATCGGAAACAGTTCCCTGGCAGGAGCCGTGGAATACCTGACAGAACAGGACAGCAGGGAAAGGATCGGGAAGATCCTGTCGGTGTCTACGGAGATCAATCTGTCGGCGGATAAGGATTTTAATGAATTTTACATGGATTCCATGTTTTTTGAGAAAGGCTGAAAAAAGATTACGGGGCTGCCGGTTGGCAGCCCCGTTGCAGACTATTCTGATAAAAGCTTGTCTGTCAGCTCTTCGGCTGTCAGATTAGGGAAGCTTTGCTTCAAGGAATAGATCTTCTGGATTAGAGAAAGATCCTCCTCCAACATATCAGCGGTCTCCTCGGGGGAAAGACCTTTGGAGTATTTTTTCAAAACCTGAGTAATCATATAAAGAAGTTCGCCCTTATGCAGCCCTTTCTGCAGCCCCATCTGCAATCCTTTCGTCATGCCTTTCATCATGCCTTCCTCCATGGCGTCTTCCCTTTCCTGCCTGATATGCTTTTCTTCATCATATTCGTAGATGCTCACCTTTTTCACCTCCGCCTGATTCTTGGAAAGAAAGTCCGCCAGGATGCCTTTTGAAATACACTCGTTGATTGCCCGGTCTACAGCACCTGGGAAGGACATCTCTTTTGCATAGGTCCGTACCGTATCTACATAGATCATGTATTCACGCAGTGTCCTGCAGTGTTCCATCAGTTCCAGGTTATATCCTGCATTAATGTTCAGCACCAGAACCTCCAGGTTCAGCTTGGGTTTCCCCGATTTTTGCGGGAATGCGTCTGATAGCTGGAGGATGGATTGCTCCTGCAGCTTTTCTATTCCGTTATAGAATACCACGAAGTGCGGCTCCGGAAGCATGATCCGTTTGGAACCATAGAGGTTTGCATCCCTTGTAAGGGTGGAGTAGATGTCCGCCACATAAAACAGGTTCCGAAGCGGCATGTTAGGGTTGATGGACGCCTGATGTTCATACAGGGATAGGCGGTCATACAGGAGATAGGATACGTCATTCCTCATCCCCATATAAATGGCATTTTCCAAAGTGGTCACGGTCAGATCATCGGGATTATCGTAATCTGTCCCGTTCAGCGCGTTGTAAAGCTCCAGGAATTTCCCTTTTTCTTTGAAGATCATGCGGAACAGCCGGTCTTTGTATTCCCGGGCGGGCTGTCTTTCTTCCAATAGAAACGTATTGTTGTTCTGATTCATCTTTGTCCTCCTTTTTAGTTTTGAGAGGACTCTGAATCCATACCGTTTCTTAGAATCCCCTCTGCTGGATTGTGGTTTTCGCATTGGAATTTCTAAGAATGATCGTCGATAGGATTTACAGAACGGCGAGTGCCGCAAAGAAGAATAGAAATTGAATGCTTAGTTTCATCATACCATATGCGGACAGAAATTCAAGAAAAATAAAAAAGTTTCATTTTGTTATGATTTTGTTAGATTTGGCTGATAAGATGAAAGCAGAAAGAAACAAGAAAGAAATCATCAGCAGAATGAAAAAGAGAGGTAGGGACTGCTTATAGAAGAAATAGCAAAGGAAGCCGCAAGAAGTTTTGATATCATTTTCTGCGGCTCCTTTTCATATATCTATTACATTACTGAGCCAGCGCTTCCTTCAAAGCCTTGGCAAGCTGGTCTGGACATGAGGTTGGTTTCATGCCGCAGGTGGTTCCCTCCATGCGTTCGATGACGTCGGTAGCCTTCATACCCTTTACAAGCTGGCTGATTCCCTTGAGGTTGCCGTTGCAGCCTCCGGTGAACTGAACTTCCTTGATGATGTCTCCGTCCAGCTCCACTTCGATGAGACTGGAGCAGGTACCTTTTGTTTTGTAGATCATAATGGTTCTCCCTTCGTAGTTGTTGTTATCTTTAAAAAGTATAGCAGAAATAAAGGGAAATGCAAGGGAATCTTGCCTCCGTCCCGTCCCCATGCTATCATGTTCCAAAGACACAGACAAAAAGGAGAACAGAGCATGGCAGCCGTTTTTTTCACATCCATTGCAGCTTTTATCAGTACCAATCTTGATGATATTTTAATGCTGACGCTTTTTTTCGCACAGGCGAAGGGCAGAAAAGGAGCCCTTAAGGTCGTGGCAGGTCAGTACATCGGGATGGGATGCCTTGCAGCGCTTAGTATTCTGGGAGCGCTGGGAACGCAGCTTGTTCCCCAGAGATATGTGGGGCTTTTGGGCTTTGTACCGTTATGTCTGGGCATCAAGGCGTGGATGGATTACCGCAGCCAGAGGGATCAAAGCAGCCAGAGTGACAGAAGCAGTCGGAAGGATCAAAGCAGTCAGGGGAATAAAAGCCGGCAGGAGGAAGAAACGAGTGAAACGCCTGGGATCGGCAGCATCAGCGTGGCTCTGGTGACCATGGCGAACGGAGGGGACAATATCGGGGTGTATATCCCGGTATTCAGCGGCTATTCTGCCGGAGAACTTGCCGAAGCCCTGGCTGTGTTTGCAATGATGACAGCTCTGTGGTGCCGGCTGGGATACTCCCTGGGGAATCATCCCGGTATCAAAGAGAAAATCGAAAGGTATCAGCACATCCTCGTCCCACTCATTTTATCTGCCCTGGGAGTGATTATCCTTGCAAAAAGCTTGAAAATCCCTTGACTTTTCCCCATTCGCCCAATATAATGAAAGACAGTTGCAAATACCATGAAAGACACAGATGAAGAGAGTACAGCTCCATGGAACGTCAAAGAGAGCCGGGGCAGGTGGAAGCCCGGTACCAGTACAGGAGTTGGAAAATCACTTCGGAGTTGCAGGGTTGAAGCAAAAGTAGATCCTGACGGTATCCCCCGTTACAGGGAGCGCGTATGTCAGTATGTGTAAGAGGTGGTTTATGAATGCTTTTTTAGTGCACTCGTCCGATTACGGACGGGTTTTTGTTTTTTTCGGGACGATTCAGCAAAAGTCGCCAAATGGACATGCGAACCGTTGCAAACAGGGAAAGTAAGAAAGGAGAAAAGCGATGTACGACAAAGTCTCTACAAACCTGAACTTTGTAGACCGCGAAAAGAAAGTCGAGAAATTCTGGGAAGAAAATCACATTTTTGAAAAGAGTATTGAAAACCGCAAGGAAGGCGAGACCTATACGTTCTATGATGGACCGCCAACCGCCAACGGCAAACCCCACATCGGTCATGTGGAGACCCGTGTCATCAAAGACATGATTCCCCGTTACCAGACCATGAAGGGCAAAATGGTTCCCAGAAAAGCAGGATGGGATACCCATGGGCTTCCGGTGGAGCTGGAAGTGGAGAAGAAGCTGGGACTGGACGGCAAGGAGCAGATCGAGGAGTACGGTCTGGAGCCATTCATTGAGCATTGTAAGGAAAGTGTCTGGAAATATAAGGGAATGTGGGAGGATTTCTCTGCCACAGTAGGATTCTGGGCGGATATGGAGCACCCGTATGTAACCTATCACAATGACTTTATCGAGTCGGAATGGTGGGCGCTCAAGAAAATCTGGGAGAAGGGGCTGCTCTACAAAGGATACAAGATCGTGCCCTACTGCCCGAGATGCGGTACCCCGCTGTCCAGCCACGAGGTTGCCCAGGGATACAAGGATGTGAAGGAACGCTCTGCCATCGCTAAATTTAAGGTAAAAGACGAGGACGCTTATATCCTGGCATGGACCACCACGCCCTGGACGCTGCCCTCCAACGTGGCTCTTTGCGTAAACCCGGAAGAAACCTATGTAAAGGTGAAGATGAAAGAGGACGGCACCGTATATTACCTGGCAGATGCTTTGGCTTCCAAGGTATTGGGAGAGGACGCCTACGAGGTGCTGGATAGCTTCCCGGGAACGGCGATGGAATACAAAGAATATGTCCCGCTGTTTGATTTCGTCAAGCTGACCAAGAAGGCATATTACGTGGTGTGCGATACCTACGTTACCATGAGCGACGGTACCGGCGTGGTACACATCGCACCGGCATTCGGTGAGGACGACTCCAAGGTGGGAAGAAGATACGACCTGCCCTTCCTGCAGCTGGTAGACCCGAAAGGTGAGATGACCAAGGAGACTCCGTGGGCAGGCACGTTCTGCAAGAAGGCTGATCCCATGGTGCTGGAGGATCTGGACAAGAGAGGGCTGCTGTTTGCAGCGCCCAAGTTCGAGCACAGCTACCCGCATTGCTGGAGATGTGACACCCCGTTGATCTATTATGCGAGAGAATCCTGGTTCATCAAGATGACTGCAGTCAAGGATGACCTGATCCGCAACAACAATACCATCAACTGGATCCCGGAGAGCATCGGAAAAGGACGCTTCGGCGACTGGCTGGAGAATGTTCAGGACTGGGGGCTTAGCAGAAACCGTTACTGGGGAACCCCGCTGAATATCTGGGAATGTGAATGCGGGCATCAGCATTCCATCGGCAGCATTGAGGAACTGAAATCCATGTCCGATAACTGCCCGGACGATATCGAACTCCACCGCCCGTATATCGACGCCGTGACCATCAAGTGCCCGAAATGCGGCAAAGAGATGCACCGCGTGCCGGAGGTGATCGACTGCTGGTTTGACTCCGGTTCCATGCCGTTCGCACAGCATCATTATCCCTTTGAAAACCAGGATCTGTTCAAACAGCAGTTCCCGGCTAAGTTTATCTCTGAGGCAGTGGACCAGACCCGCGGCTGGTTCTATTCCCTGCTTGCGATCTCAACGCTTCTGTTCAACAAAGCGCCCTATGAGAACGTCATCGTTATGGGACATGTACAGGATGAGAACGGCCAGAAGATGAGCAAATCCAAGGGAAATGCCGTGGATCCCTTCGAGGCATTGGCAACCTACGGCGCAGACGCGATCCGCTGGTATTTCTACACGGCAGGAGCGCCCTGGATTCCCAAGCGTTTCCACGGAAGAGCCGTACAGGAAGGTCAGAGGAAATTCATGGGAACACTGTGGAACACCTATGCGTTCTATGTGCTCTATGCCAATATCGACAATTTTGATCCCAGCAAATATACGCTGGAATACGAGAAGCTGTCCGTGATGGACAAATGGCTCCTTTCCAAGATGAATACCATGGTAAAAGACGTGGATGATAATCTTGGCAGCTACCGGATTCCGGAGGCTGCGAGAGCACTTCAGGATTTTGTGGACGACATGAGCAACTGGTATGTCAGAAGAAGCCGCGAGCGTTTCTGGGCAAAGGGAATGGAGCAGGATAAAATCAATGCCTACCTGACCCTCTATACCGCCCTGGTGACGGTATCCAAGGCAGCGGCGCCGATGATCCCGTTCATGACCGAGGATATCTATCAGAACCTGGTAAGGAATATTGATCCGAATGCGCCGGAGAGCATCCATCTCTGTGACTTCCCAACCGTGGATGAGAACGAGATCGACAAAGAGCTGGAGCAGGATATGGATGAGGTGCTGAAAATCGTCGTGATGGGACGTGCCTGCAGAAATACCGCCAACATCAAGAACCGTCAGCCTATCGCGAACATGTTCGTGAAGGCTCCCGTAGCGTTGGCGGAGTATTTCCAGGATATCGTCAGGGATGAGCTGAATCTGAAGAAAGTGACCTTCACAGATGACGTACATGCCTTCACTTCCTACAGCTTCAAGCCCCAGCTTCGCACGGTAGGACCGAAATACGGCAAGCTTTTGGGTGGAATCAAGCAGGCTCTCGCAGGGCTTGACGGAAATGCAGCCATGGATCAGCTGAAGAGCCAGGGAGAGCTCGTCCTTGACATTGCCGGAGAGAAGGTTGTATTATTAGAGGAGGATTTGCTCATTGAGACTGCCCAGACAGAGGGCTATGTATCCGAACAGGAAGGTGAGATCACCGTGGCTTTGGATACCAGGCTGACTCCCGAACTTGTGGAGGAAGGCTTCGTCCGTGAGCTGATCAGCAAGGTACAGACCATGCGTAAGGAAGCGGGCTTTGAGGTCATGGACCGCATTACCATCTATGCAAAAGACAACGAGAAGATCGAAAAGATTCTGAAAGACCACGCAGCGGAAATCCAGTCCGAGGTTCTGGCAGATGAGATCTGTCTTGGACAGACGGACGGCTACGAAAAGGAATGGAACATCAACGGCGAACAGGTAGCGCTGGGTGTCAAAAAGAACTGACGCTGACATGGCAGAACGGAAATGTTTGCTCAGCAGGCTTTCGAACGATCGTGTACAAGTCACATTATCAGGAGGATGAGATGAGAAAATTTGATAAGAAGGCATTCATCCAGGAAGTAAAAGAGAATGTCAGGACTCTCTACAGAAAAGACATCGAGGAAGCGACCAAACAGCAGATTTTTCAGGCGGTATCTTATGCGGTGAAGGAGACGATCATCGACGACTGGATGGCTACCCAGGAAGAATACCAGAAGAAAGATCCCAAGATTGTTTACTATATGTCCATGGAGTTCCTTATGGGACGGGCTCTGGGCAACAACCTGATCAACCTGACCGAATATGATGAGGTCAAGGAGGCACTGGAAGAGCTGGGCTTCGATCTGAACGTGATCGAGGATCAGGAGCCGGATGCGGCTCTCGGAAACGGCGGTCTTGGACGTCTGGCAGCCTGCTTCTTAGATTCCCTGGCAACCCTGGGATATGCGGCATATGGATGCGGGATCCGTTACCGTTACGGGATGTTCAAGCAGAAGATCGAGGACGGCTATCAGGTAGAGGTGCCGGACAACTGGCTGAAAGACGGCAATCCCTTCGAGCTTCGCCGTCCGGAATATGCCAAGGAAGTCAAATTTGGCGGCTATGTGCGTGTGGAGTATGATGAGTCCACACATAGAAATAAATTTATCCAGGAAAACTATCAGTCTGTGAGGGCGATTCCCTACGATATCCCCATTGTGGGATACAACAACCGCATCGTGAATACCTTGCGTGTATGGGATGCAGAGCCCATCGTGGATTTCCAGCTTGACTCCTTCAACCGCGGAGATTATATGAAGGCGGTGGAGCAGGAGAACCTGGCAAAGAACATCGTAGAGGTGCTCTATCCCGCAGACGAACACTACGCAGGCAAAGAGCTGCGTCTGAAACAGCAGTATTTCTTCATCTCCGCAAGCGTTCAGGCAGCAGTGGCAAAATATAAGAAGAGCCATTCGGATGTGCGCAAATTCTATGAGAAGGCGACGTTCCAGCTCAATGATACCCATCCGACTGTGGCAGTGGCAGAGCTTATGAGGATCCTTCTGGACGAAGAAGGACTGGAGTGGGACGAGGCGTGGGAAGTGACCACCAAGACCTGCGCGTACACCAACCATACGATCATGGCGGAAGCTCTGGAGAAATGGCCTATCGAGCTGTTCTCAAGGCTGCTTCCCAGAATTTACCAGATCATTGAGGAGATCAACCGCCGCTTTGTGGAGGAGATCCGCCGCAGATATCCGGGCAACCAGGAGAAGATCCGCAAGATGGCGATCATCTATGACGGACAGGTGAAGATGGCGCATCTGGCAATCGCTGCCGGATATTCCGTAAACGGTGTGGCAGCCCTTCATACCAAGATCCTGGAGACCCAGGAGCTGAAGGATTTCTATGAGATGATGCCGGAGAAATTCAACAACAAGACCAACGGGATCACCCAGAGACGTTTCCTGCTCCACGGCAATCCGCTTCTGGCAAAATGGATCACAGCCCATATCGGCGACGAGTGGATCACAGATTTACCCCAGATCCACAAGCTGGCTGTCTATGCCGACGATGAGAAGGCACAGCAGGAGTTTATGAACATCAAGTATCAGAACAAGGTGCGCCTGGCAAGATATATCCGCGAGCACAATGGAATCGAAGTGGATCCCCGTTCCATTTTCGATGTCCAGGTAAAACGTCTCCATGAATATAAGCGTCAGCTTTTGAACATCCTGCATGTGATGTATCTGTACAACACCATCAAGGATCACCCGGAGATGGATTTCTATCCGAGAACCTTCATCTTCGGCGCAAAGGCGGCAGCAGGCTACAAGAGGGCGAAGCTGACCATCAAGCTGATCAATGCTGTGGCGGATGTTGTCAACAACGATGCTTCTATCAACAATAAGCTGAAAGTGGTATTCATTGAGGATTACCGTGTATCCAATGCAGAGCTGATCTTTGCAGCGGCAGATGTATCCGAGCAGATCTCCACTGCCAGCAAGGAAGCGTCCGGAACCGGAAATATGAAGTTCATGCTGAATGGCGCGCCTACCCTTGGAACCATGGACGGTGCCAATGTGGAGATCGTGGAGGAGGTCGGAGAGGAGAACGCCTTTATCTTCGGTCTCAGCGCCCAGGAAGTCATCAATTACGAAAATAATGGCGGTTATCATCCAATGGATTACTTCAACAATGACCAGGATATCCGCCGCGTCCTGATGCAGCTTATCAACGGGGAATACTCCAGGAACAATCCGGAACTGTTCCGCGACATCTATGATTCCCTGCTGAACACCAAGAGCAGCGACAGAGCGGACACTTACTTCATCCTGGCTGACTTCAAATCCTACGCAGCAGCTCAAAAAGAGGTGGAGAAGGCATACAGAGATGAAAAACGCTGGGCAAAAATGGCGATGCTGAACACCGCATGCAGCGGAAAGTTCACCTCCGACAGAACCATCCAGCAGTATGTAGACGAGATCTGGCACTTGGACAAAGTAACGATCCCGGAAGCAGAATAAGAGAGAACAAGAACCCTTGTACGTGCGATGTCATGTGCAGGGGTTCTAATTATATCAGAACAAAGCAAATTTTTTGGATCAGGTATATTATCACCTTTACAAGGCAATCCTATGATTGAACATACAGACTATATGTAGAGGTGATGAAAATGGAGAATAAAGAAGGTAAGAATTTCACAAGAAAACGCGGAGCCGCCCTGTTGCTGTGTCTCTGCCTGGTGGGAGCTGCAGCGTTCGCCACCTTTTACACCATGAATACCGCAGAGAAAAATCAGGAACAGACGACAGAACAAAGCGCCGAGGAGCAGGCACGCATTGAGGAAGCCAACGCTGCCAGGAAAGCAGTGAAGGATACGGAAGAAAGCGAGAAGAGCACAGAAGAAGCCGAGGTAAACGGCGCTACCCTGGAAAATGAGATCGAGGAAGACCCCGCAAGCCTGGTAAAGGAAAGCACCGAGGAGGAAACGGATAAGGAAGACACTCTGGATGAGGAAGAGATCGAGGATGCAGGCTCCTCCAATGTGGAGGCGTCCCTGGAAAATACGA
Organism: Candidatus Limivivens merdigallinarum; assembly: GCA_018713105.1. GTDB lineage: Bacteria > Bacillota > Clostridia > Lachnospirales > Lachnospiraceae > Limivivens > Limivivens merdigallinarum. The sequence goes on along the minus strand of DVFT01000171.1, from coordinate 2,057 downwards.
TTTCACCTACGGTGAATTTCACGGACAATGACACTCTGACCTGGCCGGTGGCAGGAAACGTTATACTGGACTACAGCATGGACAGCTCCATCTATTTCCCCACACTGAAGCAGTACAAATACAATCCGGCACTGGTGATCGGTGCAGAGGTAGGCAGCCAGGTACTGTCCGCAGCGAAGGGAATCGTGGAAACCGTCGAGATCGATGACGAGACGGGGACTACCATCACCATGGATATCGGCAACGATTATGAACTGATTTACGGTCAGCTGAAAGAAGTGGCGGTTTCTGAGGGAGACGTTGTAGAAACGGGAAGCCTGATCGGTTATATCAGCGAGCCCACGAAATACTATTGCGAGGAAGGGAGCAACCTGTTCTTCGAGATGAAGAAAAACGGCGAGCCGGTGGATCCGTTCCTCTATCTGGAGTAACATCCACCTGCCCTGTCTTGCACAAATACCGGATTCCAGCGTATAATAAATACTGTAAAACATGCAGCCGGAAACATCACAGTCTTTGTCAGGAGGCTTTGCTTAGTAAAATACCGGTGGGAGACCACGCCCCGGCTGCTTTGGGGATAAACGAGAAGGTGTTGGGTTCAATGCCTTCTTTACATATGGGTTTTGTTTAAAAATTTGGGAGATCACAAGATGGAATACAAACCAAACTATACCTATGTCCTAGAGTGCAGGGATAAGACCCTCTATACCGGCTGGACCAATAACCTGGACAAGCGGATCAAGGCTCACAATGAAGGCAGAGGAGCGAAATATACAAAGCCGAGACGGCCGGTGAAGCTTCTGTACTACGAGACGTTTCCGTCCAAGGAGGAAGCTATGAGAAGGGAATGCGAGATCAAGAGAATGAGCAGAAAGGAAAAGCTGGAACTGATCAGGGGACAAGTCCCCAAAAAGGGGAATGCTTAGAGAAAGAACAAGCCCCAAAAAAGACAAGGTGCAGAGAGAAAACAGCCCCAGGGAAGAGTAGTAGGAAGAAACCCTGAGGCTGTTGCTGTTTTGTGCGGCAAGCCCCGTTAGGGAAGGCCTCAGCGGCCTGCCACGAAGCAATAGATCACGATGAAGTGGCAGATACTTCCTGCCATGACAAAGAGATGGAAAATTTCGTGGGAGCCGAAGGCTTTATGCCTGGAATTAAAGATCGGAAGCTTCAGTGCATAGATGATGCCGCCGATGGTATAGATGATGCCTCCTGCCAGCAGCCAGGCAAATCCCGCGGGCGGAAGGGCTCTTAAGATCTGAGCCAGCCCCATGATGCATACCCAGCCCATCCCGATATAGAGGACGGAGGAAAACCATTTCGGGCAGTAGATCCAGACCGCTTTGATGATGATTCCTGCAAGGGCGATTCCCCATACCAGAGCACACATAAACGGTCCGATGCCGTCCTTTAAGGTGATCATGCAGATGGGAGTGTAGGTTCCTGCGATCAGGACAAAGATCATCATATGGTCAATCTTCTTCAAGATCCGGTTTCCCTGCTCGGAAAGATTGAAGGAGTGGTAGGTGGTGCTGGCGGCATAGAGCAGGATCATGCTGACAATGAATACCGTGACCGGGAGCAGGTGCCCCGGTACCTCAGACGCTTTCAGAAGCAGCGGCCAGGCTGCGGTCATTGCCATCAGCATACCGATAAAATGAGTGATTGCACTTCCGGGATCTTTTAAATAAAATTTGCGAACGGCAGTTGTCTCCATAAAATAACCTCACTTTCATCTTATATAGTTAACATGAACTTTACATGTAGTATTAAATACTATGTCTTGATATGCTTATATTATACCTGTTGGTGTAAAAATGCAACCCTTTTTTGGAATTCCTTTAAGTATTCACAGAATTACAGTTTTTCGATGGTTTTTTGTGCAGGAACTTGTTTAGCAGGGAAGAGTATGATACAATCCAAGTAGTTTATTCCCGCGAGCAACGAGCCAAGCGGACATGCTTGCATGTCCATTTGGCGACTGCCGCGAGGGTCAAATACCCCGCAGCTCTGCTGCGCAGCAAGTTTGATGCCCCGTAGCTTGCTGCGGGGTTTTTGAC
>DVFT01000170.1 GCA_018713105.1 Candidatus Limivivens merdigallinarum | reverse complement strand
AGGTATGAACATGGAAATTTTAAAACCGATTAAAGAAGGTAAAGTGCGTGAGATTTACGATAACGGCGACAGCCTGATCATGGTAGCTACCGACCGTATCAGCTGCTTCGATGTGATTCTGAACAACGAGGTGACCAAAAAAGGAACGGTTCTCACACAGATGTCAAAATTCTGGTTCGATATGACAGAAGATATTGTTCCCAATCATATGATTTCTGTAGATGTGAAGGATATGCCGGAATTTTTCCAGCAGGAAAAATTCGAGGGGAAATCTATGATGTGCCGCAAACTGAATATGCTTCCCATTGAATGTATTGTGCGCGGATATATCACCGGAAGCGGCTGGGCAAGCTATCAGAAAGACGGAACCGTCTGCGGCATCAAACTGCCGGAGGGACTGAAGGAATCCGACAAGCTCCCGGAGCCGATCTATACTCCGTCCACCAAAGCGGAGATCGGAGATCATGACGAAAATATTTCCTTTGAGCAGAGCATCGACCATCTGGAAAAGCATTTCCCCGGCAAAGGCCGCGAATATGCAGAAAAACTGCGCGACTGCACCATTGCTCTTTACAAAAAATGTGCAGAGTACGCCCTGAGCAAGGGAATTATCATTGCAGATACAAAATTTGAGTTTGGTCTTGATGAAAACGGCAATATTGTCCTCGGAGACGAGATGCTCACCCCGGACAGCTCCAGATTCTGGCCTGCAGACGGCTATGAACCGGGACATGGACAGCCCTCCTTTGACAAACAGTTTGCCCGTGACTGGCTGAAAGCAAACCCGGATAACAACTGGACACTTCCCCAGGATATTGTGGACAAGACCATTGAAAAATATCTCCAGGCATACGAAATGCTGACAGGAGAAAAACTAGCATAAAAATTCCACTGACTGATCGTGGAAAATGAGGGACGCTTTGCATCTGCGTAAAGCGTCCCCTTTTTGATTCCCGTGGGCAACGAGCCAAGCAGATGCTTGAATGTCCATTTTACGGCTAATGCAGGGGTTGGGGCTATGGGGCGGATAAAGACGATATGAAAGGCAATAGAGTGATGGCATATTTTTCAGAACATGTTCTCACAGATTGTAAAAAGGGAAATGCTCTGGTATAATTTCCATGTATAGTCGATTGTCAGAGACAGGCTATGAGCAATGGATAAGAATTTATAGATGATACCAGGAGGCACCCCATGAGCGGCATGAAGAAACGAAAATTTCATATAGAAGTATGGATATTTTTGCTGGTAATCTGCTGTTTTGTACTGCTTTCATGGAATAGGAGCCCGAGGGAAACTTCTTTTATGGATGAGGAAGAGGTATATGAACTGGACACGGTCTGGTATAGCGATAGGCAGGAAGAAGGGATCAGCAGCCTGCCGGCTTCTTTTGCATGTGATGAGAACGGTACGGCAACGGTCTATACGACGGTTTCGGATAACTGGGCAGAGTATGGGAATACCCTTTGTTTTCGAGCTTCGCAGGAGAAAGTACGGATTTGGCTTGATGGAAACCTTGTTTTGGAGCAGGGAGGAGTTGATTCCGATACAAGGATGTTCGGAAAGTCGCCTTCCAGCAGCTGGGTGATGCTGAGATTGGATCCGGGCAGCGAGGGGAAGGAATTGAGGATAGAACTCTCATCTCCATATGAAGAGTATCAGGGGCTGCTAAACCAGGTTTACATAGGCACGAAAACGGCGCTGCTGTTTTTCATCCTTCGCACATATGGGGTGGGATTTGCCACAGCTCTCTTGCTGTTGGTGATAAGCGTGGTTATGCTCTTGTTCCATGTCTTATATCTTGTCCGGAAAGTGCCGGGTAACCAGTTCTTCTTGCTGGGGCTTTTTGGAATGCTGACGGGGATCTGGATGCTGGGCGAAAGCTATATGCTGCAGTTTTTTACGGATAAACTGATGTGGTGGTATAATGTAACGTTTCTTTCCCTGCATCTGCTTCCGCTGCCCTTGCTGAGGTTAGTGGAGAATCTGCCGGATTTTACCTACCGGAAAGTCTGTCAGTACAGCCGTTTCTTCCAGATGGGCTATCTTTGTGTCCTGATCGTGCTTCAGACAACGGGGATCCGGGACTTTATGCAAATGTTGAACCTGTCATTGGTTATGTTGCTTTTGCTCTGTGTGGGGATTCCGATTTTGATCTACTGGGACTACCTGCACAATAAGAATAAGAAGATTTCTTCCATGGTGATTGCCCTTACCGTTCTTTGCGTCTTTGCCTGTGTAGAACTTGCTTATGACCTGGTCAATATCCGAAGACAGGTTGGTAGCTTTCTGCAGGTGGGAGTTCTGGCGTTCTATATATTGGTCTGCTATTTCACGATCCGCCGTGCGATCAATCTTTATGTGCAGGGGATGGAGTCGGCTTACTACAAAAAGCTTTCCTATCTGGATCAGATGACCGGATGCAGGAATAGGCGTGCCTTTATGGAGCGGGAAAATGCTTGGGCACCCGGCCAGGAAGAGGTATTTCTCATGGCGGATCTGAATGATCTAAAGAAGGTCAACGATTTGCTTGGACATCACACAGGGGATATCTATATCTGTAATTGTGCGGATGCCCTGATGGAAGTTTTTGGCGACAAGGGAACCTGTTACCGGATGGGCGGAGATGAATTTCTTTTTTGGGGAAACGCGATCCCGGCAGGGAGGCTGACAGATCTGGAAGCAGAGTTTCGATCCCGCGTCATGGAAAAGTGCCGTGAGATCTCCCCTCTGTGCAGCATTTCCATGGGGCATGCGTTTGCCACGGCAAAGGATCGCTCTCTGGCAGAGGTTTTGAAACGGGCGGATGAGAACATGTATGCAGATAAACGGTCTATGAAGAAAGGAACTCCAGGAGACAAAGAGAGCTAAGGATGCTCCTCTGCATAAGCCAGAAATTCCGGCGTCCTGGACCAATATTTGATGCCCCAGTTTTCGAAATTCCATTCCTCCATATAGTCGTTGCACTCATAATCCACGTAATACAACGTATCATTCTGCAAGATAAAATTGGTGGGGAAATAGTCGATATTTGTATTTGCTTTGTATAGGAGACGGCACATTTCCTTTACCTGGAGCAGACAGCTCTCCGGGAGTTTATCTTTTAGCAGGAGCTCATATACGGTATCGCCAGAAATGTATTCCTTTACGATCCGTTCAGCCGCCCTGTCGATATCCAGCAGTTCAGGCATGGGAATCCCAATGGACTGCAGACGCTGATAATCGTTCCATTCCGCTTCGATTTTGTTGCCGAATTGATAATAAGGGCAGGGCTCGTGGTGGATTTGCTTCACCACAACGTATTCTTGGCCTATTTGTGCCAGATAAGAGTATCCGCCCTTTCCTTTCCCCAACAGCTTCAAAAGCCGGTATTCTTTATCATTTACATAAAGCATATCATCCATAAAACAATCTCCTTGACAGATGGCTGAGATTGGACAAATTCAGCCTTACCATCTAACACGCTGGCTTCTAGGTCTGATTATACCATAGGATCACAGGCGGTTCCACCGCTAAAAGTGGAAGGGCAGATCGGAAAGGAGCTGGACTTAATGTGTAACTTAAGCGGATATGTAGAGAAAAAAGGAATTGAGCAAACAAAAGTTTTGATGGTATCCAATATGCTGAAGCAGGGGTATGAAAGAATGGAACCTTTCCCCAAAAACTTCTTGCATCTTCCATACCTCCATGCTACCATAATCTTCGGAAGAATGAGAACATGCGACCAGATTGCGGCAGCAATGACAGCCCGGAAAGGATGCAGGATAGATGCATATACATGAGAAGATGATCAAGCCGGTGATGGAGACGAAATACTTGACCGTGGAGAATGCGGCAAGGTATCGTTCCATCATACGGCTTTTCTATTTGAATTACGAGAAATTAAAATATTGGATGTACCAGGAAGAGGTATATGAGGAACTGACAGAGGATGAATATTTCCGGGAGTATACGCCCGAGCAGTGCCAGCAGGACCTGGCAGCGCTGGTGTCCTGGGGAAACCTTCTGACGATCCAGGACACCAGGAAGGTGGCTTCCATTGAAGAATTCAAGAATAAAAAATTCCGTTACCAGCTTTCCGAGGCTGCGGTGGAGATTGAGCGCATGGTGGTGCGTCTGGAGAATCTGTCCATTGAGGGTTCATCCCTGGAGCCGTCCCTTCTGGAGAGGATCCGCAGCAGTATCGGAAGAATTCAGGAGATGGAAGGGCTGGATGCGGAAAAGATCTATGGCTGGTGGAGCGACCTGAACAGCGATTTCGTCCGTCTGAATCAGAATTACCAGGACTATATGCGAGAACTGAACAGCGTTAAGGCGGAGGAATTGATGAAGACCAGGGAATTTCTGGTATTTAAGGACAGACTGATCGAATACCTGCGTTCCTTTGTGAAAAGCCTCCAGGTGAATGTCTCTGCCATCGAGCAGTCCCTCAAAGAGGTGGAGCCAGGCACCGTGGAAAGGATTCTGAAGGTTGTGACAGATTACGAGCTTTCCATTCCGAGGATTGACGGGGAACCGGATGAAAAGCTGATCCGTGACAAGATGTATGGACGCTGGGACAGCATTCAGGAATGGTTCCGCGGCAGGGAGGGGAAGGAGTCTGAGGCGCTGAAGGTTTTTGACACCACCAACGAGATTATCCGGAAAATTACCCGCTATGCGGCAAGGATCAGCGAACAGAGCAATACGGGGGCAAACCGCAGGGAGGAATACCACAAGCTGGCAAACATGTTTGGGCGGTGCAGGGATATCAATGAAGCCCACCGGCTGGCAGCCTGTGTATTTGGCATTGAGAAGCCGCTGCATCTGAAGGGGAATTTTGCCAGGGAGACTGAGAGCATCAACAGCGGAGTCTTTGAAGAAAAGCCGTATGTGATGACGATTCAGCCCCGTGTGCGTACCTATAAGGAAAGAATAGCCCGCTCCGGGATTGAAGACAAAACCAGGGAAAAGGAAGCGATGCGGCAGGAAACGATCCGGCGGATCGAGAAAGAAAAAAGAATCTTGGAGAGCTACATCCAGGATGGACGGCTGGAATTTTCCACCTTGCCTGAGATTTCGGCGGGAGTGAGGGATACCTTTTTGCTGTGGCTTTCCAAGGCGCTGGAAAATAAATATTACCGCGCGAAGACGGAGGACGGTCTGGTCTACCGCATCGAACAGCCGGATGTGCGGGAAACCTGCGTGCTTGCCTGTGAAGACGGAACCTTTCAGATGCCGGCGTATACGCTCATTTTTGAGTCTGACGGCAGGCAGGGAACCTGGGATACCAAAAATCAGAAGAGAGGGAGCAGATAGATGAGAATCTTAGAGACGCTTCTTAGCCGCCGTTGGATCCTGAAATCCCAGGACCGGGAGCTTTACTACCAGGTGAAGGATGAGATCGGCAGTGTGAAGAAATTTTTGACCGAAAAGCTGGGTTATCAGGTCATCGTGAATCCCTATCTGGTGAAAGTGGAAAAGCTTCCGGCAAAGCCGGAAAACTGGATGGGGATCACAGAATTTACCGAGAAAATAGAATATGTGTTTTTCTGTCTGCTCCTGATGTTTCTGGAGGATAAAGAGGCGGAGGAACAGTTCGTGCTGTCAGAATTGACGGAGTATGTACAGAGCCAGTACCAGGAGGAACAGGTTGACTGGACGGTTTACCATTACAGGAGACATCTGATCAAAGTGATGAAATACAGTGTAAATTGCGGAATCCTCAAGGTGGACGATGGGAGTGAGGAGAGTTTTGCCAGGGATGATACCAGCGAGATCCTCTATGAGAATACGGGAGTGTCCCGGTATTTTATGAAAAATTTTACCCAGGATATCATGGGATATACGAAGCCGTCGGACTTTGAGCGGGAGGAATGGATCGATGTGGATGAGGACCGGGGAATTGTAAGGCGTCAGAGAGTCTACCGGCAGCTTTTGATGACCATGGGCATGTACCGCAGCGAGGAGAATGAAGAAGATTTTGCCTATGTGAGGAATTTCAGGAACATGATCGGCGGGGAATTGTCGGAGCTGTTCGACTGTGAATTGCAGGTATACAGAACTGGCGCGTTTCTGATACTGGGAGAAAACTGCCGTCTGGGAAGATGCTTTCCAGAGGAGAATACCCTGTCGGATATCGTGCTTTTGTGCGGAGGGATCCTGTGGGAACAGATAGAAACAGAGAAGTTAAAGCTGCCGCTGGACGAACAGCTTTGCCTGCCGACGGAACAGTTCCAGAGGATTCTTGAGGAACTGAAAGGGCAATACGGAGCAGGCTTTGCGAAAAAGTATCGGGAGATGACGACCAGGGAATTTTGCCGGGAAATGATAGATTATATGAAGTCTATGGAATTGATTCAGGAAGAGGACGGCAAAGTTGTGATCCGGCAGGCAGTGGGCAAGGTGATTGGAAGGTATCCCAAGGATTTTCTGGACAGAGGAGGAAGAGATGAACAGTAAGTGGCAGATCAGCAAGGTAGGATTGGTCAATTTCTGGTATTACGATGAGGAAGAGTTTCCTTTCCTGGATGGGAGGATGCTGCTTAGGGGAGCCAATGGTTCTGGAAAATCCGTGACCATGCAGAGCTTTATCCCCCTTCTTCTGGATGGAAATATGAGGCCGGAAAGGCTGGATCCCTTCGGCTCCAGAGCCAGAAAGATGGAAAATTACCTTCTGGAAGAGGAGGATGGACGGGAGGAGCGGACCGGATACCTCTATATGGAAATGAAACGCCTGGAAAGCGATTCCTACGTCACAATCGGAATCGGCATGAGAGCCAGGAAAAACAAGAAAATGGAATCCTGGTACTTCTGCATTACCGACGGGCGGAGGATCGGGAAGGATTTTTTTCTGTATAAAGACGTGCAGAGCAAGCTTCCCTATACGAAGATTGAACTGCGAAACAGGATCGGAAACGGAGGGCAGGTACTGGAAACCCAGGGAGAATACGCCCAGTGCGTCAATAAGCTCCTGTTTGGATTTGAGACCATGGAGGAATACCGGGAGCTTCTGGAACTGTTGATCCAGCTTCGCACGCCCAAGCTTTCCAAAGATTTCAAGCCGACGATTATCAACGAAATCCTGAGCAATTCCCTGCAGACGCTTTCAGAGGACGACCTGCGCCCAATGTCCGAAGCCATTGAAAACATGGACAGCTTAAAGACCAACCTGGATATGCTGAACGACAGCATCCGTGCTGCAAAGCAGATCGAGCGGGTCTATGACCAGTATAACCAAATCGTTCTCTATGACAAAGCGCTCCTGTTTACCAGAGAGCTGAAAACCTTGCTGAGCTGACAGAGAAAAGCGCCTCCCTGACGGGAAAAATTGAGAGCAGCAGTCAGGAGCTTAGGAAAGAGGAGGAACGTTATGAAAGCCTGAAGCAGGAAGAAGCGGTACTCCAGGAGGAGAAGGCTTCCCTGGCGGACAGTGACGCTGCCAGGCTGAAGGAACAGGAGGAGCGGCTGTCCAGGGAGGAGCAGAACCTGCAGAAAGACCGTACGGAAAAAGAACGTCAGGAGTCAGAGAAAAAGGAAAAGCGGCTGGAAGCGGAGGAAAAGAGGAGACGTCAGCAGGAACAGTGTGAAGTCCTTGCAGATGGGATGAACGAAACCCTGGATGAGATGGAAGAGATACTGGGAGAAATCCCTTTTGATGAATTCTCGTTTCTGAAAAAGGAGCTGACCGATTCGCCGGAGGAATTCTCTTCCTTTGACAGCCACGAGCAGCTTCTTCGTGCTTATACAAAAAAGGTACAGGACGGGAAGGCGGTCCTTGAGGAGGAACGCCTAAGCCAGGAGAAGTATGAACGATTCCTGGAAGAATTGGACGGCTGCCGGAAGGAGCAGGATCAGGCGGAAAGGGAGCTTAGGCAATATGAAAATCTCCTGCAGGAAACCAAGGAGGAACTGACGGAGAAGATCTATCAGTGGGAAAAATCCAATCAGGAACTCCGCCTGAAAGCAGAAACTCTCCAGGAGCTTTCGAGAAACATTGCGGACTACCAGATGGGGACAGACTATGAAGAAAGCGTCAAAGCCGTCCGGGAGGAATTTTACCTCCGGGAAAATACGTTAAGGGCGGACAAAAGCGCATGCGAACGTTCCCTTGCAGAGGCGAAGGAGCAGCTTTCGGAGGCGGAAAAAGAGCTGTCAGAGTGGGAAGAGAAGAAGGATCCCGAGCCGGAGCAGCCGGAAGCAGTGCAGAAAAACAGAAAGCTTCTGCGGGAAAAAGGGATTCCTTATCTGCAGTTTTACAAGACGGTGGACTTTGGGGATACTCTCTCTTTAGAACAGGCATCCAGGCTGGAGGAGGCTCTGGGAGAGATGGGAATTCTGGATGCCCTGATCGTTCCAGCAGAATACCGGGAACAGGTGCTCGCCCTGGATCAGGGGGTTCTGGACAAGTATATTTTCAGCGACGCTGCCCATGTGAAGGAGAACCTGCAGGCGGTCCTGGAGGTTGACAATGGAGAAAATGATATTCTTTTCTACCAGCAGGTCTCCCGGGCTTTGGGAGCGATCGGCACGGGAAGAGGAGAAGAGATCCGTGAAAAAGGGGCGGTTTCGGATACCTGGGTGGATGAGAGGGGCATTTATCGCCTGGGAATCCTGGAAGGGACGGTGACCGGGGAGTATGAAGCGCGTTTTATCGGAGCGAAAGCCAGGGAGAGGTTCCGGGCGCAGCAGATCGAAGCCTTTGAGAAGCTTTGCGAAACATGCAGGGAATTGGTGCGCCAGAGGGAGAGTGAGCTTAACCGTGCAGAAGGACGCATCAGGAAGCTGGAGGAAGAACGACTCTCCTTCCCATCCGGACAGGATCTGAAGGTCGCAGCCAGAGAATACAGCCAGAAGGAATATGCCCTGGGACTGATCAGGACCAGGCTTGCCGCCCAGCAGGAGCGCACGGAGGCGGAGAGAGCCAGGCTGGAAGAAATCAGAATCCATGCCAGAAAGGTATGCGCCGCCTGCTATCTTCCCATGCGCCTGGATGTATTTACAGCGGCTGTGGAATCCCTGGCAGAATATAAGGATGCACTGACAGGGCTTCGGATTTCCCATGAAAAATATCTGGGAGGGCTCCGTTATGTGAGAAGCCAGGAGGAGTATCTGGAGGAGCTTGACAGGGACCTGGATGATATTCTCTACGATCTGAACCGAACGCAGGGCAAACTTAGGGAGACAGAGCGGGCGCTGCAGTCTGTGAGGGAACAGCTTCAGCTGACCGATTACGAGAAAATCAAGGAAAGGCTGGATTCCTGCATCCGGAGACTGGCAGAGATTCCCGATGAAAGGGATGAGTCTGTACAGAGAAAGGCAAGGCTGGCAGAAACTATCCGGCATGCCCAGGAAGATCTGGAACACAACGAACAGCAGAGACAGAGGGAAAAGAGCCGGAGGGACTGGCTGGAAGGGGCGTTCCGGGCAGAATATGCCCTGGGCTATACGGAGAGAAGCTTTGCTGCTACGGAGGATGCGGAGGATCAGGCGGAAAAAGTCTGCCAGATGTTTGCAGGAAAGTTCGGGAACAGGAAACAGACGGATCTTCTGGGAAGCCTTCAGGAGGTCTATCATCAGAACAAGGCGTATTTGACGGAGTATCATATGACCATGCAGACGCTGTTTTCCGAGCAGGATGAGGAGAGCGCCTTTTTTGAACTCAGCATGAAACGGATTGATATCCTTGTGAAGTACAGGGGCAATACCCTGAAGTTTAAAGAATTGATCCTGCGCCTTTGCGAAGATGCCGAGGAGCAGAAACGTCTCCTGAGCGACAAAGACCGGGAGCTTTTTGAGGATATTCTCGCCAATACGATCAGCAAAAAAATCCGCCTGAAGATCCAGTCCAGCAAACGCTGGGTGGAAAAGATGAACAGCCTGATGGAATCCATGCGCACATCCAGCGGTCTGACCCTAAGCCTTAGGTGGAAAAGCCGCCGGGCGGAAAAGGAGGAGCAGCTGGACACAAGGACTTTGGTAGAGCTTCTCCAAAAGGATTCGGAGATCATGCGTGAAGAAGAAGTGGAGAAGCTGTCCCTTCATTTTCGCTCCAAGATCGAGGAGGCAAGGAAGCTTTCTTCTGACGGCTCCTCCGTGCAGTCCTTCCACATGATTATGCGGGAAGTCTTGGACTATCGGAAATGGTTTGAGTTCCAGCTGGAATGCCAGAAGACCGGAGAGAAGAAAAAGGAGCTTACCGACCGGGTATTCTTCACCTTCAGCGGAGGTGAAAAAGCAATGGCTATGTATGTGCCTCTGTTTTCGGCGGTAGTCGCCAAATATTCGGGAGCCAGGCAAGAAGCGCCAAGGCTGATCTCCCTGGACGAGGCATTTGCCGGAGTGGACGAGATGAATATCCGGGATATGTTCCGGCTGATGGTGGAGTTTGACTTTAATTTTATGATCAATTCCCAGATCCTTTGGGGAGACTATGACACAGTGCCAAGCCTTGCGATCTATCAGCTTGTGCGTCCGGAAAACGCCCGGTATGTGACGGTGATTCCTTATGTGTGGAACGGAAGAGTGCGAAGCCTGGCAATGGATCCGGAAGAAAAGACAGAAGGAGCAGGGAAAGAACGATGACGGAACAGAGGATGGAAGAATGTCTGGAATATTTCAGAGGAAGGCAGGTATTCCAGAAGGTCTTTTCGGGGTTTCGGAAAAAATATGAGAGCCTGGGGCATTTTGGAGGAACGGTCACCTTAAAAGGGCTGGATGCGGAAGAAAAAGCAGCGCTGGGAGGTTTCTTCCAAAGGGATTATACCGAAAATCAGACCATCACGATCTTGGCGTCTGCCATGGAGAAAGCTCTTTCGGAAAGCCGTTTTGGGGAATTGGCATGGGAGGAAATACTGGAAGCCTATTTCCAGGAACCGCTGCTTGCCCGTAAGGAGCAGAACAGACGGGAGGAGAAGGAAAAGCAGCAGTTTTTCGCTGAATTTCTTGACCCAAAAGGGCAGGAAGGGAAAGGGACGGGAAATGCCGGCAGACAGTGGCTTTCCCATGCCCTGGACAGCCATAAAGATGGAGGGCTGCTTCTGATGCAGCAGTACCGTGAGGATCGGGAGGGTTTTCGGGAAACCCTGAAGGCGGTTTTGGCGGCAATCGACGTGCTGCCCTACCGCCTGCGCAGGACGGGCAAAGCGGACGGGCTGTTCAGGGAACGCCTTCCGGTTTTTGCGGCAAAAACCACAGGGAATCCGCACTATTTTGACAACGGGACTTCCGGAGAAAAACTTCTGACGGCTTTCCTGTGTTACGACTTTCAGGTGAATGGGAAAAAGGAAAACCGGGACGCGGAATGGAAAAACCGGCTGTATTACCAGGCGGGGATCCTAAAAGACGATCTGTCCAACGATGTACTGGTCTATGGGATCCGCGGCAGGAAAATGGGCGGGGAGCTGCACCAGGGAATCGAGGGTTTTTACAGGGAACGGCAGGCGATGCGCCTGACCTTGAACACCATAGGCACATTGAAAGAAGCCTGGGCTGTCAACTCTCCGGTGTTTGTCCTGGAGAACCCCGCCGTATTCTCAGAGCTGGTACGCTGCCAACCAGCCATCACAGCAGTCTGCGGTGGCGGTCAGCCATGCCTGGCGGTTTTGGCGCTTCTGGATCTCTTGTCAGAAGGCTCCACACTTTACTATGCCGGAGATTTTGATCCGGACGGGCTTCTGATCCTCCAGCGACTGAAAGAACGGTATGGAAGGCGGCTGGTTCCCTGGGGTTACCGAAGGGAGTGGTACGAAACGTATCTGTCAGACGTGGAATGCTTCCCATTAACAATGAAAAAACTGGATAGGGTGACCCTCCCGGAGGTGCAGGAGATTGTGGAGCGTATGAAACGGCACAGAAAGGCAGCGTATCAGGAAACCATGATGAAGGAGCTGGCAGACAGCGCGGAAATTCTGATGAAAAACCGATCATAAATGAATTCAATTCCCTCAAATTTTGGGAAATTTCCAAAGGGAAACGCAGAGCTGTTATAATATTTTTATCGATAAACGCAAGAGCTGACAGAGATCTGCGAAAAAGGAGGTTCCCATTATGAAAGAGAAGAGAATGCCATGGCTGAAAATGTTTCTGGCTGCCGTCTTCGTATTTTTATGCCCCCTTCTGGCGGGCGGCAAGGCGGAGGCTTATCCCTACTACTATGTCTATGTGGGGGAGACGATCACCATTGAGGACGACAATATGACCAACGGTGCCGGCTATTTTAAGAGCTGGAACACCACCAGCGGTTTGATTTCCATTTCCCCGATAGGCGTACCGGGAAGAGAGACCAAATGCAAGGTGACGGGAATGAAACCAGGTCGGGCGGATATTGTGTGTACGACGGATTCCATCAGTATCAGCGGGGTTGGGAGCACCACAACCAAGATCCACGAGATCGTGGTGCTGGAACCTTTGGAGGACGTCGCCTTCACAGTCGGTTCACAGAATTTCAATGTCGGCAATGAAAGCGCGGATTCCAATGACAGCCTTGCCATGCAGGCGGGAGAGACCACGACGGTCAAGATTGCAGCGGTACCCAGCTCCAGCGGGCTTCGGAGCATGCAGGTGACCAGTTCCAAAACCAGCGTGGTATCGGTGACAAACGCCACTTCCACCCAGGCGGTTACCCTGACTGCCAAAAAAAACGGAGAGGCACGTATCACCATGAAGGTCAATTCGGGAGACGGGGACAAGGAGTATCAAAAGAACTATAGCTTTAATGTGAAGGTGGGACCGAAAGTGACCTCTCTTTCCATCAACAAGTCAAGCATGGAGATGGAGGCGGGGGATTCGGGATATTTTTCCCTGCGGGTTGATCCGGTGCCGTCGAACGCACCCCTGGGCACAGTGACCTTTACCTCATCAGACCCTTCCGTTGTCAGGATCAAGAGCAGCAATACCTCCCACAGCATGACTGGCGCCGGTGAGCACAGCGACGATGCCTACTGCTCCCTGACGCCCCTGAAAGCTGGCACCGCAGTCATAACGGCTGAGGCAAACGGGAAGAGCGTTTCCTGCAGAGTGACCGTGAAGGGGACAGAGCCAAGCGGGATTCGTCTGAACCAGACTTTCCTGGAGCTGACAGTGGGAGACTCGGCGAAGCTTTCTGCTACCGTGACGCCCGCTTCTGCGGCAGGGGCAGCTGTGACCTGGGAATCCTCGGAGCCAGACTGCGTGACCGTGGATAGCCAGGGGAACGTAAAGGCAGCAGCTTACACGCCCTATTATGTCACCATCACAGCCCGGACCGCCAATGGGAAAACGGCGGAATGCAGCGTGGGTATGATGCCGAAGATTCCCAACAAGGTTTCTTTAAATAAGACGAAACTTACCCTGCAGGCAGGAAAATCCGAAACGTTAAAAGTGACCTTAAGCCCGTCGCCCAATTCCCAATATTACTGGTATTGGACGACCTCCGATGATTCCATCGTTACTGTAGACCAAAACGGAAAGATTACCGCCAAGAAGAAGGGAACGGCAAAGATCACCGTCCAGGCAGGACCAGACAAGACAGCCACCTGTACCGTGACCGTAGGAACAGGAAGCTCCTCGGGAAGCAGTGCTTCTTCCAGTGACACAAAAGCCCTGGCTGCGGGAAAGACCTTCAAGTACAGGAACAACACCTATAAGGTGAAAAAATCCCAGAACAACATCAATTATGTCAGCTTGTACCGATTGGGCAGCAAGAAGGCAGCGTCCGTAAGCATTCCAGCTACCGTGAAGTACCAGGGCGTGACCTACCGGGTAAACGAGATCGCCGCCAAAGTATTCATGAATTGTACTTCCCTGCGG
The DNA here is from genome assembly GCA_018713105.1 of Candidatus Limivivens merdigallinarum. Classification (GTDB taxonomy): domain Bacteria; phylum Bacillota; class Clostridia; order Lachnospirales; family Lachnospiraceae; genus Limivivens; species Limivivens merdigallinarum. The sequence goes on along the minus strand of DVFT01000170.1, from coordinate 651 downwards.
AAAGTAACGATCGGCAGATACGTGACGACCATCGGAACCTATGCGTTCCGCGGCTGCAAGAAGCTGACCTCCGTATCCATCCCGGCATCTGTCACAAAGATCAATACAGGAGCATTTTATGGCTGTACAGGTCTGAAGAAAGTGACTCTCGGGAAAAAGGTAAAGACCATCGGCAGATATGCCTTCCGGGGCTGCACAAGCCTGACCTCTGTGAAGCTGCCGTCCTCTGTGACGACAGTCAGCCAGGGAGCCTTCTATGGCTGCAAACGGTTAAAGCGGCTGACGATCCAGAGCACAAAGCTGAAAACAGTGGGCAAGGGAGCCATCAAAGGAATTTACAAAAAAGCCGTGATCAAGGTTCCGAAAGCAAAGGTAAAGAGTTATCAGAAATTATTTAAATCCAGCACAGGCTTTGTGAAAACCATGAAGGTGAGCAAGTAATACAAATAGAATCAGATAGACAAATAGAACCGAGAAAATGTCAAGGGGCGCTGCAGCATGCTGCAGCGCCTATGTTTTTGAGGGAAGCGGAAAAGCTTTATGATGAAAAGGAGTAGACGATCCTGAGAATAGACGTATATGGGGAGTACAATTTTTGTGGATCAATGTAAGTTATTTTAAGATAAAAAAATAGAACGCCGTCGTAACGCC
>DVFT01000169.1 GCA_018713105.1 Candidatus Limivivens merdigallinarum | reverse complement strand
CGAAAGGATCAGATTTCCTTTCTTCTGGACTCCTTCATAAAAAAGAATTATAATCAGCCTATCAATACACAAACTCTGGCTGATCAATTCGGTTTCACTCCGGCATATTTAAGTAAAATTTTTCGAGAATTCAAAAATATGTCGCCCACCGAATATATCGTAATGCTCCGGATAGAAAAGGCAAAAGAACTGCTCTTACAGACTCCTCCTATTTTGATCAAAGATATTTCCCTTGCAGTGGGGTATGAGGAACCGCAATATTTTAGCCGGGTTTTCAAGAAAAGCACTGGTTTGTCACCGAGACAGTTCATCTCCCAAAACACCAAACAATAATCTCAAGGAGGTCCCCCATGCTGGACTACACCATTCTGGAATACGGCGACACCTTCTGCCCTGCCGCTTGGGTGTCCGAGGGCAATACGGTCAACTATCACAAAATCTATTACTGCCTTTCCGGCTCCGCCGTCTATCAGGACTCTTCGGGTGTACATTCTCTTTCGCCAGGGAGAATTTACATTTTCCCGCAGAGCCGTCCCTACCAGGTCACCCACAGCCGGGAAGGGCTTTTTCATGTGCTTTGGTTTCACGCGGATACCAGGCTGCCTCTGGTCTCGGAGTTTTATGGACAGTCCATCGTCCCGGGAGATCTGGCGCAAAGTCTGCTTTCCTCCCTGACCCTGGCTGTTTCCAAACGTCCGGAGATCCTGGGAGCTCTGCTTCCGGTTTTGATGAAAACTCTGAACCTGCCCGGCGACGGCATTCCTCTTCACCGCAGGACGCTCCTTTTGTGCGCGGATTACATTCACGGACATATTCACGAACACATCACCAACGAGGATCTGGCGCAGGTGTCAGGATATCAGAAACGGTATTTGATCGAGATCTTTAAGGAGCAGACCGGCATGACGCCCCGGCAGTATGTCATCCATACCAAATTCAACTATGCCAGAAAATTTCTCCTCCAGGGGAAATCCGTCCGGGAGTGCGCCCATCTGATCGGTTATTCCAATGAGAGTGATTTCGGTAGAGATTTTAAGGCGCTTTTTGCGGTCACTCCCGGGCAATTCAGACGGCAGTCCGGGCTTCCCTGAAAACCATCTGACTTTTTGCATGTTTTTCCGCCCCTTCTGCTCTTCTCTCTTGTCCTTATTTTCGGTACAATGAGACAAACAGAAAGGAAGGTGTGCTTATGGACATTTCAAAAAAAGACCAGGCTGTCTTGAGGGAACTGGGACATCGGTACGCAGAGGCTGCCGCTCTGGACTGCCAGGAAAAGAAACGGGAAGAATGGAAAAAACTGAATCGGCTGGAAGAAACACGTCCCCTCGTCATGATCGACCAGCTTCCATGGAATGAACTGAATACGGAGCATCAGCTGGATCTTAAATGCGAGGATCCTTTTCTCCGGGAGCTGGAAGATTATCTGCGCAAGACGTTGTACAAATGGGAGCATTTCCCCGTTGACATGGTAATCGCTCCTTATATTCCCGTTCCCAAAATCGTGACTGGTACCGGGTTTGGCGCAGAAATCAAAGAAACGATCCAGGTGACGGATTCCGCCAACGATGTGGTATCCCATGAATACCAGGATGTACTCAGCAGCGAAGAGGACCTGGAGAAGCTGCATCCGGCCAAGGTCGTCTATGACCAGCGGACGACCCTGGAGCACAAAGCCGCTGCCGAGCAGATCTTTCAGGGAATCCTTCCAGTCAAGCTGACAGGACAATGCCCGGAATTCAGGGTATGGGACGAGCTGTCCATGCTCCGGGGGATCACACCGATTCTGTACGATTTCGTTGACCGTCCGGAATTTATCCACGAAACCATGCAAAAGTTCACGTCTCTTCAGATTGATCTCCTAAGACAGTTCGAGGAGCTCAACCTCCTGGAGGACGACCAGCAGACCATCCACTGTTCCGGCGCCTTCACAGACGAGCTGGCGAAAAGGAAGTCTGAAAACGACAAAATCCTGGGGACCGACTGCTGGGCCTACGGGATGGCGCAGCTTTTTTCCTCCTGTTCCGTGGAAATGCATGAGGAATTTGAAATCGCCTACGCCAAACAGTATTATGAGCATGTAGGGCTGGTATATTACGGCTGCTGCGAACCTCTCCACAACAAGATCGATATCATCCGCCAGATTCCCAACGTCCGCAAGATTTCCATCAGTCCCTGGGCGGATCCGGATATCGCCGCAGAAAGCATGGGGAGGGACTATGTCCTGTCCAGAAAACCTACGCCGGCATTTCTGGCTTCTTCCTCCATGGATGAAACCGTGATCACTCAGGAGATCAAAAAAACACTGGAAGCCTGCAAACGGAATCATACGCCCTGTGAATTCATCCTGAAGGATCTCAGCACCGTCCATTATGAGCCTGAGCGGCTGACTCGCTGGGCGAACATTGTGCAGGATGTGATTGGACGATATGACTAATTTTTTACGAACGAATCAAGGCAGCCGGATTCATGTGATCAAAAAACCTTAGAACACCAGCTACTTCCCCGTGAATAAAAAACCCCGCAAGCAAGCTGCATATTCCATGCGCAGCCTGCTGCGGGGTTCCTTCTTAGTTTATAACTGTTCAGAGTCAAATATATTTTGAATAAATTTATTTGCCAGATACGCCCCATCAAGGAAACACATCGTGTTCGGGATTGTCTCGAACAGTTACCTTGATTTTACACTTTTCGTCTCCAGGATTACATTCCCATGATCCGAAGCAGCATATCCGCTGTCCCCACATTGTATCCGCTGGTGGCGTAAACGCCGTTCAGTTCCCCGTCGGTCATAACGATCAGAGGAAGCTTGTCCGGATCCACGTACATCCTTCTTCCCAGTGTATTGACGTTTTCCTTGAAGGTATCGTAATAAATATTCACATCCGGCAAGGCGTTCAAGCATTTGGAAAGGGTAGGATCTTTCAGAGCCTCCTTGGTGCGGATGATAAAGTACAGTTCTTTCTGGTGAGGCAGGAATTCTTCTCTGCGCTCCATCAGCTCGTTGAGGATATGCTCGGTGGGCTCCTTGCTCTCTTCCAGCCAGAACAGGATCTTCTTCTCGCCTGCAGTCAGTGGACCTGCCTCGACGCGGTTTCCATTCTCATCCAGCAGATAGAACGGAAGAATCGCAATATTCTCCAGCATATCCGACAGCTTCGCCATGCGGAATTCCATGGTCACCTCTCTGTCTGCTCCGTCCTCCAGGACGAAGGTCAGCTCCTTGGCAAAGATATTGCCGTTGGGCAGGCGATTTGAGGTCAGAAGCCTATATACACCTTTTTCAAGAGCCAGGTGCATCTTGCCTTCCTCCCACGGCGTATCTGCAAGCTTCAGGCTTACAAAACGTCCATTGTCCAGACGTGCCAGGGACCAATCCTGGAAATAGGTCCAGGTCTTCTCTCCGGCTTTCAGGGTGAGATGGGAATTTTTCACTGTCCCCTCTTCTACGGATACGAACTGACCATTTTCCCAATATTCCATAGAACCGTCAACGGGATTTAGACGGGAGGCGATTCCCAATGTTCTCGCAATCGCCACAAAAAGAATTTTCCAGGACGGCTTTCCGGCAATCCGAAGCTTCAGGGCTGCCGCCGGGGTAGTGAAGATGCTCTCACGCTCCTTCTCATTCTTCTCCGTCAGGTTCTGTGTAATCCATGTATAAATCGCCTTTGGCTCCCTGCGGAATGCCTCTTTTTGTTCCTCAGAGAAGGACTCCTGAATGTCTTCTCTCCATGGAGAGAGCACTTCCATGGCGATCCTAGGATTCAGCACATAGTTGACAAAAATCTCCTGGGAATAGCTGTCCCGATAGGCAAGGGCTGCCTGAAAATGCGCTTCCAGCACCTTGGGATCCGCATCGATCCGATCCTTTACGGTGAGGACGTCCATCAGCGCTTGCCGGAGCTCTCTGTCCTCATCCTTGAGAAATTCCTTCTTCCAGGCAGGTACGAAGGCTTTTACCTTTGCAAGGCGGATCTCTGTCGCCTTCGTGATCCGCTCTTCGCTGACTGCCTTCTGCTCCTCAGTGGGCTGATCTGTGTTCACTGGAGTATCCACGGGAGCGATCACGTCGAATTCGTTCCATTCTTCGGTCGGGTCGGCTCCCTTCAGGAGAATGGTGACCTCCTCTTTGGTCCTGGTATCCACCAGAGCCTCGGAGTAAACGCCGTCCTTGCACACATGGACGTGGATGCTGCCAAGCCCTGTGACCATGGATGCTTCTCCGTTTTCTCCTGTTGTCAGCACCGCAATCGGGTAGAATTCGGAATAGTTCAGGATCTCCAGGTCTACCTGTGCCCCGGAAACCGGCGCTCCATTTTCGTCTTTTACAAGGATCGTCAGCTTCTTTGTGGCGGCGTAGCGGGTGAGCTGATTCAGGATCGTAGCTCTGCCCTCCCTGCCGATCACGTCTTCACCTGACGGCGCGGCATTGTCGAACCATCTGGAATGGATCAGCATCGCCCTGGAGGATGCGTTGGTGAACCAGCCTTTGTTGGGAATCGGTTCCGGCTCGCATGCCCCGGTAAAATACCAGGTTCCGTCACACCAAAACTCTACCCAGGCGTGGTTATCGTCACAGTGGGACCATCTGGGGGCATAGACCTGGCGTGCCGGTATCCCTGCGCTCCGAAGGGCGCTGACCGTAAAGGTGGATTCTTCTCCGCAGCGTCCATGTCCACACCTGTAAACAGTGATCGGTGCTGCTGTACGGTCGTCTGTGCTTTGGTAAGTGGCTTTCTCCATGCACCAATAGTTGATTTCCAGAGCAGCTTCCTTCATGCCCATTCCCTGGATCCTGCCTTTCAGATCCTCATAGAATACCGTACGGCAAGGAGCAATCTCCTCTTCGTTGATCCGATGATAGAGGACGTAATTCAGGAAAAGCTCCTCCGGCATCTGTTTCACATAATCAGAGTGTTCATAAAGATAAACTCCATGGCTGGCATAGTCCAGATATATCTCAAAGGGGTAATTGGCAATATCACTGCAGGGCATCGTGGCGTACAGATACTTCATCGCCAGCGCGGTGTCGCCCGGAAGCTCCTTGATCTTTCCATCAATTTCTCCCATTGCATCGGGAAGCTCTTTCAGCAAACAGTCGTATGCCTGCTCAATGCGCTCGCGGCTTTCTTTTAAAAATACCATGCTCTTCTCTCCTTTGCATCCAGCTTATTAAAGATTCTCCAGCACCGTTCTGGCTTCCCGTATTTTATTCTCATCGGTTCTCCAGATCTCGAATTCGCTGATAGAAGGCATTCCCATATTCACGCCTTCCTTGCGGTATGTCATTGCACTGCTCACTGTCACTTTTCCCGACATATGGAAAGCATGCGCCTTCGTATAGGGTCCCAGCTCACGGATTGCCTGGGCGTCCACCCCGCTTCCCACCTGGATGGTGATTTTTCCTTCTTCTCTCTCCACCAGCTCTCTCAAAAGCTCCTTGCCCTTGTAGCAGTTGTCCTGCTGTCCGGATGTGAGGATGGTGTTGATCCCAAGCTCTTTCGCCTGTTCCATCGCCCGGTAAGGATCCACACATACATCGAAGGCACGGTGCAGTGTCACTGACATTCCCTTCGCATCCTCCATCAAAAGCCCCATCCGTTCCACGTCCAGCGTCCCATCCGGCTTCAGGATTCCAATCACCACTCCTTCAGCTCCAAGCTCGCCAAACATGCGCACTTCTTCCCGGATAATTTGAAACTCATAATCTGTATAACAGAAATCGCCGAATCTCGGTCTGATCAAAGCATGAATACGGATTGGCGACTGCTTTCTTATTTCTTTGTATAACCATTGGCTGGGCGTAGTCCCGCCGATAATCAGATTGGCACAGAGTTCCAGTCTCGTCGCTCCTCCCCGTTCTGCAGCCAAGGCAGATTCCACGGAATCCACGCAGGATTCCAAGATAAAATCTTTCATTTGCTCACTCCCTCCTAAATCAAATTCACTCCTGCCGCTTCCAGCGTACTGATGGTGGCGGAATCCGGCATCTCGTCTGTGATAATTCCATTAATGTCATCAAAATGAGCAAAGCGGTACGAATCGTTGAAGTAGAATTTGTCTTTTTCCATGACAATGTATTTGTGACGGCTGCTCGCAAGAGCAGCTTTCTTTGTCAGCCCGTCCTCCACTCCCAGAGTGGTGATGGAACTGTCCGTCATATCCAGACCGCAGCTTCCGATAAAAGCCCGGTCGAAGCTGTAATTTTTGATCACTTCGATGGTAGCAGCTCCCATGAATCCATTTACCGTCCGGTACATCGTACCGCCAGTCCCAATTGCTGTGATGAGATAACTGTTTGCCAGCACCTGCAGAATGTCGATCATATTGCTGACTACCACCACGCGCTTACGGTTCGCCACAAGACGCTTTGCCACCATGATATTGGTGGTGGAAATATCCAGAAAAATCGTCTCGTCATTGCGTATCAGGCTCTCCGCTTTTTCCGCTATGATCTTCTTTTTCTCCACATTGACCCCTCTACGGTCAATCACATCTCTCTTCAGAGGATAATCCTGAGATAAAATGGCGCCCCCATAGGTACGTTTCAGGTTCCCGGCATTTTCCAAGGCCTTTAGATCTTTTCGGATACAGTCTTCCGTCACTTGAAATTTCTCACTTAAATCCCGGACCTTTACTTTCCCATTTCGATGGAGGGTTGCCAAGATGGCTTCTTGTCTTTCTTCTGTAAACATGGCCTGCCTCCTTTATAGTTCACTTTGAGGCATAGATGGGTCCCGGACTGCATCCTGCAGTCCGGTTCTCAAATTTCACTTGTTTGTTTCAAGGACACACGCCTTCGTTATTCTCAGGCCTCCTTGTCAGCAATACCTGGATAATGGCATTTTACCATATGATCTCCATCCATGACCTGCATCTTCGGTTTCTCGGTCTTACATTTTTCTGTACAGTGCGGGCAACGGGTATGGAACAGACATCCGGAAGGCGGATTCACCGGACTTGGCAGATCGCCTTTCAGCAGGATTCTGTTTTTATCTCTGGTGGGATCCGGTACCGGTACTGCAGAAAGCAAAGCTTTCGTGTACGGGTGAAGGGGTTTTCCATACAGTTTCTTCTTCGGCGCCGTCTCCACGATAGTTCCCAGATACATAACGGCAATTTTGTCAGAAATCATTTCCACGACGCTCAAGTCATGGGAAATGAACAGGTAGGTCAGGTTAAAATCCTTCTGGAGCTGCTGCATCAGGTTCAGTACCTGCGCCTGGATCGAAACATCCAATGCGGATACTGGCTCGTCCGCGATGATCAGCTTTGGATTCACAGTCATCGCCCTCGCAATTCCCACACGCTGAAGCTGTCCGCCAGAGAACTCATGGGGATAACGCTCTCCATGGTTGGAGTTCAGGCCTACGATTTCAAGAAGTTCCTGCACTCTTTTCAGACGTTCCCCTGCACTCATACTGGTATGGATCAGCAGCGGCTCGCCGATGATATCCTGGATTTTCATACGGGGATTCAGAGAACCGTATGGATCCTGGAAGATCATCTGGACATCTTTACGCAGCGGACGCATTTCTTTTTCACTAATCTTTGCAATGTCCTTGCCGTTAAACCATACTTCTCCGGAATCCGGTACCAGAAGGTGGTTGATCAGCCTTCCGGTGGTAGACTTTCCACAGCCGGACTCACCTACCAGGGAGAAGGTTTCTCCCGGCATAATATCAAAGGAGACATCGTTGACTGCATGGACATATTTCTTCTGAGCCATAAATCCTTTGTTGACTGAAAAGGTCTTCACGGCGTCTTTTACACTAACTAATGGAGCACTCATCTTCACGCCTCCTCCCTCTTACTATGGAATAAATGACATCGGCATCTCTGAACCGTAGAGCCTTCCACATAGGTCAGTTCTGGCTCCTTTTCATGGCAGATGCTCTGTGCATACTTGCATCTCGGAGCAAACTTACAGCCCTTCGGCATAACGGAGAGATCCGGAACGCTTCCCGGGATAGACGGAAGGGAGGTCATGTTGCTTCCAAGCTTCGGAACGGAAGCGATCAGACCCTGGGTATAGGGATGCACCGGATTTGCAAACAAATCTTTAACCGGAGCCTCCTCCACGATACGGCCGGCGTACATAACAATGACACGGCTGCACATCTCAGCCACAACGCCCAGGTCATGGGTGATCAGAAGGATACCTGTATTTCTTTTTTCTTTAATCTCCAGCATCAGATCCAGAATCTGAGCCTGGATGGTAACGTCAAGGGCTGTAGTCGGCTCGTCCGCAATCAGAAGCTGCGGCTCGCAGGACATCGCCATTGCAATCATAACACGCTGGCTCATACCGCCGGAAAGCTGATGGGGATAACTTCTCAGGGTATTCTCCGGATCCGGGATTCCTACGGACTGGAGCACATTGAACGCTCTCTGTCTGGCTTCCTGCTTGCTGATCTTATTGTGAAGCAGAATCGCCTCCATCAGCTGCTTGTCCACACGGATACAAGGATTCAGGGAACTCATGGGATTCTGGAAGATCATCGCCATCTTATATCCACGGATACCTCTCATTTCTTTTTCGGAAATCTTAAGGATATCCTTTCCATCGAACATAACTTCTCCATGGGTTGTTTTTCCTGATGTATCCAGAAGAAGCCTCATGATGGAAAGTGAGGTTACGGATTTTCCGCAGCCGGATTCGCCTACCAGACCCAGCACTTCTCCTTTATTGATGGAAAAAGAGACATCGTTGACCGCTGTCACCCAGGATTTTTCACGTTTAAATTCGGTTCGAAGTTCTTTCACTTCTAATAACTTTTCAGACATGTTCTTCCCTCCTATTTCAATTTCGGATCCAGGGTATCACGAAGTCCGTCACCCAGCAGGTTGAACGCCAAAACGGTGAGGAAAATCAACAGACCCGGGAAAAGAACCAGATGCGGAGCGGTCGTCAGATAGTTACGGCTCTGGGAAAGCATAGCGCCCCAGTCCGGCTCTGTAACGTTCGCACCGAATCCCAGGAAGCTCAAGGATGCTGCCGCCAGGATTGCAGTACCGACACGCATGGTAAAGTTTACGATCATAGACTGAATGGTTCCCGGGAAAATATGCACCCAAAGGATCCGTCTGTCCTTACATCCCAGAGAACGCGCCACCTCCACGTAGAGGGATCCCTTTACCGACAGCGTCGCGCTTCGCATGATTCGGGCGAAGGACGGGACGGTGAACACAGCGACTGCGATCATAACGTTGATAACGCCCGGTCCGATGATTGCCACAACGGCGATCGCCAGAAGGATATCCGGGAAAGCAAACAGTACGTCACAGCATCTCATAACGATGGAGTCAAACAGTCCGCCGTAGTATCCTGCAAGGACGCCCAGGATAACGCCAAGTGCTGTACCGATGATAACAGAACTGAGCGCAACGCCAAGGGACAATCTGGTACCTGCCAGAAGACGGCTGAACACGTCACGTCCAAACTCATCCGTTCCCCAGACATGAGCGCTGCTCGGTCCCTGCAGAATTGCCATATAGTCGGGCGTTCCCGCATCATAGGGCGTAATGTACGGCCCGATTACAGCTATAATAGCCAAAAATATAATAAAGACGAGAGAAATCACAGCCGTTTTTCTCTTCAAAAATTTCTTAATAAACTCTTTTGCCTTGCTCTTTGGCTTTGGCAGAGTATCTTCCGCCTGATGGTTTACCGGTGTATTCATTTCAGCCATTTTCCTACCTCCTTAATCATAACGAATCTTCGGATTCAGAACGCCGTAAAGCAGGTCTACAATGATATTGATGATGATGTACTCCAGAGAGAAGAACAACAGCAGCGCCTGTATAACCTTGTAATCACGGAATTCAATGGAATCTACCAGCAATCGTCCAAGTCCCGGAATACCGAAAACAGTCTCAGTCAATACAGAACCGGAAAGCAGACCACCGATCTGAAGACCGGCTACGGTAACTACCTCAACCAGGGAGTTACGGAAAGCGTGGCGCATAATTACCAGGAAGTTGTTCAGACCTTTGGCTCTTGCTGTACGTACATAGTCCTCACGCAGGGATTCCAGCATGGACGAACGGGTGAAACGTGCCAGAATCGCCATAATACCGGCGCCCATAGTAATAGAAGGCAATATGTAACTGGACAGAGTATCCAGACCCTGTGTGGGTACCAGCCTAAGTCCTACGGCGAACCACTGAATCAGCATCAGTCCTAACCAGAAACCAGGAACAGAAATACCGGAAATCGCAATAAGCATTACCAGATAGTCGATGGGGCTCCCTCTCTTTACGGCGGATACGATACCGATTCCGATACCGATGATTACCGCCCAGATCATGGAGCTGAAGGTCAGCGTAATGGTGGCGCCGAATCTGGAGCCGATGGTGTCGGCAACGGTAGCTCCATTTTTGATAGAGTCGCCCAGGTCACCGGTGAATAAGCCTTTCATGTAATCCACGTACTGGGTCAGAATTGGCTTGTCCAACCCAAGCTGTTCCCTTACTACCTGTACCTGCTGCTCAGTAGCATCCATACCTGCTACCATACGAGCCGGATCACCGGGAATCAAGTGGATAAACATGAAGATCAAAAATGAAATTACGAGCAGCAAGGGAATTGCGCTGAGTAATCGTTTGATACAATAACGTCCCATATTTTTTCCTCCATATTTTTCATACGAAAGACGTGCTCTATGGCACCCATTCCATAATGATGATAATAAAAATGGTCACCCCTGCATCCAAGGATGTCAAAGATGACCATTTTCTTATGCCCTACGGATCAGTCTTTTCATAAGACCACCGCATCTTCAGGACTTTTCCTCTTCTTACTGAGCCAGAACAGCATTGCTGAAGTTGATGCATCCATCCGGAGCTACGGTAACGCCGCTCAGATAAGACTTGGTTGCGTACAGCAGCTGGTCGTTTCCAAGGAACAGCCATACTGCATCGTTCCAAGCGATTTCCTGAGCCTGTCCGTAAATCTCAGCCAGTTCATCCGGATCACCGGTATGGAGACCGTCATCCAGAAGCTGGTCGAATTCAGCATTGTTGTAGAATACGGTGTTTGCACTGACTGGCGGTGCCATGGTGCTGTAAAGCAAGGATCTCAAAGATCCGTCCATACTGAAGTCAGATGCTGACCAGTTTACATACCACATCTGAACCTGTGCATCTTCCAGCGGAACATAGATCTGATCCTGTACAGATGCCGGATCCATCGGAAGAACTTCTACGTTGATGTTGATCTGTGCCAGCTGCTGCTGGATAAAGGTCATACCTTTGATTTCCTGGGTGGAGTTGTCTCCCCACAGAGTCAGGTCAAAGCCGTCTGCGTATCCAGCCTCTTCCATCAGGGATTTTGCTTTCTCAAGATCGTAGTCGTACGGGGTCTGCTCCTCATAGTACAGGATACTTGCCGGTGCTACAGAGGTAGCCGGTGTGCCGTAGCCCTGGTACATAACCTGGCAGTAAGCTTCTTTGTCAATTGCATAGTTCATAGCCTGACGTACTCTTACATCACTCAACGCTTCGACATTGGTATTCAGGGTTACATATCTCATGATGTTGGAGGTAACTGCATGTACGTCGATATCGCCAGCGGATTCCATGGTAGCAAGCTGGTCTGACGGAGCCGGATATACGAAATCTGCTTCGCCGGTCTGCAGCATAGCGGTACGGGAACCTGCTTCCGGAACCTCACGGATGGTTACAGAATCAACGCTGGGAACCTCTCCCCAGTACTCTTCGTTCTTAACCATGGTTACGTGGTCGCCTTCCACCCACTCGCCGAATTTGAACGGGCCGGTTCCGCAGGGATGATACATAATGTCATTGCCGTACTCTTCCAGAGCGGCCGGGCTGATGATACAGAACTGGGTCAGCTTGTTGATGAAGGTACTGTATGCTTCGTTCAGGGTGAACACTACAGTGTAATCATCAGTAGCTTCTACAGATGCAACACGGAGAACTTCCTCATCGTCAACAGTGGTAACGAAGGATCTTCTGGTACGCAGATTGTTCTCTACGTCCATAACACGGTTGTAGTTGTCGACAACTGCCTGTGCATTGAAGTCGGTTCCATCATGGAATTTGATGCCTTCATTCAGATGGAAGGTATAGGTCAGGGAGTCATCGGAAATCTCCCAGTCTTTTGCCAGCTGACCTACGATCTGCTGATTCTCATCGAATGCAACCAGCATCTCGTACATACCACGGGTAGCAGAGATTGCGTTCGTGTCCGGGATGTTGTCCGGATCCAGGGAGCTGACATTTCCTTCGATTGCGATTACCAGATCATTGTCCGGAGATACGCCATCGGTGTTGGTAGCTGCAATAGCAACTGTGTTGTCTGTCGTTACAGCGGATGCTGCTGCTTCGGTTTCGCCTTCTGCTGCCTCGGTAGCTGCTTCCGTTGCAGCTTCCGTCTCAGCGTCGCTTGCTGCTTCGGTAGCTGCCTCTGTGGTTGCTTCGGTAGCCGCTTCGGTCTCTGACTCAGATGCAGCTACGGACATAAGCATGGACATACTCATTGCGCCCGCAAGGATAACGGACAGTACTTTTTTGTACATTTTCATACTTTTTGCTCCTTTTCCATTTTTTTGTTGTAACTTTGTACCAAATTTCCCTGAAAAATTTTGTACAAAAAAAGTATTTCGATTTTTTCTACATAGTCTACAGAGATTCTATTCCTTTGATATAAATCCTTTCTGCCCCTTTGCATACTCAAATGAAATACTTCGTTTACAGTGATTACAATATAACACCGCGCAGAGAGTTTGTCAATAGTTTTTATTATTTTGTATTACTTTTTCTTCCTGTTTTTTCTTGTTTTGTATTGTTTGCACAAATTCTCCGTTGATTTCCAAGCATTCCGTCCGGATTTTTATGCTATTTTGCCACATAGCCAAGAAAAAAGGGGGATGGAAACACTCCATACCCCTGCATGTTACATAAGTCGGAGAATTTCTTTACTGAATCTACCGCCGTACCGCATTAAAAAACCAAACATTTTCTTTAGATATTCTTAATATATCATTAAATCTAAGTTTTGTCGATAGTTTTTTATTATTATTAATTCATTCTCCAACTTAACAGATATTTATTTTTCAAAATCCCATTATTCAGTCTTCCCCACCCAAGCGGAAACCCAGACACACAGAGAAGGTACCAGCCTTTGCCTTCCTCCCCATCCACCTCAATGGTCTCTCCCTTCAGATAACGGACGATGCGTTCATCTTCCGGCGGCAGATCGATACACTGTCTGTAATCTTCCATCTTCAGGCAGGAAGCCAATGCCTGTGAAGGCTCGAATCGGTTCTTCCTGATCTCTCCCATATAAAGTCCATTCCGCACAAAGACCATGCCTTTTACGTCTGCGGATTCTTTGGGCACACAGTACACCTGCCCTTTCCGCACCTCAATGCGGTCCATGGGAAATTCCCTGCGGAAGTTTGCCAGAAATTCTTCCAGGATCCTCCGGTCTTCTTTGATGAGATGCCCTTTTGGCGCCGTTCTGTCTCTGCGGGGTTCCTTCCGAATCTCAGCGCTCTTTGATTTTCTGCTCCTTCTGGTTCCCCGGTCAGACGCCTGCCAGTCTCCGGCTGCCTCGTTCGGTTTCTGGGAATACGATCCCAGATCTTGGGAATCTCCCATCCCACTTGTGGAATCCATACCGCTCTTTCTGGAATCCGTCTCCTCTTTCCGAAACATTGCTAGGAAGTGCCCTTCCCCGCCCATGCGGTGAGGCCAGATCCGTACACATCTCTCCAGCGAGCCCCTTCGGCTGTCATCAAGGGGAATTTCCCCCAACTCACCAGGAATCCATGGCGGCAGGCAGAGCTTTGGTCTGCCCCTGTCAAAGCCTTCATACCAAGGAATTTCCTCCAGGGACAATTCCGGATGATTCGCAAGAAGCCAGCCCGCCATCTGTTCATCTTCCTCCGGTGAAAAGGTACAGGTAGAATAGAGGAGCAGCCCGCCCGGACGGAGCATCCTGACTGCCTGTGTCAGGATCTCCCGCTGCATCCTGGCACATTCGATGGGTTTTGCCGGGTTCCATACCCTTGCCGCATCCGGATCCTTGCGGAACATCCCCTCTCCGGAACAAGGGGCATCCACCAAAATCTTATCAAAAAATTCAGGAAAAATCCCTGCGATCTTGGCAGGGACCTCATTGAGGAGCAGGGAGTTGGGAATCCCGAATACCTCCACATTTTTCAAAAGCGCACGGCATCTGGGACCGCTGATGTCGTTGGCTGCCAGAAATCCGCTTCCCTGAAGCTTGGCTCCAAGCTCCGTAGTCTTTCCCCCCGGGGCAGCGCACAGATCCAAAACCCTGTCACCAGGTTCGATGGGAAGGACATTGGCAGGCGTCATGGCACTCGGTTCCTGAAGATAATACAGACCTGCATAATAAAACGGATGCCTGGATGGGCGATCGCATTCTTCATAATAAAAGCCGTTGTCAATCCATGGAATGGGAGTCAGGTGAAAACCGGACAGTTCTTTTAGTTTTTCAGCGGAAATCTTGCTCCGGTTTACCCTCAAACCGAACTTTCGGGGAAGCAAAAAGCTTCCCCGGAAGTCCTTGTACTCTTCTCCCAGAATCCGTTCCATCTTTTCTTCAAACTCTCTTGGGAGCGAAATCATTCTATCATCCTTTCTATTCAACACTTTTCAGTGATTCTACCATATCAATTTTCTTTAATTTGAAGTGCATAAACACGTTGACGATCACGGAAAACGCGCAGGTAAACAGAATCGAAATCACAAAGCTCATAGGCTTGATTACCCGCCCGAACATACACATATCGATCTCCACGGTCAGGATCGTGAAGCGGTGCAGGACAATTCCCAAGCCCGATCCCACGGCTGCGCCAATCAGGGTCAGCAAAATATTCTCCCTGTACATATAAGCCGAAACTTCTTTGTCATAAAAGCCCAGCACCTTCAAAGTGGCGAGTTCTCTCTTCCTTTCATTCACATTGATATTGTTCAGATTGTAGAGTACCACCAGTGCCAGCATTCCTGCAGATATGATCAAAACCACGATAACGATGTCCAGGCTCCCCAGCATATCATTCACCTGATCCTCAATGCTTGACATATAGCTGATGCTCAAAGCCGCATCGTTTCTCAGGAAACTCTCACCGATTCTTTCAATTTCCGCTTCATTCTCTCCGTTGGTTATGAAAAGAACGTTCTCATAATCCGGCGCTTGTCCGAACGTTTTTTCAAAAAGCGCCGCGGACATGTATGCATAGTGGTACATGTAATTTTCACAGATATCAGAAATCGCGACTTCCTGAGTATTGCCCTCCTCAAGAGTGATCGAGATGGTATCTCCCACCGATACATCGAGAATGGTTGCCGCCTTTTCCGTCAGCACGATGCCGTCGTCGCCAAGCTCGTAGGTCTCGTGGCTCTGACGGTCACGCATCGTAACAAAAGCACTGAAGTTCTCCGTCGTCTCGGGCACCATCAGATAGATGTCGCAGCTTGCCTCCACACTCTCCATCGTCAAATTTTTCATATAGACTTCCTGGAAATCTGTCACCTGATCATTCTCCTGAAGCTCTGTGAGCAGGGAGGCACGTTCCTCCTCCGCGGCATCCTCATCCAGCACCAGGATTCCGTCATAAGTCTGGATCTGGTCGTACTGGAGAACCGCAATATCCAAAATGGAGTCACGAAGCCCGAACCCTACCAGAAGGAGCGCCATACAGCCGCCGATGCCGAAGATGGTCATCAGGAAACGTTTCTTATACCGGAAGAGATTCCGGACGGTTGATTTCCAGGTAAAGCTCAAATGTTTCCAGATAAACGGAATGTATTCCAGCAGCACCCTTTTCCCTTCCTTGGGGGAAGGCGGCCGCATCAAGGAAGCCGGCGTAGACTGCAGTTCCCGGTAGCAGGCGCTCAAGGTTGCCGCCATGGTACACAGTACGGACAAGGCTGTGGCAATTGCCGCAAAATCCCACTGATAATCCAGCACCATGCTGTCCATATAAGGATACATGATGCCATATGCCTCAATGATCACATAAGGAAGTACCTTCTCACCGAACAGCACGCCCACAATGCTTCCTCCCAGGGTGGCAAAGAGGGCATAGGCCACATATTTCCCCATAATGGATATTTTGCCGTAGCCCAGCGCTTTCAGCGTTCCAATCTGCGTACGTTCTTCCTCTACCATTCTGGTCATGGTAGTGAGGCTGATCAAAGCAGCCACCAGGAAAAACAGCGCTGGAAATACTTTACCGATATTTCTCATACGGTCTGCATTATCCCCATATCCGGAATAATCCGAATCGTCCATCCTCTGGGAAACCGTCCATTCCGGTTCTTTGATCTCTGCCAGTTCATCCTTCGCATCCTGGATTTTCTGTTCCCCGTCTGCGATCTCGTCCTCCATCTCCTGTTCGCCTTCTGCCAGATCCGCCTTCGCATCCTCCAGCTTCTGCTCATTCTCCGCGATGGTGGCTTCCGCATCGGCGAGCTCGGACTCGGAGGTTTCAATCTCAGCTTCTGCGTCAGCAAGCTCCTGTTCCCCTTCTTCCAGCTGGGCATAACCGTCGTTGAGCTGCTGTTCTCCTTCATCCACCTGAGCCTGGGCGCTGGCAAGCGCGGCTTCCTGGGAAGCCAGCTCCGAACGGGCGGCCTCGATCTGGGCAGCTCCATCGGATAATTCCTGCTTTGCAGCGCTTAACTTCTCCTCATTGGCTTCCACTTCCGCCCAGCCTGCGTCCAGCTCTGCCTTGGTATCCGCAAGCGCTTCCTTCTGTGCCACCAGCTGGGTACGGGCTGCTGTCAGCTGCGTGATTGTCTCCTCGTACTGTGCAGCTACCTGATCACGATTTTCACCGCCATTGGCAATCTCCAGCTCCGCCGCTGCCAGCTGGTCGTCAATGTCACGGAGCGCAGCCTCGATATCTGCCAGCCCCTGCTCATATTCCTGCTGTCCTTTATTTAATTCCTGTTTTGCTGATGCGATCTGGCTCTCTCCATCGCTGATCTCCTGGTTTGCACTCGCTGCCTGGGCATTGTACTCGCTTTCCGCCTGGGCGAACTGGGCTTTGCCATCCTCCAGCTGCTGCCACCCGGAAGAGAGCTGCGCCTTGGAATCTTCCAGCGTCTGCCGGTTTGATTCAAGCTCGGCGCGGCTGTTCTCAAGCTCGGCCCTGCCATCCTCAAGCTCAGCCTTTGCGTCCTCAATCTGTGCCCTGCCGTCCTCTACCTCTGCCCTGCCATCCTCAAGCTCCTGTTCTCCGTCCGCAATCTCCTGTTTTGCGTCGTCGATCTTCTGCTGGGCTTCTGCCCTGCCGTCCTCAAGCTCGGCTTCTGCATCTGCGATCTTCTGGTTCGCTTCGTCTGTGACTTCCTGATAACGCACGTCACAGCGTTCCCCGGCTATTCCTTCCACTTCTTCGATTGCCTGGTCGATCAGGCTCTCATACTCATCCGAAAATGCCGCTTCCTTGGCGGCTCCTGCCACTTCCAGGAAAATCTGTGTATAGACTTCCATATCAAAATCTTCTGGAAGAACGTACAAAAAGCCTCCCACCTGCCCGGAACCCAGGGTGGTATTCCCTCTGTTGAACGAGATATAGACCGGGCTGGCTCCGATCCCTGATACCGTATAGGTATGGTTTTTCAGAACCTCGTCCTCTTCATTTTCCACATCCTCGCTGATAGTAATCTCATCACCCACTTGGATTCCCTGGCTCAGGGCGAAGCTTTCATCCAGAAAGCATTCCCCGGGATTCTCCGGAAGGCTGCCCTCAAGAACCTGAAGGCTCTGGAATTCTTCCGTCAGGGATTCCACATGGAGAACCTGCTGGCTCTCGGCAGTCCCATACAGGACATCCGTCATGTACGCCCCTTCCGCCTTCTCAATGCTCTCCAGCGCAGACAGGCTCTCCACATCGTCATCTGTCAAGCCAAGTGTACCGACTACCTTGAGATCCATCAGCCCATAGTTATCAAAATAGGCATCACCCGAAGCCTCCATGTCCGGCGCAGATGCCTGAATGCCTGAATAGAACGCAACGCCCAGTGCAACGATCAGAAATATGGAAATGAAGCGATTAAAGGTCCTGCGGATCTCCATATAAAAATCTTTTCTCAGCGCTCGTTTCTTCATGTTCTCACCATTTTCCTACCATTCGATCGTCTCCACGGAAACAGGAGACTCATTCTGGTACATTTTCGAGACACGGCCATTCTTGATCTTAATGACACGGTCTGCCATCGGGGCGATCGCTGAGTTATGTGTGATGACGATGACCGTCATTCCCCTCTCTCTGCACATGTCCTGGAGAAGCTTCAAGATTGCCTTGCCTGTCTGGTAGTCCAAGGCACCTGTAGGCTCATCGCAAAGCAAAAGCTTTGGGTTCTTCGCCAAAGCCCTCGCTATGGAAACTCTCTGCTGCTCACCGCCTGAAAGCTGAGCCGGAAAATTCTTCATCCGCTCCTCCAAACCCACTTCCCTGAGCACTTCCCTGGCATCCAGCGGATTGCGGCAGATCTGCATGGCAAGCTCCACATTCTCCAGCGCCGTCAGATTCGGCACCAAATTATAAAACTGGAAAACGAAACCAATATCATTGCGGCGATAGCCCGTAAGCTGCCTTTGGGAATACTTGGCGATATCTTTGCCATCCACCAGGACGCGCCCGCTGGTCGCCGTATCCATTCCTCCGAGAATGTTCAAAACCGTCGTCTTCCCGGCTCCGCTAGGACCCACGACCACAACAAATTCTCCTTTTCGAATGGTGAAATCCACGCCGTCTACCGCGTGGATCTCCACTTCTCCCATTTTATAGATCTTGGTTACCTGTTCCAGTTTTACATATTCGTTATCCATAGCCATCCGCCCCTATTGTGTTCTGTTAATTTTATGATACAAGTGTCAAAAGGTCTTGCGGGAGTGCGTTAGCACGGAGCAATCCGTAGTATCATGGCGTCAAAATACCTTTTGACGCCTTTATTCTTTTATTTTACCATAGGAAACCGAGAATGGCTTGAAAATTTCTATGAAATTTTTGTTAATCAATCTTTATTTCCTGATAATATCTTCAGAAGCAGCCTGAACCACCCCTGCAAGCGCCTTGGGATCAACCTTAATGGTCGTTCCAAGCCTTCCTCCGCTCACGTAAATTTCCGGATATTCCCGGGCGCTCTCATGAATAACGGTAGGAAACTGCTTTTTCATTCCCAGCGGGCTGCAGCCGCCCCGCACATATCCGGTCACCTTTGTGATATCCTTTACATGGATCATTTCAACGGATTTCTCACTCACCGCCTTTGCCGCTGCCTTCAGGTCTACCTCCTCGGCAATGGGGATGACGAAGACATAGTAATTCCCCGTTTTTCCCTGTGCCACCAAAGTCTTAAAGGACTGTTCCACCGGCGCTCCGGTCTTTTCCGCAGTATGCAGCCCATCGATAAATTCATCGCATTCGTACTGGATGATCTCATAAGGAACGTGATTCCGATCCAGGATCCTCATCGCATTGGTTTTCGTCTCTTTTGCCATCTTACTCCACCCCTATTTGCTGTACTGCTTCACAATCTCACAGAGGTTATTAAGGGCGATGTCCATGCCTTCTGCCGTAATATGCTCATAAGGTCCGTGGAAGGCATATCCTCCCGTCCCCAGATTCGGGCAGGGCAGTCCCATGAAGCTTAAACGTGCCCCGTCTGTGCCCCCGCGGATAGGAACTACCATGGGCTCCACACCGGAAGCCTTCACAGCCGTCAAGGCATTCTCAATGAGATGAAAATTTTCCTGAATGCATTCTTTCATGTTGCGGTATTGTTCTTTCAGTGTCACCTTCACCGTGCCTTCTCCGTATTTTTCATTCAGTTTGCGGGCAATCTCCTGGAGTACTGCTTTTCTCCGCTCCATCTCCCCACTGTCGTGATCCCGGAGGATATAGGAGAGATGTGCCTTTTCTACGGTTCCGCTCATTTTGTCTAAATGGTAGAAGCCTTCATAGCCTTCTGTCTCCCTGGGTGTCTGTCCTTCCGGCAGCATGGCGTTGAATTCCATCGCCACCAGGGAGGCATTTACCATTCTGTCCTTAGCGCTTCCCGGATGGATGTTGAAGCCTGCAACCTCGATATCTGCCTTGTAAGCGTTGAAATTTTCATATTCAATCTCATTCTCGGCTCCGCCGTCCACGGTGTAGGCAAACTCGGCTCCAAATCCTTTGACATCAAAGAATTCCGCTCCGTTTCCCACCTCCTCATCCGGTGTAAAGCCGATGCAGATTTTCCCATGGGGGAATTCCTGGTTCATCAGCTTCTCAGCAAGGCACATGATTTCTGCCACGCCTGCCTTGTCATCAGCCCCGAGGATGGTGTCTCCTTCGCTGGTGATCAGTGTCCTTCCTTTTAAGGACGGAAGATGGGGAAAGAGAGCTACCTCAAGCGTCCTTCCGCTGTTTCCCAGCTTTAAATCGCCTCCGTCATAGTTCTTGTGGATCACCGGCTGAACCTGCTTGTCTGCAAAATCAGATACAGTATCCATGTGGGCGATGAAGCCGATAGCTGGTTTGTCCTCATATCCTTCTGTCGCCGGGATGGTGGCGTAGACATAGCATTTCTCATTGACCCTGGCATCACTCACCCCCATGGCAAGAAGCTCGTCCACCAGCACATGGGCAAGGTTGAACTGGCATTGGGTGGATGGCACGGCAGCACTGTTCTCGTTGCTCGCCGTAGGGATCATGGCATATTTGATAAAACGTTCATATGGTCTCATAAACACTGGTCTCCTTTGTCGGTTTTCTTCCACTATACGCTGTTTTTTGGGGGATGGCAATCATTTTTCTTTATTCTGGGAGGAATTTAGGTCGGGGTATCTTTTGGGGGGATTTCCGGCGGCAAGGAGGGTTTGTGGGGGAGAACCTGATATTCTAGTACAGCGTTCGACAAATAACTGGACCAATCGCGCAGAATGCTTTTTCGAGTGTGCGGGTCAAAAAACGCAGGCGTAGCGGGCTACGTCGAGGCTTTTTGACTCGTGCAATCGGGAAAGCAGGCAAGCGATTTGGTGTAGTTATTTGCGAAACGCTGTACTAGCAGCGATGAAAAAGCCTGTGTATGGGAGGGTGGGGTGGTAGGAGAATGGATTTTTCTGAGTTTTGTTTCTGGGATTTTTTCTTGGTTTTGACGGGCTGTGGGGTGTTTCTGGCAGC
>DVFT01000168.1 GCA_018713105.1 Candidatus Limivivens merdigallinarum | reverse complement strand
CTATTCTTTATATTTTGCAGTTGTTTCCACCCGCTGATTGCTACTTTTCGGGTGGCTTGTTTGCTATACACTTTTTTGGTGGTTTACCTCTACTTTCTTGTTTCAAACTTCATTTCCTCCCATTTTTATATCTTTGTAATGTAGTAACATTATAACAAAATCAGCCATGAAAGTCAATCATAAGGCCAACCTTTTCACGCAAAAAAACGAACGCCACAGCGTCCGTCTTTTTGCCAACTGATTCTATTGTTCCCCGTCATATGGCCAACCCTTTATCATCCGCCATAATCGTAGTGACTTCAAACCGGCTGGAATCTCCCCGGTAGCGTGCCAGGGAATATTCGATGGGCTGGCCGAATACATTGTATCCGACGGTTTCAAAAAACTGGATAGGCTTCCCTTTCTTAATTCCCATAAGCTTTGCGTCGTTGGTGGTCGCCTCCACCGCCTCCACCATACGCTTTACCCCATAAATCTTCGTCTCCTCAAAATCTGACAGGTTTTTGTAAAGGGATTCCTCATAAAGGTTCCGTTCCATGAGGAACGCGCATTTTTCATAGGGAAGATAGGTCTCCACCACCACAATCGGCTGTGCATCGGCGAACCGCTTCCGGTAGAGATAGATTACCTTGGATTTCTCCGGGATCTGGAGCTTTTCCGCCACCTTTCCCGTCGCAGGAACCACACGGAATTCCAAAACCTCTGTGCTTGGCACCGCCCCGGACTTGCGGATCTGCGTATCAAAGCTTTCAAGATTCTGTATAAAATCCTGGTTCAAACGCTTTCTGGCGACAAAGGTTCCCTTGCTCTTCATCCGGTAGAGCCATCCCTCCTGTACCAGCTCCGTGATCGCCTGGCGCACAGTGGTACGGCTGATTTTATAAAAATCGCTGATTTCTTTTTCTGTAGGTATCATACTTCCCTCTTTGTAATTGCCGTTTTTGATCTCTCCCATGATCAGCTCTTTTAACTGAAAATACATGGGAACAGGAATCGATTTGTTGATTTTCCCTTCCTCCAGTATCATGGCAGCCTCCTTATTTTCAGCTTTTATCCGTATTTCGTATTATTGTAACATAGATAGTTATACCCGGCAATATCCCCTCCGCCATAATTTTTTTTATTTTCCACTGGATTTTTCTTGCAAAGTTTGTTATGATACTACATAGTAACATTACAAACATATATTGGCATACAGCCAAAGGAGGAAAATCTTATGAAAACATTAGTGGTAGAAAAGGATGGCTCCCTCTCCTTGCATGAGGTTCCCATCCCCAAATATTCATCCAAACAGGCTCTGGTGCGTACCATTAGCTGCGGAATCTGCAATGGGACGGATGCCAAGCTCATCCACCACACATTTAAAGGGTACACAAAGAAGGATTATCCGATCATGCTCGGCCATGAGGCTGTAGGCGAAGTCGTGGAAGTTGGAAGCGAGGTTACCTCCTTCCGCCCGGGGGATAAAGTCCTGCTTCCCTTTGTGGATCCAAACCCGGAACTCTATGGGAATTTAGGTTCCGGTTGGGGCGCTTTCAGCGAATACGGAATTGTCAATGATCCCGCCGCTTACGGTTCTGGCGTTCCGGAATGTGCGTTTGCCCAGACAATCCTGCCGGATTTTGTCGATCCTGTGGACGCAGCCATGATTGTGACGCTCCGGGAGGTCTTAAGTTCCATCAAACGCTTTGGGATCAGAGAAAACCAAAGCGTCGCCGTCTTCGGCTGCGGTCCTGTAGGGCAGACCTTTATCCGTTTTCTGTCCCTTTTGGGCGTCCACCCCATCATAGCCTTTGACATTGTGGACGGCAAGCTTGACGATGCCCTGGCAAAGGGCGCTGATTACGCGTTCAACAGCGCTAAGGTGGATGTCAAGGAAACGATCCGGGGAATTTGCCCCGACGGCGTCCAATACGTCCTGGATGCTGTGGGAATGCTTTCTCTGATCAACCAGGCAATGGAATATATTACCGATGCCGGGAAAATCTGCTGTTATGGCATCGCCCCCACCTGTGAGCTGAACCTTGATTGGAGCAAAGCGCCCTACAACTGGCAGCTGCAGTTCCAGCAGTTTCCGTCGAAAGCTGAGGAAGGGGAAGCTACGAACCAGATCCTTTCCTGGCTGAAAACAGGCGTCATCGACCTGAAGGATTACATTTCGGACTATTTTGAGTTCGACCACATCCTGGACGCATTCAAGCAGCTTGAGGAACGGAAAATTGCCAAAAAAGGGATCGTCGTCTATCCGCGTCCCTGATAAAAGCCATGATCTATAAGGAGGATTCTCGATTATGTATCACAGTGAAACGATCACCCGGGAAGAGCTCTGCCGGCTCTTTGACCACACAAACCTGAAAGCTTTTGCAGATGAAGCTATGCTGTCCACCCTCTGCCAGGAAGCAAAAGACGGACATTTCGCCATGGTCGCCATCAATTCTTCTCCCGTGGCCTTCTGCAAAAAACTGCTGCAAGGTACGGATGTCCATGTAGGGGCAGCCATCTCCTTCCCTTTAGGGCAGACGACCATTGCCGCAAAGGTTTTTGAAACCATCAACGCCATCGAAAACGGCGCCGATGAAATTGACTACGTCATCAATATCGGGGAACTGAAAAACAAAAACCTTGCATACATCCGCGACGAAATGCAGCAGATCGTGGACGCCTGCCATTCCAGAAAGGTATTGTGCAAGGTCATCTTTGAGATCTGCTATCTCACCGATGAGGAAATCAAGGAAGTGGCAGCAATCGCCCGTGAAGTAAAACCGGACTTTATCAAAACCAGCACCGGATTCGGCACCTTTGGCGCAACTGTGGAAGCCGTGAAGCTCATGAAAGAAACCGTCGGTCCAGACGTCAAGGTAAAAGCTGCCGGAGGTATCCGCTCCTGGGAAACCTGCAAAGCCATGATCGATGCCGGCGCTGAAAGGATCGGTACCAGCAGCAGCCTGAGAATCCTGGAAGAGTTTGACCAGGCGCACACCGAAGTCTGACCGCACGTTTTTCTATCGCATTGGAGTAAAAAGAGACAACCCTTTAGCATCCAGATGTTTCCATATCCCGAGCTTACAGGGTTGTCCCTTTTTTACTATATACGCTTTTGGGGATTTCGGAAAGTTCTCAGTCCCGTCCCAAAATTTCATCGATTTCTTCCATCTGCCGGGGAAGAAGCGGCCCAAACTCCACAGCTTTTACATTTTCCTCTACCTGCCCTGGGGTTTTGAAGCCTGGAATCGGGATGCAGTGTCCTCCTCTTCCCAGTACCCAGGCAATACAGCCCTGGGCAAGGGTTCTCCCCTTGGAAGTCAGAATCTCCCGGATCGCGTCCAGTTTGTCCAGAAAGACTTCATTGGGGCGTCCGTCAATATAATAGTTCATCCAGGGCGGGGCGTTCTTTCCCCTGAGATCCTGATCCGGCATCACCGTATGTTTGTTGTATTTTCCTGTCAAAAGCCCCATTGCCAAAGGAGAACGGCAGATTGCCGATACTCCTTCCCTTTTGCAGAACTCCACCATTCCTTCATCGTCTTCCATCACATTCAGGGCAAATTCCATGCTCCCCGCATGCGCGCCCTCCGCGAAGATCGCCGCCCTTTCCGGATCAGAGGTAGACCATCCATAGGAACGGATTTTTCCTTCTTTCACCAATTTTTCCAGCGTTTCCCTCACCATAGGGGCTTTTTCTTTCGGGTAATCCCCCAGATGGAAAAGGAACACATCAATATAATCTGTGCCCAGCCGCCGTAAGGATGCTTCGCAGGAAGAACGGATATCCTCTTCCGTCTCAATCTGTCCCGTGGTTGTCTTTGTCATTTCATCACAAAGAATCCCAAATTTGGTCGTCAGGATGACCTGGTCTCTCCTGCCTTTAATCGCCTCGCCTACCAGCCTCTCACTGTGCCCTGCCCCATAAATATTGGCAGTGTCAATCAGGGACACCCCCATCTCAATCCCTTGCCGCAATGCGTCCAAGGATACCTCGTCCTTCACATCTCCCCAGCCTGCCGGCGCTCCCAGGTCAAAAAACTGCCCCCCGATCGCCCAGCACCCAAGACCAATGGGTTTTATCTCTTTTTTGTCAATTCCAAATTTCATACTTGCGGTTCACCGTCCTTTGCTTTCTTTTATTCCATCAAGCGGCAGGATTGCGGATTCTCTTCCTATAATTTGTTGTTCCAATACAATGTGGCGCTCCTGAACCTGTCCATGGATTACCTTTTTAAAAAGCTGGTAACAGTTTCTGCCTAACAGCTTTTCATCCTGTGCTATCGTAGTCAGCCCTGGCACATAATATTCAGAAAGCTGTATATTGTCAAAACCTACTACTGCCAGTTTTCCCGGGATAGGAATCCCCTTCTTTTCTGCCGCCGCTAAAATCCCATATGCAATTAAGTCATTGGAAGTTACATAAACCATTGTCCCTTCCTTATCTTCCGTTTGGGAGATCAAATTTTCAAAAATCTGGAAACTTCCTTTGATTTTTTCTTTATGCAGTCTTTCATCAAATACTACCCTAATCTGTTCTCCGGACGCTCCACATTCTCTCAATCCCTCGAGGAATCCCTCGTACCGTTCCCTCAAATTTCCTTGGATTTTGGTAGGTTCGCTTGCATAAGTATAATTTTGGTAACCGGCTTTCCACAATAGCTTTACCAGTTTCCTAACTGTATTTCTGTTATCAAATTCTACGGATGGGAAATCTTCGAAATGCCTGTCGCCCATAATAATGGGAACCCCGGCATTTTGTGCTTCCCGGATAATTTCTTCGTCGTTTCCTCCGCCGATAAAAATCAACCCGTCTACCCGCCGTTCAATCAGTGTCATAACTCCTTTTTTTAAGTTCTCTTTATCAAAGGCGGCATCGCATAACAATACGCAATAACAATCTTTCCGTGCCTCTTCCAGAATACTTGCCGCACATCTCGCATAAAATTCGCTGGAAATATCCTGGACTGCCACCCCGATTAAGCGTGTTCTTTTTTGCCGAAGAGCTCTGGCTGACGCATTGGGAGAATAATTCAATTCCTCCACTGCACGTAATACCCGGCTCCTTGTTTCCTCCGAAATCGACGCAGTCTGGTTTAACACATGGGATACTGTGCTTGGGACTACCCCTGCTAAATGTGCTACATCATTGATTGTTACTCTTTTTTTATCTGTCCGCAATTGATCCGCCTTCACACTTGCCATCTCCTCTTCTTGCCTAACGTTTCGCCTTACGGTATGCCTGCTCCATCATCAAAAAGTGCGCCTGGCTTTCCACGGAAGTACCCGGTTCCAAAAAATAGGGAGAACTGGAACTGTCTTGCAGCCTTCCAAATTCATCAACTTTCTGATGAATTGCCTCACGGATTGCATCTGCCCTGGATAAATAAGAATTTTCCAGTACCCCTTCTTCTACCCCGCGATAGATTGCATATGCAACCATCTCCGAAATCTCTGTTTCTAAAAAAGTTTTCGCATCATCTAGGATGTCATGAAACAAATGATCCTCATTTTCGCAGCTTAAGATTGCATCCAACAATTCCCTGTATTCTTTTAATATTTCTTTTTTCTCCGGATCGTTTTGGGGCAAGGCCGTATACAATCTCAATAGCCCGGTCAGAATCCATCCATTTCCAATTCCCCATTCCAGTTTTCTGGTCCAATCCTTTGATTTTTCATCCCATTTATGGTAATAAAGTCCCTTTTCCCCTTTTAATTTCCTAAGAAGCCCCTTCATCTGATACACAGCTTCTGCCGGATATCCCAGCAAAGCCAT
>DVFT01000167.1 GCA_018713105.1 Candidatus Limivivens merdigallinarum | reverse complement strand
CCATTTAAGTTGAACGTTATAGTATAACCAGAAAATGGGATTACTTCAACACTGATTGTTTCCGTAACATATCTTCGCTGATTGTTATAATAGCCATGCTCTATAGTCGCCGTTCCAACTTTCTTTCCAGTCACTGTCACACTATAGCCGGAACTTTGAGAAATAGATATTATATCTGTACCTTCAGTTATTTCCCAGTTATGCCCATTACTTGAATATCGCCCCCTTGTACCTTCCACTGTTTCGCTTTCACTGACTTCCACTGTGTAATCGTAATCAGCAAGCGTACTAATCCCATCATCCACCGCCGTCGTCGCTACCTTCGCATAGGTAGAAAAGGACTCAGCCTGAAACGTAACCTCCGTATCCTCCGGAGCAACCTCCGCTACCACCTCTGCGTTTGCCGCATCATCAATGTGATAAATCGCTGCTTCCTCTGCCTCTTCGCTGACTGCTGCATTGCCAAAGGAAACTTCCACATCAACAGCCGGCTGTATTTCATTTCCGTCTGCATCATAGAAAGTAATATCTACTGCCACGACATCAACGATTTCTTTTCCTTCTTCCGCCAACTGCTCTTCCATAGCTGCCACAATTGTCTCAGCTGCTACTGGAACCGCATTCATGGTCGTCCCTTCCGGGAACGCTCCTTCCGGTGCGTTTACGGTAACAACAGTATCTCCTGCCGTCTGGGTAAATGTCTGAGCTGGCATTGCTGCCTCGGTCTCTGTCTCAGTTTCTGTTTCTGTCTCAACTTCCGTTTCCGTCTCCGTTTCAACCTCAGTCTCGGTTTCCACTACTGTCTCTGTTTCAGTTTCTGTTTCCGTCTCAACCGCCTGCGTACTCACACTCACGATCGTAGCATCCGTCTGGATCCCTTCGATGATGTACTCGTTCGCATTTCCGGTTGTTCTTGCCGGGATACTTCCATCTACCAGCACTTCCGTCACTTCGAATCCGTCTGCCGGAACTACGGTGAACACGATCTTGCCGTCCTGTGCCATTGCGGTGCCGTCGGTTACTTCTGTTCCGTTTACTGTGATGACTGCATTCTCTGCCTGGAAGGTTACCAGATTTTCTACTGCCGGTGCGGTGTTCTCCTCGGTCGCTTCATCGGTCTCAGTCTCCGCTGCTTCCGTTTCGGAAGCTTCGCTGCTCTCCGTCACTTCCTGGGGAACTTCCTTGTAGCTGACTACGATCTGGCTGTCCTTGGTTACATTGGGAATCTGATATTCATTCTCCACCTGAGTTTTCGGCAGATCCACGTTGTCCAGGCGAACATATTCCACCTCATAGCCTTCGCTGGCTGTCACGGTGAACTTAAAGGTCTGATTCTGTTCTACCTCTTTATAATAGGAAGAAACATTTACTTCCGCCTGATCTACATAGATGGTTCCGTGAATGGAAGCATTCTGTTCGAAGCTTACCCGGTAGGTAACCGGCTTTGTTTCCTCGGCTGCTTCGGTAGCCTTGGTTTCGCTCTCTGCCTGATCCTCGGTCTGCTTTTGATCCGCTTCCTGTTTTTCGCTCTCAGCTTTTTCAGCTGCTTCGCTCTCGGCTTTTGCGGCTGCTTCGCTTTCCGCCTTTGCCTGTGCTTCGCTTTCCGCTTTTGCGGCTGCTTCACTTTCCGCCTTTGCCTGTGCTTCGCTCTCCGCTTTTGCGGCTGCTTCACTCTCTGCCTGCGCATTGCTTTCGGCAGTCGTCTCAGGCACTCCATTGAGGTCGCCTGCCGCTGTTACGCTGGCGCCGTTTTGGAAAATCATTGCCACAGTCAACATGATTGCTATGACTCGTTTCCACTTTCTTGCCTTTTCCATGTGTAATCCTCCTTCTCTGGCTTACTGGTTTATGATGATCGGCTAAATACCGCTGCATATTTGGGGGATTTCTTCCTCCCCTCTCTTTAGTGGATGACTCATTTCCTTCTTTGTATCAGTTATAATCACTGAATCCAATAAAGAAATTAACTCTAGAACGCTGCGAAAGGTTTCTTCTTTCTGGCCTTCAATCCACTTGATCTTTCCCTGCCAGCTTTGGGACTGGGTATCTTTGATTTCCAAAATAAAGGTACATCCTTTTTTATCCATTTCTTTTCCCATCGCCGCCTTTCTATCTGTCATTTTCTTTCTGTATGTATCAGGCATTCCGAACAGGCGTTGACCATAGACAGATCGCCTTTTCTCCTTGATACAAATACAGTTTAGAGGATGCCGATCACATTTCAGTCACATTTTGGGAAAATCAAGAAAAAAGTTTTAAAAATTCCATAAAAAAAAGACCATCAAACGATGGTCACTTTATCCAGCCGGCTAAAACCGTGCTTGCCGCAGCTCCTCCCAGCGTAGCCAAAAGAGCTCCAGCCAACGTATATCTGGTTTTTTTCACCTTCACACTCATAAAATAAATGCTCATGGTATAAAAAATCGTCTCCGTCGAGGACATCAAAAGCGCCCCCAGTATTCCCACATAAGAATCAGGACCATAGGAACCGAACAGATCCAGCAAAAGCCCGGCAGCAGCGCTGTTGGAAAACATTCTCACCAGGGCAAGCGGCACCACCTCCGAAGGGAACCCGGCATAGCTCAGAACTCCTTTCAGAAGCTCTCCCAGCATATCCAAAAATCCCGATGCGCGCAAAACTCCAACCGCTACCAAAAGCCCCACCAGGGTAGGCATGATCCCAAGAACCGTGCGAAATCCATCCATAGCCCCTCTTGTAAACAGCTCATACACATTTTTCTTTTTCAAGAGACCATAGCCTACTACATAAAAGATCACAAACGGTATGATATATGCGGAAATGAATACGAGAAATCCCATGTCTGCCATGCCTCCAGATGATCTTAGGACAATATATGCCTGGCCCTATCCGCCCCAGAACCCTCTTTTTCAGGATCTGGCAGCCGGGATTCCTCTTTTTTCGTCTCACCGCCCGCCCTTACAGTCTGTCGATGATCTCACTTGCATGAAGCGCGCAGTCGCCCACAGGCAGCCACACCCTGGACAGCTTCATCAGACAGCTCTCGTCCGGAGTCTGACCTGGCTTTTCCAGAAATTCAATCGCCATATCCAGGAGAACCCTGTCGTTCGCGCCCTCCAAAGGTCTCCGGTTTTTCAGACGTTCCAGCATATAGGACAGATCGCGTTCTCCCCGATCCTTGCTTTCCTCCATCATTTCTTCTACCATCTTTTCGAATCGGTTCATTTTATCCTGGTTCCAGGAAATCAATACCAGGACCTTCGCTACCTGTCTGTTAAAAAAAGGTACATCCTGATATTTGCGGAACAGCGTGATAAACCTGTTCTTATGTATCATTGACACAAAACAATAATAATCACTCAGCGCCAATATGCATTTATCCTTCCACTCCATGAAACTTCCTCCTCGCCACCTGATTTTTCCTTATTTTAGCACATTGAGCCATTTTTTTCCAGGCAGAAGCATTCCTGCTCGATGGCAAGCCCGGTGGTAAGGATCATTTCTTTCAATTCCTCCAACAGAGGTTCCTTGACCTGCCTCAATTTTTCCAGCTTCCCGTCATCCATCGGCTCACCATAACTTTGAAAGCGCAGAAATGTCTCCCGGTCCATCCGAAACGGTCTCACTTCGGGAAAAACCTGCTTTCTGATCCAGCCAAAAATCCGAATGCCGCCGTAATCCAGATCTCCCGTATGAAGGTACTGTGTATCTTCCGGCAGGATCTGCCTTAATCGGATCAGGAATTTCCGCTCCAGCGGCGTGAAATATCCGTGGCAGAACAGGATCAGGCTGCCCTGTTCGTAAGGCATTGCCATATAATTCGCTTTGTTTTCCACAGTGATGACCTTTTTGATGGATTGTTTTCCACAAATCCCGATGGTTTTCAACGTCTCACTGTTCAGCACCGCTCCCTGGCGGAAACATCCCATGTCAAGTTCCGTGCCGTTTAGGATCAGCCGCAGGTTGCCCTTGA
This sequence comes from Candidatus Limivivens merdigallinarum, assembly GCA_018713105.1. GTDB lineage: Bacteria > Bacillota > Clostridia > Lachnospirales > Lachnospiraceae > Limivivens > Limivivens merdigallinarum. Next base: position 12,466 of record DVFT01000167.1, on the reverse strand, counting down.
AGCAAAGCTCCTGGGAATAGCTCTCCAGATTCAGCTCCGACAGAACCTCCGTATCACTCATTTCATCCTCAATCACATCCCAGTATTTTCTCGCCAGCTGAACCAACCGTTTCTGATACTGCCGCTCAAAGCGCTTGGAATCCCGAAAGCACCCATTGCTGAAGATCCGTTTGTAGGTGGGTTCCCGAAGCTGATCCACCCTTCTTAGGAGATCGAACCACTCTTCCTGCCCCATCTCCTTGGGCATCTTCCCTTCCTCAATGCGGGCAAACAGCTCCTGCCCGTACTTCAAAAGCCAGGGAGAGTGGATCCCCCGGAATACCTGCTGAAAGAAAGCCCTCGCCTCCTCCAGCCGCTTTCCCTTTGGCTCGATTCCTGCCCGCTCATACAGTTTTGGCAGTGCAGACAAGGAATACCGTACCCATTCCAGCTCTATACCCGTCTGATACCACCGCACCTCTGTCAATATCCCTTCCCTTTTCAGAGTTTCCACTTCCTCAAACAGCGCTTTCCTTCCGATGGCATCGTAATCCTCCTGCTGGATATAGTAGGTACGGTTTCCGCTTTCTCCCTTTTTCCAGTCCCTGCTGCTTCTCTCGCATTTCCTGATGATCGTTTCCGCCAGTGTCATACTATGAATTCCCCCTATTCATATGTTTCTTGACTCAATTCCTGATTCCAATATCTGCCGTTCATTTCTGCCGCGAGGGTCAAATACCCAGCCGGATTGCAGATCGTGTCCTCATTCCCTGATCTCTTCCGATAATTGGACAAACTCCGTTTTTCCAAACTCCTTGATGGAGATACTCTTTTTGTTCGGATTGGCAAACACGAAGGTACGGTCCACGTTTTCCAGATAATTCTGGATTTTGTCGTTGGTGGCGCTGATGATGACCTGGAAGCCCAGATCCCGGATCAGGCGGATACAGCTCGCCACCTTCTCCCCGTCCATCTTGGAAAACGCCTCGTCCAGGATGACCAGACGCATGGTGGGATTGCGAAGGAGCTTCGGCGACATCCCGATCCGGTAGCTTTGGGCAAAGCTGGCAAGAAGCGCCACATATCTGGGATTCTGCCCTTCGCCGCCGGAGTTCTTCTTGATCATCTTGCTGAGCTGGATCTTGATGGGTTCCTCCTCATCCCTCCGGATGGTCTGCTGCATATCAAAGGATAGGTAGGTCCGGTAATCCGCATACTTCGCCATGTTCCGCTTCGCTTCCTCCAGTTCCTCGCCGGTGGCGTTTTCCGGCGGGATGAAGATGGAGATCAGTTCATTGATCAGATCCCCGTACTGGTTCTCATGCATCACGGTAAACAGGTTCATCTGATGATCCATATCCCCGCCAAGCTTCGTGGGATCTACCTCCAGATCCTTGTCCATGAACATATCGTAGAACTTTCCGTCCGGTCCCTTATTCTTTGTGAAAATGAACTGGTATTTGTCCTTTCCGAAGTCCAGCTTGCTGATGATCTTGTTCAGCTCATCTTTCCGCTGCATGGCTTCCTTGATGGCGCTTCGGATCTTCAGCATGAAATCTTCCTTGAAATGTGCCACCGCTGATTTCGCCTGCTCCATAGCCTTCTCCCGGTAGACGGAGAGATCGGAGCACTCCAGCTTCTCAAGCAGTTCGTCATAGGGCGTGTTTTCTTCCTTCTCCGGCGGGAAGGAACGGTTGGGATAGTTCTTCAGATAATCTAACCTCACGTTCTTCAGATGGTCGAATGCCTGGATCCGCTCTTCCGAAGCCTTGTTCAGAAGACCGGTGAAATGATCCCTGAATTTCCCGTAGTTCTCCGTCTTTCTCGTACTCAGGAATTCCTGAAGCTCAGGCTCGAATTCTTCCTTTTGTACAAAGACTCTCTCTTTCTCAGCCAGTTCGTCGGAGATGGTTAGATACTGTCCGTTCAGGTTTTCCAGATCCTGCTGGTTCTTCCAGGTGAGCTTTTTCCACTCGTCCAGAAGCTTTTTCTGTTCCTCCTGGCGCTCCTTGATCCTGGAAAGCTCCTCCTCAATGGACTTGACATCTCCTTCCAGGATCTCCTGAAGCCTGGCGTTAAGCTTTGCTTTCTCCTTTTCTTTCCTGGCGATATCCCGGATATCCTCCTGCCAGACAGCGTACTCCTCTGTGGTTTCCCCCAGAGCCTCCAGTTCCAGCAGCCTTTCGTAGTTCTTCTGTTCTGCAATCAGCGGCTCATAAGCTTCCTCCAGCTCTTTCTGCTGGCGCGCCAGCTCCCGCATCCTTCTTCTCACACTGTCTGCGCCGATATATGCCCATTTCGTATAATTGTCCGGGTTCATATGGGTCAGCCGGTAGCCGTGGTACAGCATACAGTCGGGCGTGACGCCGATGGACTGCTGCCTGAGTTCGTCGATATTCCGGCACTTGATCACATTTCCCAGGAGGAAACGGATGTATGCCTGCACATAAGGCTCCTTCGCCAGCACTTCCTCTGCCAGGGCGTTCTCTTTGACCTCATGTTCCTTCTGGGTGATCTTTTCCGTATCCAGGACGGCGACCCGGAAATATTTCTTTTTGTCCAGGGACTGGTAGATCTCCATTGCCTCCCTGGCATATTTCGGCTCCACTACGATGGCGAGCTTGTTGTTTCCCATATAGCCTTCCACCGCATTGCGCCAGGTCTCGTCCCGAATATCCAGAAGGTCCGAGAGGATCTCCACCTTCACCGGTTTCCTCGCCGTAGAATTCAGCTCCCTTGCAATGAGCTCCCTTGCATCCTTCAATTCCCTGGGATATGCCTTCTGCCCTTTACCCAGGATCTCCATCTCTTCCCGGATTTTCCGAAGTTCCTTCCGCTTCTCCTCCACGGAAGCGTCCAGTTCTTTTTTCTCAAAGGCGATGTCTTTGCGGAGGTCTGCCAGAGCGTTTTTCAGATTCTCGATCTCCAGAGGCGTGATGGTTCCCTTCCTGAATTTCTCGATATCCCAGAGGATGGCGTTGGAGGTGACCTCCTGTTCCTCCCATTCCTTTAACCCAAGCGCCGTCCGGTCCCATTTCGCCTTGCTCTTTCCCCGGATTTCCAGGATTTCGTTGAGGGAGCGCAAGGTTTCCTTCAGCTCCTCGTACCCGGTAGAGAGCAGCCTTTTCAGCAGTTCCTCCCTTTTGTTCTCCAGACTTTCCGAAACGGCTTCCTCTTCCCGGATCTTGACCTGTTGTTTTTGGAGTTCTTCTTTCAGAAACTCTCCTTTGTCTTTCATCTCCGAAAGGCGGCTCTGAAGGTTTTGGATCTCCATGCGGTCCACAAAGTAAGCATATTTTTCCTGCTGCTTCTTTTTCTCCTCCATAGCGTCATAGGCTTTCCGGATCCTGGTCAGCTGCTCGATCTCCGCCATAGTGTCTTCGATCTTTCTCTGCATCCTGCCGTACTGCAGGATACTTTCCTGCATATCTTCGATGTGGATATCCTGTTCCGTACAGATGTATTCTTTGACAAAATCCTCCAGCCGCCCGTTCATACGGAACGGAATCGCCCGTTTAAACAGCAGCGGGAACTTCTCCATGTCCAGTCCCCCTAGGTACACCTCATACATGATCCTGCGGAACCGTTCGTTGTGGGAGGTAAAGAACATCCGTTCCTTTTCAAAATGTTCCTTGAGATAGGTTTTCAATTCCTCTATGGTCATCGTCCTGCCGCCCTTACGGTACTCATGTTCCAAAAGCGGCCCTGCATGCCAGAAAAACAGCCTGGAGATATCGTTGGTCGCCGTCTCCACGTCAAAAATAACGCCGATGCACTGCTTCTCCCCATTGTCTGTCCGCTCGAACTCCAGGACAATGGTGCTGGAAAAATTCCGGTTCCGCAGATAGGAAAACTCATTGTCATCCCCGATGGTGACCATTCCTCTCAGGTATTCGATGAGGGTTCTGTCAGAATCATCGGAGGCTGCCTTGTTGAAAAATCCCCTTCCGTCGGTATTGGCGTAAAGTACGATCTGCATAGCGTCTATGATCGTGGACTTCCCGCTTCCCGAATGACCGGTAAAAAAGTTGATCTCCCGGTCAAAGTTCAGGATTTTCCGGTCTATGTAATGCCAGTTGTTCAGGCACATCCTGGAAAGCGCCTGAAACTTATGTTTTTTATTCGTCGTCATCGTTCCTGTCCTCTCCAAAAGTATTCAGGATACTCCTTGCGTCATCCCCCAGAAGCACCATGCTCACGCTGGGATAGATCAACAGGCGGCTCTCAAAGTCCAGCTCCTCCATCCCGTCCAGCGGCTCTATGATCTGATATTTTTTCAGAAGCGCCAAAGCCCGCTTTTTCTCCGTATAGGAGGGCTGGGCGTCCAGCACCCCGAAGCTTCCAAGCCGCTCATTTAAGTCTCCCAGGGTCGTATAGACGTTGCTGCTGGTGGATGCCGCGGACATCTGCTCATCATAGATGATCTTCAGCACCAGAAGATACAGGGTGGCAAGCTTGGGAAGCTTGTCCCCCATCAAATTCTCACCCTGGATATAGAGAAGACCGGTCTGGGGATTTTCCTTCAGTTCAATCCCGGCAATGTCCAGATATTCCCGGATAAAGGGCAGATGTCTCTCCGCCACCCGGTAATCTTTGTTGAATACCAGCCTCCTGCTTTTCTTGTCATATTTCCGCTCCAGGAGGAAGGTCTGTCTGTACAGAAGCTGGATCACGGCCCGAAGCTCCTCCTGTTCCTCCTGCATGAGTTCCTCAAAATAGGTGATCATGTGGTTCCTCCTCTTCTTCTCACGAAGATCAATGCCGGATACTGGTACCGTCCTGTCTGAATCTCCCGTTCCACCGTATCCAGCACCTGATATTTGCTGTCCTTTTTCATCGCGTAATCGTAGGCAAGAATCAGCTTTTCAAATTCTTCTTCATTGGTCACAGGCGTTTTCTCCATCTCCACGCGTCCGTTCCGAAGCCGCCCATCCAAGAATTCCTCAATCTCTTTCCTGCTGTAACGGTTATGGATCCGGTTCAGCCTCAAGACTTCCTCTGTGGACAGCTCCGGCTGCCGTTCCTCGTCCGCTTTCAATTCCTCCGCAAAACGCTTCCGGCTCCGTCTCTTCTTGTAAAGGGATTTATCCGACAGAATATCAAAGGCGGAGAAATTTAATTTCCCAGCCACCTGGCGGATCTTCTCCTCCCGGTCGCTGCTTCTCGCGATCTCGTTGAGGATCTGGATCATGAGCCCCTTGCTGTCTCCCTCCTGATTCAGGAGATAGTTCAGCCTGGTCACCGTCGCCCTCACATATTTCATGTGCTCCTTGTCCATATTGTTCAGCCGGTGCTCAATGTCATGAAACCCCCGGTCGATCCCATCCAGCATCTTCAAGACCTCCGCCTCGTCCACCTTACGGTGTTCCCGTCTCTCAATCTCCCCGATCCATCCGGTATCCTGCTGCAGATGGTCGATCCAGGTCTTGATGTCATTTTTGTACAGGTAGAAATTGTCCGAAGTCTTCAGGATGTGGTATTTTTTCTTGATGATCTCCTCCACGTATCCTTCCAGATGTTCCTTTAAGAGATCTCCATAGTTCTTCTTTTCCAGAAGGCTTCCGAAGAATTTGTCCATATTGTGAAGCATGTCCTGCAGGGATTTGTTCAGTTTCCTGGTATTGACCAGTGCGGTTTTCAGAAGGCTCTCGTTGGCCCTTGGGTCATTGAGGAATGAGAAAAGAATGGCATAGATGTTCTGAATATAGACTTCCGTATCCTCGCTCTCCGTGGTCAGCCGCTCAAAGGCATCCACAAAGATGGCTGCATAATCCGGTATAATGATGTTCGTCACCTGGTTGTAATAATCCTCCAGCTTCTTCAGCCATTGCTTCTTGAGAAGCCAGTTCAGCACCCGTGCCGCCGGAGTCTCCAAAGCCTCGCTCTCCGTCTCGTCCTCCTCCTGCCAGACCACAGAATGCTGCTCCGCCAGAAAGTCCTGCAGCACCTGAATGCAGATCTCCCGGCTCAGGAAATAGCTGTTGTACTCGTATTCTTCATTGATCCGAAGCAAAGCCCCAATGTAGGTATCCCGATTCCTGGAACGAAACAGGCTCCAGAAGCTCTCGGGGATGTCGTATCGGTATTCCATATGGTCGCTCCTTTTGTTGTTGGCTAATTGAAAATTTTGGGCTTTCTTTATCTTATCATAAATGTGGGGGAAAAGGAATGAGTGAAGTGTTTAAAATGCCATTGAAATGATAACTGCACAGATTGTGCTTGACAAAGTTCCCAGTAAATAGTATTCTGCGAAATCCCGTTCTCTTTGTATTTTATCGAATCGCGCAATCGATTTGGCTGTCAATACCAGACCAACTGCCGAAAATTGCTGGATAGAAATGAATATCATCATAATGATTCTCTCAAGAGTTCCTATATGCCGCCCGACACTCTTATCCTTTACGTTCTGTATATCACCTGTGCGCCATTCCAAAGAGCAATCCAGCCATCCACCCTAATCCCGGTAAAAACAGCCCTATTATCAGCCAGGAAAAATACCAGTACCTTTTTAACCATGTCCCATTTCTCCTAATATCTTTTGAATCTTTTTTATTGCATTTTCTTAGGCATAATATTTCCCTTTATTTTTTTCAAAAAATCGATTGCTTTTCTGGCATTATAAAATCCCGGTTCATCTGCTCCCAGTGCCATATCCGTATTAATGTTTGTTGTAATTTGCCCAACTCCGATTCCATACCGAATTTCAACGGGATAGATGTCCATTTTTATTTTTTGGATAATGTCAAAAACCTTATATCCTTTCTGTATCTATCATTAATATCCCGGAAAATCGTTTCCAATTTTACTTGTGTATCTATCTTTTTCCATGCATAATCAAGAATTATTCCCTTATCAATCTATATTTTTCTCCGATCCATCACCTTACAAAACACCACCCCCACCCCCGTACTCACCGCCGTCGCCAAAATCGCCGCCCCCACAATACCAGCCGGATTCGCGCTTCCATACTGGCTCCGGTAGGCGATAATATTCACCGGAATCAGCTGCAGCGAGGAAATATTCACGATCAGAAAGGTACACATCTCATTGCTTGCCGTCCCCTTCGGAACCGCCCTTCCTTTGCTGCCCGCTGCCCCTCTTCCCAGGGGTCCTTTCCCTGCAGTTCCGCCCTCCACACCTACTGCCCGCTGATTCTCCCGTCTTTCCTCCTCCAGTTTCTCCAACTCTTCCATCGCTTTCAGCCCTGCCGGAGTAGAAGCCATCCCAAGCCCCAGGAAATTGCTGATCATATTCGTCGCAATATACTCCTTCGCCTTATGCCCTTCTGGAATCCTAGGAAACAGAAAATCGATCACAGGTCTGATCCCTCTCGCCATCCCTTCCACCAACCCAGCATCCTTGGCAATCTCCATCAATCCAACCCAAAGCCCCATCACGCCAGTCATCGTAATACACAGCGTCACTGCCTCCTTTGCCGAATTTAAAGCCGCGTCTGTCACTTCCTGCATATTCCCGCTGAAAGCCCCATATACAATTCCCAAAAGCAACATCCCGCTCCAAAGATAATTCATCTAATCTTTCCCCCTTGATATCAGAATCCCCTATCCGTCGCGATGCCATCTGTCTGTGCAAGCAAGCTTGCCCATCCATGTGGCTGCCCTCCGGGCATTTTACGCAAAATACCGGGACAGTTTCTTCTCTATCCCGGTATCTCTCTTCCCTCGGACAACCCTCCGGGCATTTTGCCAAAAAGATTTGCCCTCAGATTTCTCTAAGATCATCTGCATCTGTTTACTCATATATGGCTATCCCTATGACAGCCTGAACGAATTTATTCCCCCAAACCTCTAAAATTTAAAGACTGCGACCCCATACGGCGGCAGATGATAGGCAAAGGAATACGGTCTTCCGTCACACTCGCTCTTTACCGCCTTATAAACCTCCGGCTGCGGGGTTCCATATCCTCCGTACTGCTCCTCATCGCTGTTTAAGATCAGCTTATACTGCTTTCTCCTTGGCACACCCACCCGGTAATCCGGTCTTGCCACCGGCGTGAAGTTGATGACAAACAGCAGGTTATTCTTCCCATCCTTGGAATGGCGCACAAAGCTGAAAATACTCCTGGTATTGTCGTCGGCATTGATCCACTCAAAGCCTTCGCCCACCTGGTCGGAATCAAACAGCGCCTTATTTTTGCGGTACAAGGTGAGCAGGGCTCTCACGTAGTTCTGCATCTTCTGATGTTTCTCCTCCGCCAGCAGATACCAGTCCAGCTCCCTTGCCTCACTCCACTCCTGGAACTGGGCGAAATCCTGCCCCATGAACAGAAGTTTCTTGCCGGGGTGACCCAGCATGAAGGAATATCCCGCCTTCAGATTGGCAAATTTGTCGTCGTACAGCCCAGGCATCTTGTTGATCATCGAGCACTTCAAATGCACCACCTCATCGTGGGACAGCACCAGAATGTATTTCTCCGCATAGGCATAGGTCATGGCAAAGGTCATATTATGGTGATTGTACTGGCGGAAATAGGGATCCAGCTTCATGTATTCCAGGAAATCGTGCATCCAGCCCATATTCCATTTCATGGAGAATCCCAGCCCGTCGTCCTCCGGCTTTCCCGTCACCTTCGGCCACGCCGTGGACTCCTCCGCGATCATCAGCGCCCCATGGTTTCTTCCAAGGACGACACTGTTCAGATGCTTGAAAAACTCGATCGCCTCCAGGTTCTTGTTCCCGCCGTAGATATTCGGCACCCATTCGCCGTCTCTCCGCCCGTAATCCAGGTACAGGATCGAAGCCACTGCGTCCACCCGGAGACCGTCCACATGGAATTCCTCAATCCAGTAAAGGGCATTGGCAATGAGGAAATTCTTCACCTCATTCTTTCCAAAGTCAAAGACCTTCGTTCCCCAGTCGGGATGCTCTCCCTTCCTCGGATCCGCGTACTCATAACAGCACGTTCCGTCAAACTCCGCCAGCCCGTGGGCGTCCCTTGGAAAATGTGCCGGCACCCAGTCCAGGATGACGCCGATTTTATTCTTATGCAGATAATTTACAAGATATTTAAAATCAAGCGGAGAGCCATACCGGGAAGTAGGCGCGTAATATCCCGTCACCTGATACCCCCAGGAACCGTCAAAGGGATGCTCCGCAATGCCCATCAGCTCCACATGGGTGTATCCCATATCTTTCACATAGTCCGTCAATGCATGGGCAAACTCCCGGTAGTTATAGAATCCGTCGGGATTCTCCTCGGTGGCAGGATGCTTTTTCCAGGAACCGGGATGCACCTCGTAGATCGTCATAGGCTCCTCGTCGGGATTCTTGTTCACTCGTTTTTCCATCCAGTCGCCGTCGCTCCATTTAAACCCAGAGATATCCACGATCTTGGATGCCGTACCCGGACGAAACTCGGATGCGTTGGCAAACGGATCCGCTTTGTACAGCTCCTGTCCGTTCTTTGTCACAATATAAAATTTGTAGAGCTGACCCAGCTTGGCGCCTGGTACGAATACTGCCCAAAAGCCGATTCCTCCCAGATGCTCCATCTCATTCTTCTTGGTATCCCAACCATTGAAATCTCCAACAACGCTGACGCTTTTGGCATTGGGCGCCCACACTGCAAAATACACGCCCTCTTTTCCCCTGCGCTTCGTCAGATGCGCGCCCAGTTTTTTGTAGATATCATAATGAGTCCCCATGCCAAACAAATATTCATCCAGCTCGCCGATCTTGAGCTCCTTTGTCCTTGGCTGCCTGGCCGGCGCTTTCTTACCCTTACTCTGGGTTGTCTTTTTCCTTGTCTCTGCCATAATCTTTCACCTACTCTACCCTTCCTTATTCATTCCTCCGGAAAGTCTGAGAAATAGCTCCCTTTTCCTTTGATTTCTTTAGTTCTTTACCTTCAGGCAAACGCTGCCACAGGCTTTCAGAGCAATCTTCACATTTCCTCCCTCCAGGGACATTTCCTCCTCAGAAAATGCGTCTGTCACCTTGCCGCCTATAGGAAGCGGAACTCGGATCTCTGCCGGATTTTCATCATTGTTGACTGCTACGATGACTGCCTCGTTATCCAGGATCCTGGCAAAAGCATACTGACGGTTGGTCAGCACCAGTTCCCTGTATTTTCCATAGGAAAGTTCGGGATTTTCTTTTTTTAATTTTCCCAATGCCTTCAGATGGTTCAACAACTCTTCTGCTTTTCCCTCCATGTCCGTAAGCTTGATAGCTGGTCTCAGATAATCGTCACAAGGGCCTTCCTTTTTCCCTTCCATGCCCCACTCGGAACCATAATAGATGGATGGAATCCCCGGCAAAGTATAAAGAAGCGTATATTCCGGGAACATATGCTCTTTGTTCTTAAGCTTGCTGGCAAGCCGGTCCACATCGTGGTTATCCGCAAAAGAATACAGTGTCCTTCCCCGATAGATCCCGCCGTTTTCATCAAACTGCCTGCGGATCGTATGGGCGATTTCAAAATAATTGTGGTCGTTATGCCCGGAATAAAGTCCCTTGTGCAGTTCATAATTGGTCACGGAATGAAGCATCTCGTCATTCACCCAGCGGGCATAATCTCCGTGGATCACCTCGCCCATCAGCCAGAAATCCTTCTTCTCCCCTGCGGTCACGGAACGCATTTCCTTCATAAATTCAAAATCCAGGCAGTCCGCGCAATCCAGGCGGATTCCGTCAATGTCAAACTCCTGGATCCAGAACCGGATCACATCCAGGAGATAATCCTTCACTTCTCTCTCATAGAGGTTCAAGTTAACCAGCTCGAAGCAGTTCCTCCATGCCTCATAGCCAAAACCGTCATTGTAGGGATTGTTCCATCCAAAGTTGATGCCCTTATACCACTTGCAGTAAGGAGATCCCTCCCTGTTCTTCTGAATGTCCTGAAATGCAAAAAATTCTCTGCCCGTATGGTTAAAGACTCCGTCTACCACAACCCGGATACCCGATGCATGGCATTCCTCCACAAATTCCTTGAAATCCTCATTATCCCCCAGTCTCCTGTCCACTCTCTTATAATCTCTGGTGTCATAACCGTGGCTGGTGGATTCAAACAGCGGTCCGATATAGATTGCGGTGCATCCCAGATCCTTGATATGGGAAATCCAGGGAAGAAGTTCCTTCATTCTGTGAACGGTCTCCTCTTCCCGGTTCTCCTTAGGCGCCCCAAGAAGCCCCAGCGGATAAATGTGATAGAAAATTGCCTCGTTATACCAAGTATTCATAAGTTGTCTACCTCCAAATTTTAAGGTTTTAAGTATAAATTCCATATAAAAATTGTTGAATCAGTCCCTCTTTGACCTCTTCCGGTATCTTCTGTATTTCACTTTTCTGGCTTTCCAACAGGATATAATGATCGAGCAGACCGGTAAAACCAAGGGCAAATTGTTCCTGCCGCCCCCTCATGTTTCCCAACTGCTCCCAGGCATCTTCAAACAGCCCTACCATCCGCTGATAAAAATCCCTTACAATGGGCTTTACCGACTGGTATGCTTCATTTTCCTTTGCCGAGTAAAACATCGCCATAATCAGTAAATAGCTTTTCCTGTTCGTCCCGGCATAATCCAGGTATGCCCCGGCAACCCGGGTCAGCCTCTGACGGAAATCCTTACATTCATCCAGGTTTCCGAATACCGCCGTCTTCATCTCCTCATATTTTAGATTCAGGAGCGTACTCAAAAGCCCCTGCTTATTGCCAAAATAGTAATACAGGGCAGGCTTCGTGACTCCTGCCATCTCGGCAATTTCCTGAACGCCCACCGAATCATATCCCCTGGCATGGAATAATTCCAGAGCACTGTCCAGAATTTTGGTTTTGTTATCCATAACCTGCTCCTCCCTGCCATATTTCTGGTAAGCTGACGTGCCTCCACGTCACGTCTGACAGGTACGTCAGCTTCTATTATTATACCGCTCGGTATATATAATGTCAACAAATTTTCACTTTAAACCTATACTTTTTTAGATATTTTTACCATTCAAAGACCTGTACCTGCCCTTTACGGCTCCTCATCCACAAATTCAAACAAATCTTCTACCGTCACATGAAAAACCTTTGCGATATCCATCGCCAGTTTCAAAGAGGGGTTATACCTGCCGTTTTCCAAATGAACAATCGTCTCCCTCCTGGCTGAGACAAGCTCTGCCAGCAGGAGCATCCCACCAACCACGAAATATCCGGCAACGATACCGTCGAACTCAGCAAATACACAGGCAAGCGTCGCAACCGTCATCAAGCCAAAGGAAACCTTCAGGCAGATGGAATCGGTCGTCTTCAGGTTTTCCCTGGCAAATTCATCGAATATCCGATTCTTCTTCCCATAGGAAACCTGCGCCAGGACAACAGCTCCTGCCAAAATCAGTGTTACTCCATGGATATATCTATAGCAATCCAAGAAAATATTACAGCAAAGACTGTGTAGCAGAACGTGAAAGACAAGGAAGGCAGCTGATGGCGTGCCGGGGCACGTCGAAGCTGTCTGACGCTGGATTTCGCGTTCTGATGCACTGG
>DVFT01000166.1 GCA_018713105.1 Candidatus Limivivens merdigallinarum | reverse complement strand
CACCTCCATTCCCGTATCAATACCCCATGGACGACGCAAGGGCGAAAACGATCTCTACAATGCCAAGCACGATCAGGAAAGACATCACCATGTAAAAGATCCGCAGCACAAGACATGCCAGTGCGAAATTGGACCGGATTGGGTCATATCGGAAATGGACTGCGAGGACGATGGCCGCAATCAACCCGATAACCGGGAGGGAGATCAGGATCCCATAACCAATCATCCCGCCAAGCCCAAACGGTTTCCAGACGAATCCAGTCTCTTCATCAGCTGCGTCTCTTTCATCCTTTTTTCCGACATCCTGCAGGGTTCCATTTTTCCCCGTGGATTCCCCGGCTTCCTTCTCTGCGTCTATTTTTCCGTTTTTAGCTCTTCTTCCAGCACTGTTTCCTTTTTTTGTCTTCCCGGCTTTTCCTTCTCTTTCGGCCTGCCATGAGGGTCGCCCCCGTCCGTCCCGTCTGTAGTACCCTCAGAAATGGCTGCAGCGCTGTCTTTACCAGAGCTGGGCTCCGGCCTGCTTTCACTGGCTGGGCTTTCCCCCGACGGGAGTCCCTGATCCACTCCAGTTGTATTTTCACCGGATGCCGTTTCGGCGCATCCATCTCCGGACCGCCTCAGCCCAGCCTCCTTCATATCTTCCTTCATTTCTCATAACCTCCTCTGCAGCTTTTTCGCCATTTTTCCTTTTTTTCAGCATCCCGTTATCACGGAAGAGACAGAACCAGAAATATTCGTCTTCTGTTAAGTAGACAGCCTGTTTCCTATGCCGTTTCTTTTTCCTATGTTTCCTTTCCATCCATCTCATCTCCTTTCCTGTCCGGAAGTTTCCACAGCCCATCTGTCGGGAAGATATCCCAACGGGAGGTCTTTTCATCCAGCTCGTTATAGATAATAAAATGGGTATCCCCGCGGTACACATGGAGCATGCCTTTTGCCTCTGCGTCGCTCCTGCGGCTTTCATCGTCATTGATGTACTCAGGCGGTGTCGGCTGGTATGGGCCGCACTCCCCGTCATCAATGATAACTTCCTGCAGTTTTGCGTCTTCCTCAAGCATCTCCAGCTGCTCCTGGAGTTCTGTTTCTGCAAGGACCCGCGCATCATGTTCCGTTGTTGCGCCTGTTATCCTGCGGTGCCCATCGTCATCCATATAGGTAACGATATATCCCGGCAGGGACTTTTCCAGTTCCTGCAGATCGCGTATGGCGTTCACCGCCTGCATGGCGGTCTCTACGGAAACATACGGGACAGCCGGGTCGAAGTCCCGGTAATGTTTCAGCGGCACAGCGCTTCCAACTGCCCCTTTGGATACAGGTCCTCTCACCTCACCCTTCCCTGTCTCCTCCCATCCGGGACGTTCCATCCCAGCCCCCCATGGATTCCCTTCCGCAGGATCGTCAGGCACAGCGGATTCCCCGCTCGCTTCCATGTGGGGGATTGACTGCCCCAGCGGCTTCCGCTTCTTTTTCCGTTTTTCCTTTTCCTTCCACCGTTTTTGAGCATCCACCGCCCATTGGTATTTCCCATTGAACTCGTCCACATAGAGCCGGAGTTCTTCCGCAGTTTTTTCGTATCTCATCATATGCCCCTTTCTTTCCTGAGTTCACAGGAAATATGAAAGATTTTTTTCTTCCCCTGCCTTGTGGTTCGGTACAAAAAAACCTGCAGGTTTTCAGGCCTGCAGGCGTTTATGAAATGGGCTTATCCATTTTTCCTTCTGCGGAAAGCATACACAAGCACGGCAGCAAGCACCGCAATGCCGGCTGCGAGCACCCCAGCCATCAAAGCAAGGTTTGAAGCATCACCCGTGCTCCTTGCAATAGTAATGATCTGATCCAGCGGGCTTACTTCCCCAAGGGAAGTGATGACCGTGTTGGAATCGATCTCCTGCCCGATGATGCTGGCGGTTGCCGTGTTCGGGATGGTCATCCCGTCGCCTTCTGCGACTGTTTCCGGTGCCCTTGCGATGAAGTTTACCGTTGCGGATCCATTGCCGGGTATATCAACGTACCATTCAATGGTACCGCCGTACCCACCGATGGTTCCGGAAACCAATGTCCCGCCCAGCGTATCCAGCAGGGTAAGCCGGTGGTCCAGAGTATCCGTGATCGTAATCCTCTGCATTTCCGGGGATGTGTTCTTTACCGTGATTCTATATGTCAGCACTGTGCCGGGATCAACTGTCTTGCCGTTTACATCGATATTGTTTGCCATGACTGTCTTCACGGGCTTCTCCGGCTTCATTTTGATCAATGCGCCCTTCTGCCCGCTGACGGCAAATTCCACGATCTTGGAGACATGCTGTCCAGGGGTGATCACCTTATCGTTTTCATAAGGGTCTTCCTTCCCGTCGTCGTCAAGCTGGTACTCATTCACGGTTACCTTGATATCGCCTTCCTTGACATAGATATCTTCCGCATGTTCATAGCCGTTATTCCACAGTTCAAATGTCTCGGAGTAGGAAGCTTCCTTATTCTCATCCCATCCATCTTCACCTTTCGCAACTTCCGATGCTTCTACGGTGATGACGATCCGGAAACCAAGGTCGCTCTGTTCACTGGTCCATTCTGTCGGTAGCTGTACTCCATTGATAAAACGGACCTTCTGACCGCTCTCGACTGGATCACTGTAGTAATACCAGTCCCCATCCTTCTTCCATTTTTCGGAAGCGAAATTGATCATCTTATCCGAAAGCCCGTCCAGCCCTTCGTCGTACTCATATGTGATCTTTGAGCGGAGCCAGGCGCTGTTCGGAGTGATGATGTTGAAACCATATACAGGGGCAGGTACCATTTGAAACACAAGAGCCGCCAGAACTGCAAGACGGAAGACTATGTTCCTGATTGATTTCATAATGTCTTTCATTTCTATACCAGGGGCCGTAACAGCCCCTGGATACCTCCTTCCCATAATCAGCGGCCCAAATAAGCCTGGTTAATTTGCTGTGATTATTCTCCGGAGTTTACATCAGTAACCTGGATCGTTGTGGAAGCCGTAACGGTCTTGCCGGTATCCGGGTTCTTCGCCGTAGCAGTGATAACGGTCGTACCAACGGACTTCGCTTCGATGTTACCCGCATCGTCAACAGTCGCAACAGAAGGATTGGAGGAGCTGAACGTAGCGGTAGGAGCCGTTCCTGTACCGGTGTAAGCGATCTTCACAGTCGCCTTGGTCTGGGTATCAGCAACAGCGCCGGTATTCAGCTGCAGGTGCGTGTTGTCTATCGTCATGGTCACGTTCAAGGTGGTGTCGATCAGGGTCTGGTCGTTGCTGGTATCCGCGTCGTCTGCTTCCACGTCACCGGACTGGTTGACATAAACCTCGAAGATATTGGTGAGTTGCGTTTTATCCATCACTTCGTCATAATCCGCAGTGGTCAGCCCGGCAATATTCTCCGCCTGAATCGCATATGTGGTAATTACGATATCCTGAACGGTGTTATCAACCTGTCCTTCGATTACGTTGGCCAGCTTGACCACATCAAAAACAGGGGTAGTGGTTTCATCCACATCGAGGACGGTCTCATAACCATACAGCCTGCGGGTGAAGTCGCACTTATCTTTACCAGTCTCAGTTCCATCTTCCAAAATGTACTGTTCGTCAAGCAGAACCCATTCCTCATGAGTGGAATTAAAATCCCCGGGTTCTGTACGGAACAGGAACAGCTCCGTATTCGCCTGCTCATTCCTGTGTCCTTCATCATCAGCAGTGATCACGTTTGCCATGGGGATGTCGATCTGCTGGTAAACCACTGCCCTGTTCTTCCCGGAGTTCTTGATCTGGGGATCCTTCGGAACCTCTTCATTCGGTACAAGGTCGGTCACTTCGTCCGATCCATTTCCGGGATAATTCGGCTCAATCGTGTCAATGGTGACTTCTCCTACCGTAAAGGTATTTGTAGTTGTATCCGTGTCGGTCAGGTAAGCTACAGCTCCACCCGTGCACATCGCACCAGCAAGGAGACAGGCTGCTGCCGCAAGGACGATTTTTCTCTTCTTCATATTTCTTCTCCTTTTTCTGAATAGAATTTTGCCGCAGGAACCGTTAAGGCCTATCCGCCCCTGTCCAGCCTTCTAAGGGTTATTCCTCTCATAGCTTTTCCTCCTACTCTTTTTCTCTGGCTCTATTCTTAACGCTCTCAGAAAGGAAGAACTCAATCAGATACAATGCGATGAGCCCGCCTATAATGATCAGCGCTGCCGCAGGGAACTGGATGTTTCCGATGGAAACCGGGCGGCTCTCGTAGGCTGAGAGCAGGTAACCAGCTTCCGGTATCTGTAACAGGTATGTGCCCAATACCTGGCTTGGGGAAACGGGGCTCAGGTCGGCGGATTCATTGGCATCGCCTTTCGTGATGTACCCCTGGCCGGAAGTGCCTTCTACACGGTGGAGTACGACTGTCCCATCTCCAATGTCATAAGCGATCACATCCCCGACAGACGGATCTGTGTCCCTGGT
>DVFT01000165.1 GCA_018713105.1 Candidatus Limivivens merdigallinarum | reverse complement strand
AAAGAAGGGGGAAGAAAAAGAAGGCTCTGAGAAAGACGGCATGGAGCTGGAGGGGGACGATGCTTTGCTGATGGCATTGAAGGCTCTGAAGAAGGGAATGTCCCTTCCGGTCAATCGTCTCTTCCTGAAGGAAGGGGAGACCTCGCCCCCTAAGCGTTACAATTCCGGTTCCATGATCCTGGCGATGGAAAACGCTGGGCAGCTCATCGAGGATGAGGAACTCCGTTCCCAGATCAAGGGCAGCGGGATTGGCACCAGCGCCACCCGGGCGGAAATTTTGAAAAAACTCATTGCCAACAAGTACATCGCCCTCAACAAGAAAACCCAGGTGCTGACCCCCACTCAGCTGGGGGAGATGATTTTCGATGTGGTGAATGTTTCCATACGTTCCCTTCTGAATCCGGAATTGACGGCGAGCTGGGAGAAAGGACTGACCCTGGTGTCCCAGGGGGATATCACAGAGGAAGAATACATGGAGAAGCTGGAAGGCTTTATCAAGAGACGGACAGAATACGTGCTGGGGAATAACCATCGAAACGCCCTGAAGGGAATGTTCGATGCCGCAGTGCCTTTCTATAAAAAACAGGAGAAAAGCAGCAAAACATCCGCGTCAGGCGGGAATACCAGGAAAGTGAGGAGTCAAACAAATGGAAGCATGTAAGATCAAAAAACTGTACAATCTGAAGGAGACCATTGCGGCAGAGCTGTTCGAGGGGGCAGAGTATCCCTGGGAGGTGCTCGCAAAGATCAAGGAATTCATTCTCCGCCTTGGGAGTACCTTAAGCGAGGAGGAATATGAAAGACGGGAAGGAAACGTCTGGATCGCGAAGAGTGCTAAGGTAGCGCCCACGGCATTTTTGGGCGAGAACGTTATCATCGGGAAAGACGCGGAGGTTCGCCACTGCGCTTTTATCCGGGGCAACGCCATTGTTGGGGAGGGCGCCGTGGTGGGGAATTCCACGGAGCTGAAAAACGTGGTGCTGTTCAATAAGGTCCAGGTGCCCCATTACAACTATGTGGGGGATTCCATCCTGGGATACAAAGCCCATATGGGGGCTGGTTCCATTACCTCCAATGTGAAGTCCGACAAAAAACTGGTGGTCGTCAAAGGAGCGGACGAACAGATCGAGACCGGGCTTAAGAAATTTGGCGCTATGCTGGGCGATGAGGTGGAGGTAGGCTGCGGTTCCGTGCTGAATCCTGGTACCGTGGTGGGACCGGGAAGCAATATTTATCCCCTTTCCTCAGTCAGAGGTGTGGTTCCGGCAAAAAGCATTTACAAAAAACAGGGAGAAATTGTAAAGAAATACGAGGATTGAGTTGACGTACCTTACGGTGAGGGCTTATAATGGATGGCAAGCAGGAAACTCCTGCGTGCCATCTTTTCCTTTCCGGGGCGATAGATTTACGACCGGCATTTGCAGCCGGACCGTAAGATAAGCATGACGCCCCTCCGACCGCCGCAGATCGCCGGCACAACCCCTTCCTCAGACCAAAGAAAATTGAAAATAGATATTGACAAGACTGCGCAGGTATGCGTATAATGAAAGTCGAAAACGAACATCCGTTCGCAGAAAGCAAAAGGAGATCAACAATGGGTATTGATGATAAAACAAAGAACAACGATGAGAAGCTGAAGGCGCTGGAAGCAGCCATCAGCAAGATTGAGAAGGATTTTGGCAAGGGCGCTGTGATGAAGCTTGGAGAGTCCGGCGCCAATATGAATGTGGAGACCGTTCCCACAGGCTGCCTGAGCCTGGATATCGCCCTGGGGCTTGGCGGAATCCCGAAGGGACGTATCATCGAGGTATACGGTCCGGAATCCAGCGGTAAGACGACGGTTGCCCTCCATATGGTGGCGGAGGTTCAGAAGAGAGGCGGCATCGCAGGCTTTATCGATGCGGAGCATGCCCTGGATCCTGCATACGCCAGCAACATCGGGGTGGATATCGATAACCTCTATATTTCCCAGCCGGACAACGGAGAGCAGGCGCTTGAGATTACGGAGACCATGGTTCGCTCCGGGGCAGTGGATATCATTATCGTGGACTCTGTGGCAGCCCTGGTGCCCAAGGCAGAGATCGAGGGCGATATGGGAGACAGCCATGTAGGGCTCCAGGCACGTCTGATGAGCCAGGCGCTGAGAAAGCTTACGGCAGCCATCAGCCGTTCCAACTGTATCGTGATCTTTATCAACCAGCTCCGTGAGAAGGTAGGAGTGATGTTTGGAAATCCGGAGACCACCACCGGAGGCCGTGCGCTGAAGTTTTATTCCTCCATCCGCCTGGATGTCCGCAGGATCGAAGCGCTGAAGCAGGGCGGCGAGATGATCGGAAACCGTACCCGTATCAAGGTGGTGAAGAACAAGATTGCTCCGCCTTTTAAGGAAGCAGAGTTTGATATCATGTTCGGAAAGGGAATCTCCAGGGAAGGAGATATCCTGGATCTGGCTGCAAACCTGGGGATCATCAACAAGAGCGGCGCCTGGTATGCCTACAACGATGCCAAGATCGGTCAGGGCAGGGAGAATGCCAAGACTTACCTGAAGGAGAATCCGGAGATGATGGCTACCGTGGAGGCGAAAGTACGGGAGCATTTCGGGCTGCCCCACGAGGAAATCCCGGCAGACAACCTGATGGATCTGATCCAGGAACAGGATGAGGAAGAATGATCGTCACAGAACTGGAAGAGATGCCCGGCGGAAAAAGAAAAGTGTATTTGGACGGACAGTTCGCCTTTGTGTTGTACAGGGGCGAACTGTCCCGCTGTCAGGTCGAAGTGGGAGCGGATATCAGTGAAGAGCAGTATCGCTGCATTGTGGAGGAGATTCTGTGGCTCAGGATTCGGAAGAGATGTCTCTTCCTGCTGAAAGATATGGATCGGAGCGAGGCGCAGATCCGCAGAAAGCTGAACGGGGATCTCTATCCCCAGGAGCTGATCGAACGTGCCGTTCAATGGCTGAAAGAACACAGATACCTGGATGACTACCGGTTCGCGGAAAGCTATGTGCGCTGCCGCAAGGAGAAGAAAAGCAAAAGCCAGCTCAAAATAGAGCTCATGAAAAAAGGGGTCTCCGCCCAGGCGATCGAAGCGGCATTCGAGGAGGAGGAGCTGCCCGACGAGGAGTCCCTGATCCGAGCCTTCCTGAGAAAGAAGGGAGTTTCCCTCGCCGAGCTGGACTATAAGGAGAAGCAGAAGCTCTACGGAAGCCTCAGAAGAAAGGGATTCTCCGGGTCAAGCGTCTCCAGGATTCTCTGCGGGGTGGAGGAGTTTGATTAATTCCTTGACAATTTGCACAAAACAGGATACAATTTAGGTGTTGTATTTGGTACAATGAAAATTTCATAAGGAGGTGCTCCTGTGCCAGTAGCAGTAATAGCCATCATTGCTGTGTTGGTTACTCTGGTGATAGCGGTTCCTATTACTTGCGTTTCCGCCATTTCCTACCGCAAAAAGGTAGTGGAATCCAAGATTGGCAGTGCGGAAGAAAAAGCAAGAAAAATAATAGATGACGCGTTAAAAGTTGCCGAGACAAAAAAGAGAGAGGCCATGCTCGAAGCTAAGGAAGAGTCATTGAAGACCAAAAATGAACTCGAAAAAGAGACAAGAGAACGCCGGGCAGAGCTTCAGCGCTACGAGAAGCGCGTTTTGTCCAAGGAAGAAGCCATCGACAAAAAAGCGGATGCTATCGAAAAAAGAGAATCCCATCTTGCGGGCAAAGAAGAAGAGCTACGCAGGAAGAGCAGCGAGATTGCAAAGTTAAGCGAAGAAAGAGTGCAGGAACTTGAACGAATCTCAGGACTTACCTCCGAACAAGCAAAAGAACAACTTTTAAAGACTGTGGAAGACGAAGTAAAACATGACACTGCCAAACTCTATAAGGAGTTGGAGACCAGAGCCAAGGAAGAGGCAGGAAAGAAGGCAAAGGAATATGTGGTCAATGCCATCCAGAAATGTGCGGCTGACCATGTAGCCGAGACGACGATTTCCGTTGTACAGCTGCCCAACGATGAGATGAAAGGAAGAATCATCGGACGGGAGGGCAGAAATATCCGGACGCTGGAGACGATGACCGGCGTAGACCTGATCATCGATGATACGCCGGAGGCCGTGATCCTTTCAGGCTTTGATCCAATTCGAAGAGAGGTTGCCAGAATCGCACTGGAGAAGCTTATTGTAGACGGACGGATCCATCCGGCAAGAATTGAAGAGATGGTAGAGAAGGCTCAGCGGGAAGTTGAGACGATGATCCGGGAGGAGGGCGAGGCTGCCGCTATGGAAGTCGGCGTCCATGGTATCCATCCGGAACTGATCCGCCTTTTGGGCAGGATGAAATTCCGTACCAGCTATGGGCAGAACGCATTGAAGCATTCCATTGAAGTCGCACAGCTGTCCGGCCTGTTGGCAGGGGAGATCGGTGTGGATGTGCGTGTGGCAAAGCGTGCCGGTTTATTACATGATATTGGCAAATCCATCGATCACGAAATGGAAGGCTCCCATATTCAGATCGGTGCAGATTTGTGTAAGAAGTATAAAGAATCCAAGGTGGTGGTCAATGCAGTAGAGGCGCACCACGGAGATGTAGAGCCGGAATCCCTGATCGCATGTATCGTGCAGGCTGCAGATACCATATCGGCAGCTCGTCCAGGTGCGCGCAGAGAGACCTTGGAAACTTACACAAATCGTCTGAAACAGTTGGAAGATATTACAAATTCCTTTAAAGGTGTTGACAAGTCTTTTGCAATTCAAGCAGGTAGAGAGATTCGTATCATGGTTGTTCCAGAGCAGGTCAGCGATGCCGATATGGTATTGTTAGCCCGCAATATTTCCAAACAGATTGAAGCGGAACTGGAATATCCTGGCCAGATCAAAGTCAGTGTAATTCGTGAGTCAAGAGTGGTTGATTACGCGAAATGATTTATAACAGAGAATCCTGCGGGAAAATTCCCCGCAGGATTCTCTGCGTTTCTGGGTTAAAGCACAGGGCTTGTTCATAGACTAGAACGAAGAGATACAGCAGAGGGGATCAAGTGAAAAAAGGGATTTCTTTGGACGGTCAATTCCTGAGGGGATTTCTGATCATCTTTTTGGCTGGGACTGCGATCGGATTTTTGGTGATCAATCTTGGAGAGGATTTCTTTTATCAGCGCGCCGGCATAATCAGTGAGTATTATCTGCGCCAGTATAAGTATCAGGCTACGGATGGAAGGGCTCTCCTTGCAGAGATTGCGCCGAAAAGGCTGTTTTGGGTTCTCGCTCTCAGTGCGGCTGCGGTGACAGATCTGGCATTGGCTCTGATGATGATCGTGATTCTGTGGGCAGGAGCGGCAGGAGGCATCATCCTAGGAATCAGCATTTTGAAATTTGGCTGGGAAGGAGTGTTCTTTGCGGTGGGTGCCATGCTGCCGCACGTCTGCTTTTATGCGGCTGGCTTTTATTTGCTGATGCAGGAGCTGTTCCTCTGGATGGATCAGAGAAAGCGTCTGGGATCTTTTTCAATCCGGAAGGCAACTAAGTCATTCGGGCTGATTTTTTTGGGGATTTTGACGGAAAGTTTCCTGAATCCGTGGCTGCTTTCGTGGTTAATTGACGTAATTTTATAAAAAAGGGATTGTGAGGCACTAGATTTAGTTGACGGGAATGGAAAATGGGACGAGATATGGTAAAAGTGGCGGGAAGGGGAATTTTGTGGAAACTGCCGTTTGATTTTTGGGTAAAATCGTTTATAATTTTATGTAAACGACCTGTAAAAGGGCGGATACTGTTTCGGATAAAGGAGTATAAATGATTCATGGAAGAACGGATACCTGATTTCATAGAGTATCTCTCAAAGGTGAAGAATGCTTCTGAGAGTACCATACAGTCCTATCGAAGGGATTTAAAGCGCCTGGTTGCATTCCTGTACGGCAAAGGGGTTGAGGAGCTTACAGAGGTAACGCCCACCATTCTGAATTCCTATATTCTGTTTCTGGAGAGAGAGGGGTTCTCCACGGCGACGGTTTCCAGGAATGTGGCGTCTATCAAGGCTTTTTTTCATTATGTTGTGGAGTACCATATGGTCAATGAGGATCCGGCGAGGAGCATCAAGGCGCCTCATATTGATAGGAAACTGCCGGAGATCATGACAGTATCTGAGGTGGAACAGCTTTTGATTTCCCCTAACCTTACCACAGATAAGGGGATTCGGGACAAGGCGATGTTGGAGTTGCTTTATGCTACCGGAATGAGGGTGACGGAATTGATTTCTGTCAAATTATCCGATGTGAATCTGATGTTTGACTATCTGATCTGCCGAGATGGAGGAAAGGAACGGGTCATTCCTTTTGGAAGGGAAGCAAAAAGGGCGACGTTGGAATATCTGGAGCGGGCAAGGGAGAACCTGCTGAAAGGCAGGGAAAGCGATTTCCTGTTCGTCAACTGCCAGGGAAATCCCATGAGCCGCCAGGGATTCTGGAAGCTTCTGAAGCAGTACGGCAGGGAAGCTGGGATCCAGGCGGACATCACTCCTCACACGCTGAGACATTCGTTCGCTGCCCATCTGGTGCAGAATGGGGCAGACCTGAAGGCGGTTCAGGAGATGATGGGGCATGCGGATATTGCTACCACCCAGGTATACCGGAATGTGACGATGGAACAGATCAAGAAAACCTATGCCAAGGCACATCCGAGAGGATGACGGAAAGGTTCAGGAGAAAAGAAAGGGAGGCATTTTGCCTCCTTTTTTGGTGCAGTGTTTACTTTTCACCGGAGAAAAGCGCCCGTATTTTGTCAGAGGCTTCCCTGGCTGCCTTGTGGTTGCTGCCGCTGGCGGTGATGCCGATGACCAGGTTGTCTTTGGAGACGATGCCGGGAAAATAGAAATCACATTTATCCTTATCGCTGCACACGTTGACCGTGATCCCCAATGATTTGCAGACGGAATAGATTTCATTGTTCGTCTGGTGGTCGTTGGTGGCGGCGATGACCAGGTCAGCTCCGGGAATGTCCTCGGGCTGATATTTCTTTTTCAAAATGGTGAGAATGCCATCGTGCTCCATATTCAGGAGTTCCCGGTTGACTTCCGGGGCGATGACGGTCAGATGATCAGTGAAGGCGGACAGCGAACGGATTCGCCGCTTGGCGATGGTACCTGCCCCGAACACCAGAACCTTCTTGTCGGACAAATCTACGAACATTGGGAAATATGGTTTTTTCTTCGTTGACATCTCTTGCTTCACTCCTAAGTAACTAAACTAATCTACATCTTATCACAGGAAAACGAAAAAAAAAACAGGAAAAATAATTTTTAACAAGTTGCTGGGGAAAAGAATAAGTGATATACTGGGAAACACAAACGAGACAAAGGAGACAGAAAATACGATGAGTGTTGAATTTATTACCAAGCTGCCGACGCCGGAGGAGATCCGTCTGCAGTATCCAATATCAGATAAGATGATCAAAATCAAAGAAGAGCGGGACGAGATGATCCGTAAAGTGTTCACCGGGGAATCCGATAAATTTCTCGTCATCATAGGTCCCTGTTCTGCGGATAACGAGGATGCGGTCTGCGAATATGTGGGAAGGCTTGCCAAGATCCAGGAGAAGGTGAAGGACCGTCTGATCCTGATCCCCAGGATCTACACCAACAAGCCCCGTACCACCGGGGAAGGCTACAAAGGGCTTTTGCATCAGCCGGATCCGGAGAAGAAGCCGGACGTGCTGGCAGGCTTGATTGCTATCCGTAAGCTTCATATGAGGGCGATTGAAGAGTCCGGGCTGACGGCAGCTGATGAGATGCTCTACCCGGAGAACTGGCGCTATCTTTCGGATATTCTTTCGTATATAGCGATTGGGGCGCGTTCTGTGGAGAATCAGCAGCACCGTATGGTAGCCAGCGGGATGGATGTGCCTGCCGGCATGAAGAATCCTACCAGCGGGGATTTGAGCGTGATGCTTAATTCCGTAGTGGCAGCCCAGCATGGGCATACCTTTATTTACCGTGACTGGGAGGTAAAAACCACGGGGAACGATCTGGCGCATGTGATCTTAAGGGGAGCGGTCAACAAGCATGGAAACTGTATTCCAAACTATCATTATGAGGATCTGGAACTTCTCGCCAAGCTGTACAGCGAGAGGGATCTCAAGAATCCGGCGATCATTGTGGATGCCAACCATTCCAATTCCAACAAGCAGCATATGGAACAGATCCGAATCGTCAAGGAAGTGCTCCACAGCAGAAAACTCAATGAAACGCTGAAAAAGATGGTGAAAGGCGTCATGATTGAGAGCTATCTGGTAGCCGGAAACCAGAAGATTGGTCAGGGGGAGCATATCTATGGAAAATCCATTACAGATCCGTGCCTGGGCTGGGAGGACAGTGAAAAGCTTCTCTACACCATCTATGAGTTGGTATAACAGATGTTTGGCAAAGAGGAGGTGGTTGCATGGATACGGGGATGATCTCTGATCAGATGGGAGTGGCGATCCTGGTGGCATTGGGCTTTTTGGCGTTTGCCTGCTTCGTGGCATATCAGAGTATCCGTCAGAGAAAGCGGATCCAGGCAAAAATCCGGTCAACCTACGGGAAGCGGCCGGTGAGGGAATATGATCTGGTGGAATTCGATGCCATTTCCCATTATTTTCAGCAGAAACAGAAAAAAGGCAGCTATATCGACGACATTACCTGGAACGACTTGGATCTGGATACGATCTTCATGCTGATGAACCATACCTGGTCCTGTATCGGAGAGAGCTATCTCTATTCCATGCTGCGCACTCCTGTATTTGACAGCAAGGCACTGATGGAGCGCAGGGAGCTTTTGGACTATTTCCTCAGCCACAGGAAGGAACGGGAAGAGGTAGAATACTGTTTTGCCAAAGTGGGAAAGACAGGGCGGTATTCCGTATTTGATTACATCTATAACCTGGCGGACTGCCCTACAAAGCCTGTATGGAAGGAATACCTCTGGGGAATCGGGATCCTGGTGTCCTTTGCCTCGATCTTTTTGTCGCCGGCGTATGGGTTTACCTTGTTTCTGGCAGTGATGGTGGCAAGCTGGGTCAGCCATTACAACAGCCTCAAGGTGATCTCTCCCTATGTGATGTCCTGCAGCTGCCTGCTGCAGATCCTGAAGGTATCCAAAAGCCTGGGCAAAATTAAGGCGCCGGAATTGAAGAAATACCAGGACGCTGCGGAGGAGACGGCGAAGGCATTCCGGAAGCTGAAGAGAAACTCCCTCTTTCTGGTCGCCAATGGAGCGGGCGGAGGCATGGAGAAGGTGCTGATCGATTACCTGAATTACACCTTCCACATTGACATTATCCAGTTCCAGGTGGTAGTAAA
The DNA here is from genome assembly GCA_018713105.1 of Candidatus Limivivens merdigallinarum. Classification (GTDB taxonomy): domain Bacteria; phylum Bacillota; class Clostridia; order Lachnospirales; family Lachnospiraceae; genus Limivivens; species Limivivens merdigallinarum. The sequence goes on along the minus strand of DVFT01000165.1, from coordinate 2,537 downwards.
GGAGATGGCGAGAAACCGGGAAAATCTGGAGAGGCTGATTGATGCCATGGGAATGCTGGAGTGCGGCACAGCCATGGCGTCCTTCTGTACGATGATGCCGGAGCACTGCTTGCCGATTCTGAGAGAGGAGGGGGAGATATTTCTGAAAGCGGACAATGTCTACCACCCTATGATCTCAGATCCGGTGAAAAATTCCATCGAGACCACAAGAGGCGTGTTGCTTACAGGCTCCAATGCCTCCGGCAAATCCACGTTTTTGAAAACGGTGGCGATCAATGCGATCCTGGCGCAGACGGCTGGGGTGGTCATGGCAGATTCCTGGGAGGGCTGCTATTTCAAGGTGCTGACTTCCATGGCGCTTAGGGATGACCTGGACAGCCAGGAGAGTTATTTCATTGTGGAGATCAAATCCCTAAAAAGGATCCTGGACGAGGCAGGTAAGGGAGCAGCGGTGCTCTGCTTTGTGGATGAGGTCTTGCGAGGAACGAATACGGTGGAACGGATCGCAGCCTCCTCCGAGATCCTGAAAAGCCTGAACCGGCCGGATGTGCTGTGCTTTGCAGCCACCCATGACATTGAACTGACCCATATCCTGGAGGAGGATTATGAGAATTACCACTTCCAGGAGGAGGTGCTGGATGACGATATCGTGTTTAACTACCAGCTCTTCCAGGGAAGGGCGACCTCCAGGAATGCCATACGTCTTCTCGCGATCATGGGTTATCAGGAAGAGATCATCCAAAATGCGGAGAAACGGGCGTTGGAGTTTATGAAGACAGGAGAATGGAAATAGATGCAGGTAAAGATTTTTACGGACGGAGCGGCGAGGGGAAACCCGGACGGACCCGGCGGCTACGGAACCATCCTGAATTATGTGGACCGGCAGGGGACGCTTCACGAGAGAGAGTACAGCCAGGGGTATGTCCGCACAACCAATAACCGGATGGAGCTGATGGCGGCTATCGTAGGGCTGGAGGCGCTGAAGCGCCCCTGCGAGGTGGAGCTTTATTCAGATTCCAAGTATCTGACGGATGCCTTTAACCAGCACTGGATCGAGAGCTGGATTAAAAAAGGCTGGAAGCGGGGAAAGAACGAACCGGTGAAGAATGTGGATCTCTGGAAGCGGCTTCTGGAGGCGGCAAAACCTCACAGCATCCGCTTTATCTGGGTGAAAGGGCACGCCGGCCATCCGGAAAACGAACGGTGCGACCTTCTGGCGACCGCTGCGGCGGACGGAGATGGTCTGATCGAGGATACCGGGCTTTGACCAAAGCCATGCAGCGGATTGCGAAGATCCGCTCGATCTCAGATCAGGGAAGATAAGGAGTGAGAAAGTGTGAAAAAGCTTGGGGGATTGCTGCTCCTGGTGGGAGTTTGGCTGGCGCTCTGCCTTTCGGGGACGGCGGCAGCCATGTCCGGCAGCATCGAAGAATGTGTGATTTCCGGCAGTGACCAGGTCATCGTCCGGGCATCCTTTGACGGCAGGATGAATGGGTCAGCGGACGGAATCTGCTATCTGGCGGCTCTTGAGACCTGGGAAGAAACCGTCACGGATTCAAAAATTGCAGGGCAGTGCAGCGCTGCTACGAGCATGACCTTTTTTCTGCCCTTGAACAAAGGGACAGAGGAGAGTCTTTTGTACAAGAAGTTTGTCCTCTGTCTCAAACGGTCCAGCGGGAAGTATGTGAAGATCAGCAATGCCGCCTATCTGACGAACCCGGAGGCACTGGCGAACTATCATTACAAATTTCCCACCGCCATATCCAAGAAAGGGCTTCAGGTAAACCTGGATATGCTGGATGACGCGGAGGATCTGGGCGTCAAGCATGCCGCGATCAACCTGGTCTTAAATCCGCTGCTTGCCTATTCCAGTGAAGAGAATGAGAGTACATCCTATTCCTACCGCTTTGAGGGGGAAACCTACTGGTTTACGAAAGCCGGCGTAGCTGCCATTGACCAGCAGGTGTCGGCGCTCACCAGGAAAGGGATGGTGGTCACGGCAATCCTGCTGCTCCAGAACGACGGAAGGGGAAAGGATCTGCTTCCGGCAAAGACCAGTGAAAACGCTTACTTCTACGGAATCAACGCGTCCAAAAAGGGGGCGAAGAAGCTGGCGGCGCTGATGAGCTTTTTGGGGGAACGGTATATGAATTCCAGAAAAAGCCACGGCAGGATCTCCAATTGGATTGTGGGCAACGAGGTGGAGAATTACGGACAGTACAATTATATGGGGGAGCTTTCCCTGTCGGAATATGCAAAAGCCTATACGAGAAGTTTTCGGATCATCTATACGGCTTTGAAAAGCGTCTACTCCAATGTGCGGGTCTATACCTCCCTCTCCAACTGCTGGAATGTCACCCAGCCCTGGGGAGGCTCTTTTAAGGCGAAGAAGATGCTGGACGCCTTTGGAGCCCAGATTGAAAAGGAAGGGCATATCCGCTGGCATCTGGCATATCACCCTTATCCGCAGCCGCTGACCAGCCCGGTGTTCTGGGATGATCTGGCGGAAAACAATGAGGCGACCCGCTATGTGACCA
>DVFT01000164.1 GCA_018713105.1 Candidatus Limivivens merdigallinarum | reverse complement strand
CTGATGTTCCTGGTCATCACAATTATCATTTTTTCTATCTTTTTCCTGGTCATCAATTCTCTGTTCTCGGATAAGCTGACGGAGGAGATCAACCTGGTGGCAAGCCAGCAGCTTGAGTTCGCCAGCTCCCTGCTGGACAGCAGCATCGAAGAGATCCGCAGCTACCATTTTGCCCTGAACCGGAATTATACCATACAGAACACCATCCAGGCAATCAACCGGAAGGACCACTCTGAAGAGGAGCTTGCTGCCCTCCAAAACACGCTCAAAAAGGCCATTGACGGCTTGAGTACAAACAGTCTGAACATCCGCTCCGTCTTTGCCATTTCCAAGGATGGAACCATCCTGGATCCCCTTTACAGCCAGGATACCTACCAGTGGCTGACCAAGGGCAGTGAAGAGTTCGAACGTTTCCTGAATTCACAGCTTACGCTCCGGATCTCCTCGCCCAATTCCTTTCCTTTTGAAGACAGCGACACCGATGACCTGCATTACAATTCCACCATCACCTGTTTTGGGAAGATCTATGACAACACCAGCTATGAGGATCTGGGCTATGTGGCTGTCAATATCAACCGCCAAAGCCTATTCAAAGATATGGCGGATGTGTTTGACGGAACCTTCTCCCAATTCTATGTGGTGGATGAGAACCAGAATATCATCTTCTCCAATTTGCCCACCCCTTCCCCTTCCGTGGAACTCTCGAATCTTCTCCAAATGGAATACCCGCCTTCCGGGGAATCCGTCTCCATCCAGGGGACTGCCTATATGGGATATTCCCAGACGGTGAGCCACTATCCTAATTGGAGGATCATCGGCTTTATCGATTACGACGATATTTATCAGCCCATCCGCCGTATTATCCTGACCACACTGCTGGTATTTCTGCTCCTGATCGTCTTTGCCGCCACGATCCACTATTATCTGGCTCAGCGGATTACCGTCCCCATCCGTACACTGAAGAAAGCCATGCGGAGCATCCGCAAAGGGGAATGGCCTTCCCCCATCCCCGTTACCCGGGAGGACGAAATCTCGGAAATCCTGGACAGTTTCAACAAGATGAACCTGTCCCTCCAGAAAATGACTACACAGATTGCCGCCCAGCAGGAAGAGGCAAGGAAGAACGAGGTCGCCCTGCTCCAGTCCCAGCTGGATCTTTTGGAATCCCAGATCAATCCGCATTTCATCCACAATACCTTAAATACGATGAAATACCTTGCCAGAATCGCCCACGCTGAGAAGCTGGAGAACCTGATCGTCTCCTTCAACGCCCTGCTTAGGACCAGCATGTCTACCGATACCCTGATGATCCCCTTGAGCGAAGAGGTGGAGAATCTTTATCACTACATGGAGATCCAAAAGGAACGTTACGACTTTCCTATCGATTTTCAATGCGAAATCTCCTCGAATGCCTTAAGCGTCCTCCTCCCCAAACTAATCCTCCAGCCCCTGGTGGAAAACTCCCTGTTCCACGGGATCGCCCCCAACGACGGCGGCTCCATCCATGTGAAAGCTGCAGTCTCTGAGAACCGTCTCTGGGTCATGGTCTGGGACAACGGAGCCGGCATCCCGGAATCCAAAAAAACCCTCCTCCTGGAGCGCCTTCACGCCCCCAACCGGGGATACAGCAGCATCGGCATCGCCAACGTGAACGAACGGCTGGTCTTAAGCTACGGAGCCAGCAGCCATCTGATCATCGAAAGCAAACCGGAGAGCGGGACCAGCTTCAGCTTCAGCATCCCGATTTAAAGTTAATTGCCTTGAGTGAATCTTAATAACATTGATGGAAAATGATCAAATTTTTTTCTATAATATGTTCAAAATGATGAAAAGGAGGAGGATACCATGACAAAACGGGAAGCTGTCATTGCGGCACTCAACCACGAAGAGCATCAGCCGATCCCTTACCATATGGAATTCACCCAGCAGGCGCTGGAACAGCTGATCGCATACACCAACAACCCGAAGATCGAGGAGGAAATCGGAAGCTATCTGCACTACATCCAATACTGGGGCTGGCCCACCGAGATTCCTGGACGCCCTGGATATTTCCAGGATGAATTCGGCGTCATCTGGAACCGGAACGGCGCAGACAAGGACATTGGGGTGGTGGATAACTGCATGATCGAAGACATTGAAGACAATGACTATGTATTCCCCACCTGCGACGAGGCGCGTCTCCGCCGGGAATACGAAGAGCTGGTCGCCACCAGCAACGGGCGCTTCACCTTTGCCGGCTTCGGCTTCTGCATGTTCGAGCGTTCCTGGTCCCTGATGGGGATGGAAAACGTGCTCTGCAGCATGATCACCAGCCCCGAGGCAACGGAAGATCTGTTTTGCCGGATCGGGGATTATTTCCTGCACCTGGTGGATATCGCGCTGGAATATGAGATCGACGGCGTCTACTTCGGCGACGACTGGGGGCAGCAGCATGGGCTGATCATGGGACCGCAGCATTGGCGCCATTACATCAAGCCCCAGATGGCGCGCCTCTACCAGCGGGTCAAGGAGAAGGGAAAATTTGTTCTCCAGCACTCCTGCGGCGACTGCCACGAGATCTTCCCCGATCTGATCGAGATCGGGCTGGACTGCTATCAGACCTTCCAGCCTGAGGTATACGACATTCAGCTGATGAAAAAGCTCTACGGGGACCGTTTAAGCTTCTGGGGCGGGGTCTCCACCCAGCAGTGCCTGCCCTACGAAACGCCGGAAGGCGTGCAGAGGGAGGCTGCCCGGATCGTCCATGCCTTAAAGAAGGACGGAGGGCTGATCATCGCCCCCACCCATGCCATCGCCTTCGACGTCCCGCCGCAAAATATCATGGCGCTGGCAGAGGCATTCCAGCATCAGGATAAGTATTTTTGATTTGAGAGGAGTCTTTTCATGAAAACGGTCATGCTCGTAGATGACGAACGCCCGGCTAGAGAGCTGCTGAAATTATCCATCGACTGGGAAAAAGCCGGATTTCGGATTCTCTGGGAGGCACGGAACGGCAGGCAGGCTCTGGAGCAGTACCAACAGCAGAAGCCCGATCTTATCATCACAGACGTACAGATGCCGGTCATGGACGGTCTGGAACTTTTAAAGGAAATCAAACGCATCTGCCCTTCCCAGAACATCGTCATCCTGAGCTGCCATGAAAATTTTTCCTACGCCCGGCAGGCTTTGAAATACGGAGTGATGGATTATCTCATCAAGGATGCGCTGACGGAGGAGACGCTGTACAGTCTTCTGGAGACGGTCAACGGGGAGGAGTCCGAAAGCCCCTCCGCTGACGATCCCCCGCCCAACAGTCTGTCTATCCTCTCGAACGCCCTCTCCCAGGAGGAAGGGGGCATCCAAAAGGCAGAAAATGCCCTTCCATCCCATCTGCAGAAAGGAATGGATTATTTCTGCTGCGCCTGCAGTCTGGAAGGCTTCTCCGGCCTTTCCTCCGAGTGGGACTACATCATCGGGGAACTTCTCCAGGCGCTGGGGGAGACGGGCGGCGGCGATGCAGCCCTCTTCAAGCAGCACACCTTGTTTCTGCTCTGCCTCATGAAGCACCAGAGCAGCAAAATGGACGCCTTCAACACCCGCTTCTTAAGCCTTCGGCTGATCCGCCAGAAGCTGGAGCTTTTGACCGGCTGCAGCGTCTCCATGGGGGTGAGCAGCCAGAGCAGCCTGCCCTCCCAGCTTCCGGAGCTTCTGCGGGAAGCCCACCAGGCGCTGGAGAGCAAGATCTATCAGGGAATCGGTAAAACCATTTACTATAATCCTCAGTACAACAAAAACCAAAGCTTTCAGATCGACACCCTGAACAGCCATTTCCAGAATATCCGGACGGCTGTGGAGAACCTGGATGAGACTGCCCTGCAGAAAGGATTGTCCCAGATCTACAGCAAGGGACTGTCCGGCATCATGCACTATAATTATCTCAGCTATGTGAACGCCATCCTTATCGACATCCTCCTGGAAAGCTGCAAAAAGAGGAGCATTCCCTATGAAGCGGTATTCGGCAGCGAAAGCCTGAAATTTGACGTCTTCGACAAAATGAACACCGTGGATCTGATCTATCAATGGTTCCAGGACTGTTTTTTCAAGCTGTTCCAGGCGTCCGGCGTGGACAATGCCTCCTACAGCCCCAGGGTTCGCAAGATCATCGATTACATCCACAAAAATTATCAGCAGGATCTAAGCCTGGAGACCATCGCGGATACCTTCTGGATCCACAAGGTCTACCTCGCCAAGATCTTCAAGCAGGAAACGGGCAAAAGCGTGAACGAATATATCCGCTGCGTCCGTATCGAGCGGGCAAAGGAGCTCCTGCTCAAAGACCATATCAAGATCAATGAGATTGTCGCTGCCACCGGCTTTAACAATCCTCAGAGCTTTTATACGTTGTTCAAAAAATATGTAGGCATGAAGCCCGGTGAATACCGGGAACAGATGCTGAAAAACACCTAAAAAGGCTGCAGCCTCATGATTCCCGACAAGGTTCGTTGCCGGGAGCCAATGAGACTGCAGCCCCTTTTTGTCCTTTTTCTGTTTGTTCTATCTCCCGCCGGCGGATTTCAGTCCTTGGCGACCTCTGCGATGGATTTCACCAGCCCTGCCACGTTCTGGAGCTCGGACGGGATGATGATCTTCGTCGCCTTTCCGTCTGCTACCTTTGCGAGGGCTTCCAGGCTCTTCAGCGTCAATACCGACTGGTCTGCTTCCGCTTCCTTCAGGAACCGAAGACCGTCTGCATTCGCCTGCTGTACCTTCAGGATGGCTTCTGCGCGTCCCTCCGCTTCTTTGATCATCTTCTCCTTTTCGGCTTCTGCCCTTAGGATTGCCGCCTGTTTCTCCGCCTCTGCGTCCAGAATCGCAGACTGCTTCTTTCCCTCTGCCACGAGGATCGTGGATTTCTTCTCGCCCTCTGCCTTCAGGATGGCTTCACGGCGCTCACGCTCCGCCTTCATCTGTTTCTCCATGGCGTCCTGGATGGCTGCCGGTGGAATGATGTTCTTCAGCTCCACACGGTTTACCTTGATCCCCCAGGGGTCTGTCGCCACGTCCAGGGACGCCCTCATCTTCGTATTGATGGTCTCCCTGGAGGTCAGCGTCTGGTCAAGCTCCAGGTCTCCGATGATGTTTCGGAGGGTGGTCGCTGTCAGGTTCTCGATCGCCATCAGCGGATTCTCCACGCCGTAGGCAAAGAGCTTCGGATCCGTGATCTGGAAAAATACCACCGTATCGATCTGCATGGTGACATTATCCTTGGTGATCACCGGCTGGGGCGGGAAATCCACCACCTGCTCCTTTAAGACTACCCGCTTGGCAACACGGTCGATAAAAGGCGCCTTGAAGTGGATACCCACAGACCACGTCGCCTTGTAAGCTCCCAGGCGTTCCACGACGATCGCCGTTGCCTGGGGCACGATCTTGATGCATGAGATCAAGACCAGCAAAATCACAATCAGCAAAATTACAATTAAAATCGGACCGATCGCCAGCCCGCTTGCAGTTGACGGATACATTTATGATTCCTCCTTCCTCTTCACGATCAGCTTGACACCGCTGATCCGCTCAACAGTCACAACCGAATCCTTTGGGATGATGTTCCCATCGGCGGAGCGCGCCATCCATTCCTTCCCCTCCAGTCTGGCGCCCCCGGTTTCCTTCAGATTATTGATCTCTTCAATGACGACTGCGTCCTTCCCTATCAGACTGTCCACATTCGTCCTAATCCGGTTTTTGTTCACATATCGCATGGCAAAGGGGCGGGTAAAAATCAACAGTACGATGGACACTGCCAAAAACACCACGATCTGCACCAGCGGCGGAAGCCCCAGCATGGAGCAGATGAAACCAGCCACCGCTCCGCCTGCGAACCAGATGGTCGTAAGCCCCATGGTCACAAGCTCTATGACCACCAGCAGGATAAATGCCACAATCCAATAGATTGATGCCGTCTCCATAAGCCGTCTCCTCCTCTCCTCATTTCGTGTTTTTATCTTACTATATTCTCTGTCAAAATACAACTGACACTTCAGAATTTTATTGAAATTTGCTTCCCAATTCTGGCAGAAAGTGCTATGATAATAGCATAGTTTACACAACGAATAGGAGGGGTGTCATTATGGCAGAATTACATTTTGAATCTCAGGAAGTCGAAGAATATTATAAAAAACAGCGCCGCATCTTGGGCATCAGCCATCCCTGCCGCTGGGATTATCAGGAAGTCATCACGCGTGAAGATGTGGAGAATTATATCAAGGACGCAAAAAATATCCTGTCCTGCTGACTTAGGAAATGAAATGAGATCGGAAAAGGAGTGTTTAGGTTTTCACAGCCGCAACACTCCTTTTTTGGTACAGGGCATGCCCCTGCTGTGGCAACAAACGCCGGCCTTTTGAGGTCTGTCACATCATCGGTCAGCCCGCCCTGCCTTAGAGCCCCTTCTCGTTGACAGCGACGGCTTATATTAAGGTCGACATTTGTTATCACTGTTTTATTCTACCTGAATTTCCCCGAAATTGTCAAGAGAAAGTCTGAAAATGGCAAATTCACTCCTTGACGTTATTTTCTCCGATATTACGTTGGACGATGTGCCAATGCGTAATTTTCAGGACAGCCCCTTTAACGTTGATGCCTACACCCAAGACTCATCAGAATGTGCATATACACATTATCAATGGTATGAGGGTTTTGGTTAATGTT
>DVFT01000163.1 GCA_018713105.1 Candidatus Limivivens merdigallinarum | reverse complement strand
AGGTTTATAACAGCGTTTTGATGCCGGGAGCAGTTGTGGAAGAGGGAGCCGTTGTGAACCGCGCTCTTGTGGCGGACAACGTGAAAATAGGAAGCCAGGCGTCTGTCGGCGATGCGGACAGTGAGCATATTGAACTGGTTGCGAAAAATGTAAAAGGGGTAGAATGACTATGGCAAGAGCATTAGGAATTATCAGTTTTTCAGAAAATCATATTTGGGTAGATGGACTGGAAGATTACCGTTCAATCGCAGCATTCTCCTTCCTTGGCAGATACCGCGTGATTGACTTCCCGATTTCCAATATGTCCAACAGTGATATCGACCGGATCCAGATCTACATCCGGAGAAAGCCGCAGTCCTTGGTAGGGCATATCGGAACTGGACGGCATTTCAACATCAACTCCAAGAGCGGATATGTAAAGATGATGTTTACGGATTCCCAAGAGGAGAATGATTACTACAATACGGATGTAAAGGCATATCTGGCAAATTTGGACCACATCGAAAATACATCAAACACCCATGTGGTGATCGCACCCGGATACATGGTTTACACTCAGGATTTTGACGCACTCATGAAAACGCACATTGATTCCGAGGCAGACATCACGGTGCTGTACCATTCCGTAGATGATGCCAAGGAATCTTATCAGAGCTGCTACTGCGTGAACCTGAATCGCCAGAAGGGCGTGGAATCCTTCGAGAGAAATAACGGAAAGACGAAGAACCGCAATATTTTCATGGATACCTATGTAATGCGCAAGGAGCTGTTTATTGAGCTTCTGAAAGAAGCGCAGAAGACCTCTTCCATGTATACCCTGCGCATGATCATCAATGACAAATGCCGGGATCTGGATATCCGGGGCGTGGCACACAGAGGCTTCTTTGCACCCATCACGGATTTTAAGAGCTATTACGATGGAAATATGGCGCTGGCAGACCTGAAGACGGCACAGCATTTGTTTAATCCGTCCTGGCCAATCTACACACGTACCAGTGATTCCTGCCCGACCCAGTATTTTGACACTGCTGAGGTCAGGAAGTCTTTCCTGGCAAATGGCTGTAAGGTCGGCGGAAAGGTTGAGAATTCCGTAGTCGGAAGGGATTGTGTGATCAAGGAGGGCGCGGTGGTGAAGAACTGTATCCTGCTCTCCAATGTGGTAGTGGGCGAAGGCGTACATATTGAAGGACAGGTTGTGGATAACAATGCGAGGATCACAAAGATGAAAGAGCTCATCGCAGCCCCGCAGCATCCGGGATATGTGAGGAAAAACGATCTGATCTGACGGATTTACAGGAATCCGACACATCAGCCTCTGCTTTTGTATGCAGAATGTATACGAGGGCAGAGGCTTTTCTTTCTGCGGACAGCGGATCAGGCGGGTGTAGAGACTTTGAAAAAGATAGGAGCAGCAGGATGACAGAACATATTTTACTTGATTTTTCACACATCTATGAAGGAAAGAGAAATTTTGAAGCACATGGGCCTACCCTCATCGATTTAAGCGACATCAGCGGAACCAACATGTACTGTACCAAGGAGGCGGCAGCAGAAATCCGTCAGCGCCTGAAGCCCTGGGGACCACAGGGAATCCATTTTCTGGACAATGGGAATTATCACTATGCAACGCTGTTTTTCCTGGAAAAAATTCGGGAACCGTTTTCTCTGGTGTTGTTTGACCACCATACGGATATGCAGAAGCCGGTGATTCCCTCCCTGCTAAGCTGCGGAAGCTGGGCGGGGGAGGCGCTGAAAAACAGCCGCTTCCTGAAACAGCTGATCCTGATCGGACCGGAGAAAAAAAGCATGGATTCCATTGCAGGATTCTTAAAAGAAAGGCTGATCGGCATCAGTATGGAAGAGATTGCCCGGGGAGATTCCGAGGAGGAACTTGGCAGAATCGATCTGTCGCTTCCAATCTATATCTCCATTGACAAGGATGTCTTAAGCCCGTACTATGCCAGGACGAATTGGAGCCAGGGGACGATGACTGCCGACATCCTGAAGAGACTGCTTCTCGAAATGTTTCTCCATCAGAGGGTGATCGGCGTGGATCTCTGCGGGGAATGCAGCTTTCAGGAACCCCTGCCTCAGCTGACTGAGGATATCAGGATCAATGCCGAAACAAATCAGAAACTATACGAATATCTGCTGTATTTGATTCAGAATCAGCAATCCGCTATGGAAAAGGAGGGAACGTGACATGGCGCTTTACGCACTGGGAGATCTTCATCTCAGCTTTCAGGCAGATAAGCCGATGGACGCATTCGGAAAGGTATGGAGGCATCACGAACGCAAAATCGAAAAGTATGTCAACCGCATCGTAAAGCCAGAGGATACCCTTGTGCTCACCGGCGACCATTCCTGGGGGCGGAGGCTGGAGGAGTGCCGGGAGGATCTGGCGTTTATCGAAAGACTGCCTGGGCGGAAGATCCTGCTTCGGGGGAATCACGATATGTTCTGGGATGCAAAGAAAACCCGGCGGCTGAATGAGGAGTATGAGGGACGGCTGTTTTTTCTGCAGAATAATTTTGCGGTGTACGAGGATTATGCGCTGGTGGGGACAAAGGGCTATACCTTTGAAGGACCGTTCTATCTGGACCGCTGGGGAAATGTGACGGGCTGGGACGAAGAACGGGAAGCACAGGCGCAGAAGCTGGTGGAAAGAGAGATGGCACGTCTCCGGGAATCCTTCCGCCTGGCGCAGGAAGCAGGCTACCGGAAATTCGTCATGTTCCTGCATTATCCCCCCACAAATATCCTGGAGGAGACTTCCCCGTTCACCAAGATTGCGGAGGAGTACGGTGCCGCGGCAGTGGTTTACTCCCACTGCCACGGGGAACGGAGGTTCGGGGACAGCGTCCGGGGAGAGTTCCACGGGATCCGATATCTGCTGGTATCGGGGGATTATCTGGATTTCCATCCGGAGAAGGTGTTGCCGTGACGTCTAGGGAACCAGTCTGAATGGGCAGCCTGGCATTTGGCTGTTAGGATGCCGTGCAGCTTGCGGAGAAGCGCTTGCTTTACAAGGATTGTTCCTCTATGGATAATTGCTTATGCAGATTCAACGCCATAAATACCGTTACGACAGCAGAAAGCAGATCAGATATTGGCTGTGCAAACAGGATTCCGTCCATTCCTAAAATTTCGGGAAGAATCAGAATGACAGGAACAAAGCAGATGCCCTGCCTGCATGCACCGAGAAGAAAACCGGAAGCCCCTTTCCCAAGAGCCAGAAACAGCGAAGAGTAGACGGTATAAAAGCCAAACAGAAAAAAAGAAAATCCGTTCGCTATAAGGGATTTCTGACCGATCAAAAGCATTTCTTGATTCCCATTGGCAAATTGTGCCATAATCTGTGCCGAAAAGCAGATCATGAACAATCCCACAAAGATACAAAAAGCAGTAGAGCCTATCATGGAAATCTTAATGGATTGACGCAGCCTTTGAAAATTTTTGGCTCCATAGCTAAAGCCGGCAAGCGGCTGAAACCCTTTTAAAAAGCCAAAAACGACCAAGGTTCCCATGGAAGTGATTCTGGTTACGGCTCCCATTGCGGCGATTACAGCATCCCCATATCCATTGGAAGCACGGTTAATCAATGCGATGGCGAGGCTGGTAAGCAGCTGAAAGGTTAAAGTAGGGATTCCTATTTTAAAAATCTCAAGAAAGATCTGTCGGTTTAGGGCGAAAGCTTTCAAGCGAAAGGTAAACGTACTCTTTTTCCGGAGAATGTACGATACATAGATTAGGGTGGAGACAAATTGTGAAATTGCAGTGGCAATCGCCGCTCCGGCTACTCCCATATGGAACGTATTAATAAAAAGAGGATCTAATCCGATATTGATCAGGGCGCCCAAAAGCAATGCGCACATCGTGGTCTTAGCGGCGCCTTCGCTGGCAGCAATGTTATTCATCGTCACATTGAATACGTTGAAAATACAGGAGAGGATATAAATCCGGGCGTAGGTGAATGCATACGGGAGGATCGTTTCTGTCGCTCCCAGCAGAATTAAAATGGGTTTGAGAAAAATGAGGGCAAATATGATTAAGACGACTCCTACAAAAAGACTGCTGTAAAGAGCTGTGCTTGCTACCGCGTCAGCAGTCTTCTTGTCCCCGCAGCCCAGCAGCCGTGAAAGATAGGAAGCGGCTCCATTTCCAAACATCAATCCAAGCCCTACTACCACCTGACCTAAGGGGAATACAATGGAAATCGCACCCATAGGGCTTTTGCCTAAACCCCCGACAAAGTAAGCATCTACCAGATTATATAAGGCATTGATTAACATGCCTACCATAATCGGGATCCCAAGAGAAATCAGTGCTTTGGGGATCGGGGCGTCTTTGAGTAAACTTATTTTGGTACGTTGCTCATTCATTTCAGAATAATGCTCCTTTCAATAATATATTTTATAGTAATATAATTTATAGTATATTACTCCG
>DVFT01000162.1 GCA_018713105.1 Candidatus Limivivens merdigallinarum | reverse complement strand
TCGCTCACCGAAAATATCCGTTTTAGGGAAATAGTATACTCCCGGTTCAAATCGGCATATGGTTCCACTGTCAGTAAGTTTTTTTAAATGATATCTAAGATTTTCTTCTGTTATCCCTGGGATATCAATATCTCCGGTAAAAATAGGTTCTCCTGGAATATAATTTTCTTTCAAATATTCGTATAACATAACCGTTTTCCTTTCGATAAGTAAATCATTAATTTACTTATCGTTAGTATGCTTGAAATTATTTTCTTTGTCAATCTCATCTGATTTATTCATATTGTTTCCATCTACATCACTGTTTAACAGGACATTTTCGTCCTATTAATGTCCTATAAAACATAGTTTTTAGAAATTCAAAGTGCCATTTAAAATACTTTTCGGCACTTTAGATGACACTTAAAAAAGCAGGATACATACAATACCCTGCCCGTTTTCAAAAAATATTCTGTTTTTAATTCTGTTTCTGATGGTCACAGTCCCAGTCCATTCACCCATTCCTGGACATCCGCCTCATCAGCACCTGACCGGAACCTCTGTCCCTCCTGCCAGTCTCCGGTTCCTGCCAGATCCGCCAGAAGCTGTCCGCTCTCGCCCATGCCTGAAGAAGAGGAAGTTGCGAACGGAATCACAGTCTTACCTGTAAAGTCATTGTTCTCCACAAAGGAATCTACCGGCCATGCGGCTATGCCCCACCAGATCGGATACCCGATAAATACCGTATCATAGGAATCCCAGTTGTCCACCGTAGATGCCACCAGTTCTACATCTCTCAGGGATTCATCTGCATATTCCTGGGAAACCCGGCTCTCCTCATCCGTCCAGTCCAGATCCGCATCCGTGTAAGGCTCTGCCGGCTCCAGCTCAAAGAGATCTCCGCCCGTCGCCTCTGCGATGGTATTCGCCACTGCCTCCGTATTCCCAGTGGCAGAATAGTAAACTACCAGCACGTTTCCCTGGGACGCCGTATCATCTGCGGAAGCCTCCTGGGTATCCCCGGTCTGTACGGCTTCCGTTCCGGTTTCGCTTTGGGGCGTTTCTTCCAATTCCCCGGAGCCGGTCTCTGCAGTCGCTTCTTCGTCCTCACTCTGCATGGTTTCCTCCGAATCCTCACTCTGGGCGGTCTCTGCTTCTTCGCTCTCCGAAGCTGCTGCCTCTGTCTCGCTCTCCGTGGTGGCTGCTTCCGTCTCACTTTCCGTCGCAGCTGCTTCCGTCTCGCTCTGGGTTTCCTCCTGGCTGCTTCCTGCTCCTCTGCTGCAGCCTGCCAGCAGGCTCATTGCCGCTACACTGACCAAAACCATAGAAATTACTTTTTTTGCCTTCATATTTTCCTGCTCCTTTTCTGACGATTCTCGGTTCTTTTTGGATTTATTACCGTAATCTCTTTGATCTGTCCCTCTTTTTCACTTTCCTTTGATGCCCTCAGTATATCGGATTTCTGTTCGTTTGTGAATGTTCCATTTGTTAGGTTGTATAAACGAATAGGTTAATGCTCAGTGCTTTTTCCGATGAGTACTTTTTACCAGTGCCCGGCTGGCGTAATGTCCCAGGAAGACGAAAAATCCCATGGCTGCCATATAGTCCAGAATAAAAAAAGCCACCGGTTCTTCATAATCAAAAAATACAAAATGAACCTGCATGAGCATATAGCTTAAGAGATCCCTTTTCAGGAAAGCATACAGACCATAAGCCGCAACCGCCAAGCCGGAAATCCTGGCGATCCATGTTCTCACAGCGGAAGGTTTCCCCATGTGTTTTTTCGCCATTCCCATCATCATGCTCCAATGGATTCCCAGATGCAGAGACATCAGGACGAATCCCCAGTATGCACAGGTCATGTGCACCACCCGCGCAGGAGATGTAAGACCTCTGATCCCCAAAAATGAGAAAATATGGCGGGAAAGGATGATGCCGCTAACCATAGACCCCAGAATACAGACCAGAATCAAAGCCACCAGGATTGTCTGCACCACACGAAGCGGTGTATAGCTGCCCTTTCCAATCTGTTTTGTCCATTTCCGGTTTAAAATGTGATGGAGGATCAGCAAAACAAACATTCCAGCCCCAATCCATTCATGGGCTGCCTCCCCGATCATCTCATAGGGCATGAGGAACAAAAGCCCTGCTGTCATCAGGATATCCACCCCGATTTTCATTTTCTGTTTACTGTTCATGGCAAACTCCTTTTTTCTCTTCTCTATGACAGGGAATCTATCACCTGAAGATCCAGATTTGCAAAACTTTCACTTAACATAAAACTGTCCTGGATCCCCTCCGTCAAATAGACTTCTCCGCTTTCGGTCATCAGGATCATATCGAAGTCCCGATGGTTTTTCCAATAATCTACTGCTCCCTCAAGTCCCTTGACAAACATGGAGGTAGACAGCGCATCCCCCAGTTTTCCCTGCTCTGTAATGATTGTGACGGAGGCAAGGCCATTGTCCACTGGATATCCTGTTTCCGGGTCAAGGATGTGACCGTACTCTTTCCCATCCTCTCCCACAAAATATCTCTCATAGTTTCCTGAAGTTACCACCGCACAGTCGATGATTTCCAATACTCCGATCTGTCCTTCGCCAAAGGGGCTTCGAATTCCCAGTCTCCACTTGCTTCCGTCTGGTTTTGCACCGATTGCCTGGATATTGCCGCCAATATCCAAGAGCGCTGAGGTAATCCCCTGTTCTCTTAATAGCTCTGCGGTCAGATCTCCGGCATAACCTTTTCCCACTGCCCCGAGATCCAGCTCCGTACCCGTTGGGAGACGGAGTTGGTTCCCGGAGAGCTCCGCCTTCTCATATCCCACTGTCTGGAGCAGTTCTTCGAGCTCCTCCTCTTCCGGGATCCTATGTTCTCCCGTGGTAAATCCCCATGCCGAAAGTACCGGATAGATCGTAGGCTCCAGGGCGCCGTCCGTCTCTTCCGCCATGGAGAGAGCGAATTTCACGATCTGAGCCGTCTCATCGCTTAAGGTCACGGGATTTCCGCCGCTGTGATTGACCTGGTAAATCTTACTGTCTGCATCTGTCACGGACCATTCCTTTTCCAGCCTCTTCATTTCTTCCTCTGCCTGGTCAAGCGCCTGCCCTGCCCCTCTTCCATATGCCGTAAACGTCATATAGGTGTCCATGGCAAAGAATTCTTTTCTCAGAGGCTCTGCCTCTGCTTCCAGGTTCTGCCGGAAGTAAATCGCAGCGCCCAGCGCGCACAAAAAGACAGGAATCACCAGAAATTTTTTCCTTCTCAATACCCCAGTTCTCCTAACCATGCATCTATGTCACCGGCTGCATCCGGCACGTCTCTTTCATTGATGGTAAACCCATCCTCGATCACATTGGCGTCTGGCTCCAGCTCCTGAATGGTCTGGATAGTATTGGAAAATCTGCTTCCGTTGTGGGAATTAAATGGTATGATCGTCTTTCCCGAAAAATCATATTCGTCAAAGAAGCTGTATAAAGCCTGCGGCATGTCACCCCACCAGTTCGGATAGCCGATAAAGATCGTATCATAGGAATCCAGATTTTCAATATGGCTCGTCAGCCCCGGTCTTGCATCCTCAGCCTGCTCATCCGCCGCATAGTCGATCAGTTCTCCGCCGTCCGCTGGGTACACCACATCCGTCCGGATAGAAAACAGATCTCCGCCGGTCCTCTCCTGGATCATCTCCGCCAGTGCCTGCATCCTGCCCTTCGCCTCTCCGTTCACCTCAGAATAGCTGGCAGACGCCACAGCATCTACTCCGCTGTTTTCTGCTGCTGTAAAGTAGGCGATCAAAATATTGCTTCCTGATGTGCCATTTTCCGTGCTGCCGGTCTCTTCCGCTGTATTCCCGCTGCTGTCAGCTCCGTATCCCAGGCTGTTCAGCCAAGGCACAATCTCTTCCTCATCATTTGCCGTCAGCCCCTCTGCCACCGTCGCTCCCGGTGCCAGCTCGCTGAAAATATGCAGGCTGTTGTCAATGGAATCGCTGGCGCTGGTACAGAATGGAACCAGCGTTTTTCCGCTGAAATCATAGGATTCCAGGAAGGTATCAATGACCATAGGCGCTTCGTCCCACCAAATGGGGTATCCCACAAAGATCGTATCATACTGCTCGATTCCATCCAAATCCACCGTGATCTCCGGGCGGGCATCGTTTTCAAGCTCCTCCTCGCCTTCTGTATTCACATCGTCGTAGGGAACTGCCCTCTGGATTTCCGCCAGCGTTGCTCCCGTATAGTCCGCGATCTCCTGAGCCACCTCTTCGGTGTTGCCTGTGTGTGAGAAATAAACCACCAGCGTATTGGATGCATCTGTCGTTTCTGTCCCTCCCTGGTTTTCGGCTGCCTCGGTCGATTCTGCCGTATCGTCGCTTCCACCTATAGGTTCCGTTCCTTCTGCGGTTTCGGCTCCTTCTGTGGTTTCGGACATTTCCACTGCCTCTGTTGTCTCTGCGGATTCTGCGCTGTCTGAATTTTCTGCTGCTCTTTCAGTTTCAGCTCCTTCCGTGGTTTCGGATATTTCCACTGCCTCTGTTGTCTCTGCAGCTTCTGCATTGTCTGAACTTCCTGACGCCCTTCCGCATGCCGTCAGGGAGGCTGCTGCCAGCGCCGCTGCACTGACCAATACGAATATTTTTTTCATACTTTTCATGATCTCGCTCCTTCCATGACTGTCTATTTTGAGTAAATCCTCTATTTCTTACCAACTACAGTATAAAAGAAAATCCCTCATTTGAGAATTTTCCCTTTGTTTTTCAGTGTAAACCAGTAGGTTCTCACTATCTGCCGTTTTTTCCATAGTTTCCTAAAAAACAGAAGAATACAGCGGAATCCCTGCTTTTCAACACCCGGGGGCTTTCACGGACTGTATTCTTCTTTGATGGTTGTCTCAATGGTAAGAAAGTGCTTCTGCATTGGTACCGTTGAGTATACACTTTTGCGGATTTGAAATGATAGAATTTCGAATTGAGCTGTTCAGAATAAGTTTTCTTTTAAAGGGAATTAGCCTGTAATGGTAACGTTCCTATTGAGAAATATTGATTTCCGGAGGAATACAAAGCCTCGTTGCACTACGATTCAGATTCAGAAA
>DVFT01000161.1 GCA_018713105.1 Candidatus Limivivens merdigallinarum | reverse complement strand
TCTTATATTCTATCATATTTACTCGATTTTTCAAGGACAATCCTATTTTTTCGATGAAATCAGGGATTTTTTTACATCTTCCGTGCTTCCGCTTATGCAGGCGAGAGTTAATTATCATGGAAGTTCACATTTTATCTTTGTATGTGTTAAAGTTTTGACACATGGTTAGCTATAGCTAACCTAATTTGATTTACGAAGGTTAGTTATAACTAACTAAAGCGGCGGTCATCGAACCATCTAACAAAATATATGGAATGGCTTGCTGCAGGAAAGTGTTGACCAATAACAAAAAGGAGGAATCCATGAAAGGTTCAATGATTACCGCAATCCTCGCTGTTTTGCTGGTGCTTCTGTCCATCCTCTCCCTGTTTGTGGGTGTAATCGATGTCAATCTGGGAGGTTTGCTGGCGGGAGACCTGGAGCAATGGGGGATTTTTCTTGTATCAAGGCTGCCAAGGCTTCTTGCAATCCTTTGTACCGGAGTGGGAATGAGTGTGGCTGGATTGATCATGCAGCAGCTATGCATGAACAAATTTGTTTCCCCAACTACCGGCGCTACCATCTCGTCCGCACAGTTCGGGATTTTACTGGCTCTGCTTTTTATGCCGGGATCTACGCTTTGGGGAAGGGCGCTCTTTGCGTTCGCCGCAGCGATCCTTGGTACCTGGATTTTCGTCTGGTTCATCCAGAAAATTCAGTTTAAAGATGTGGTCATGGTGCCGCTGGTAGGAATCATGTTCGGAAACGTCATTGGGGGAGTCACCAATTATCTGGCATACAAGTATGAGATGACCCAGGCATTGTCTACCTGGCTGGTAGGGCATTTCTCTCTGGTCATCAAGGGGAGATATGAGATTGTCTACTTGGTGGTGCCGCTGGTGATCCTGGCATTTGTCTTTGCCAATCACTTTAATATCGTAGGTATGGGAAAAGAATTTTCCAAAAATCTGGGCGTTCCCTATAACCTGGTGCTGTTTCTGGGACTGACCATCGCAGCTATGGTGACAGCCTCCATTATTGTAGTGGTAGGATCCATCTCCTATATCGGTTTGATCGTCCCCAATGTGGTTGCCATGTTCAAGGGAGACCGGATACGGGGAACTCTGGCGGATACCGCGCTCTTCGGGGCAATCTTTGTCCTGGTATGCGATATGATCGGCAGAGTGGTGATCTATCCTTATGAGCTGCCGATCGAGTTGATTGTGGGAATTCTGGGAAGCATTCTTTTTATTGCCCTTTTGATCTACCGGCTGAACCACGGAAGAAAGGCGGTCCGTCTCGGATCGGCAAACACTGCCGGCTGCAGCAGTGCCGTTGCAGGAATGGATGGAGGTGAACAGCAATGAGACATGCCGCTTATCGGTCCAATGTGAAAAAATTGACCATCATGGCATTCTTGGTCGTGTCAGCTGCTTTGCTCTATCTGTTTGTGGATGTGAATTTTGCCAACGAGAAACTATTTGCCTATTCCATGAAAATCCGGACGCCAAAGCTTATCGCCATGCTGATCACAGCCTTTGCCATCGGCGGGGCGTCCATTGTGTTTCAGTCCATCATCAACAATACGATTGTGACACCCTGTCTTCTGGGAATGAACTCCCTTTATACGCTGGTTCACACAGCGGTGGTCTTTTTCGCAGGGTCAGGAAGCATCCTGGCAGTCAATGCCAATGTCTCCTTCGCCATGGATTTGCTCCTGATGGGAGTGACAGCCACGGTGATTTACAGCTATATGTTTAAGAAGACCAAACACAACGTTCTATATGTGCTTCTGATCGGTACGGTGCTGTCTTCGTTTTTTTCCAGCATCCAGTCCTCTTTGCTTCGGGTGATGGATCCCAATGAATATGACAGCCTGCTGGCTACCCTGGTGGCAAGCTTCAGCAACATCAATACTGAGATCATTATATTTTCTCTGATCGTGCTTGCCCTTGTGATTTTTGTCCTGAGGCGTGATCTGGCGCTTTTGAACGTGATTACCCTTGGAAAAGCGCAGGCGATCAACCTGGGAGTGGATTACGACCGGACAATCCGGAGACTGCTTTTGGGAGTGACGCTCTGTATTGCCGTGGCGACGGCGATGGTAGGACCGATTTCCTTTTTGGGGCTGATCATTGCCAATCTTTCCAGGCAGCTTTTGAGGACCTACCGCCACAGCCAGCTGATCTTAGGCTCCGTGTTGTTTGGTATGGTGGTGCTGGTGGCAGGGCAGCTGATCGTGGAACAGGTCTTTGTCTATTCGGTGCCGGTCAGTGTCTTTATCACCATAGGCGGAGGCATTTATTTCCTTTACTTATTGCTGGCGAACAGGAGGGTATCATAAATGAAAGTAACAGAGCTTACCAAGAAATATGACGGAAAGGCAGTAGTGGATTCTGTCAGCTTTGAGATTCCCAAGGGAAAGGTCATTTCCCTGATCGGACCAAACGGTGCGGGAAAGTCTACCGTAATGGGGATCATTTCCCGCCTGGTCGCTAGGGATGCGGGGCTGGTGGACTTCGGAGGAAAGGATATTGCGAAGTGGAAGAGTAAGGAGCTGGCGAAACGGCTGGCAATCCTGACGCAGACCAACAACATTCAGATGAAGCTGACGGTCCGGGAGCTGGTTGCCTTTGGGCGGTTTCCCTATACGGGAGGCAGGATTACGGAAGAAGATGACAGGATCATCAACCAGGCGATCAGCTATATGGAACTTCAGGAATTTGAGGACAGATTTATCGACGAACTGTCCGGCGGTCAGAGACAGAGGGCATATATAGCCATGGTTATCGCCCAGGATACGGAATACGTGCTCCTGGACGAACCAACCAACAATCTGGACATCTATCACGCCACCAACATGATGAAAATCGTCCGGCGACTCTGCGATGAGCTGGGGAAGACGGTGATTTTAGTGCTGCATGAAATCAATTATGCGGCGTTTTACTCAGACTACATCTGCGCTTTTGTGGATGGGAAAATAGCAAAATTCGGAACAGTGGAGGAGGTGATGACAAAGGAAACGCTGTCCGAGATTTACAAGGTTGACTTTGAGATTATGACGATCAAGGGAAAACCGTTATCCATTTACTATTAAACGATCATTCATAGGATACCCCGGGCTTTATGCCGGGAGAAAGAAAGGAAAACAGATGATGAAAAAAAGAGTAGGAATATTAGTATTTGCAATGACCCTGGCATTGGGAACGACTGCGTTCGCCAGTGAAACAGAGGGAGCTTCTGCAGGCGAAACCGTGACGGTCAAAAGCCTGAATGCCAATCAGGAAGAAATCGATCTGGAGGTTCCCTACGAGCCGGAGCGCATTGCAATTTTGGATATGGCGTGCCTGGATATCCTGGATGCCTTGGGGGTGGGAGACCGTGTTGTGGGATCCGCGGACACCTCTCTGGATTACCTGCAGGATTATGTGACAGATGACAACATTACAAAGCTGGGAACGATCAAGGAAGCAGATCTGGAAGCAGTGATGGAATGCGAGCCGGACGTGATCTTTATCGGCGGAAGGCTTTCCTCCTCCTACGACGCATTGAGCGAGATTGCCCCGGTCGTCTATCTGTCCACGGATACGGAGCTTGGCGTAGTGGAGAGTGTGCGTAAAAATGCGGAGACGATCGCGTCTATGTTTGGGCTGGAAGACCAGGTGGACGATATGATGGCTGATTTTGACAGCCGCATTGAGACACTTAGCGCCTTCGCGGAAGGGAAGAATGCCATGGTTGGGCTCTGCACCAGCGGAAGCTTCAACGTACTGGGAGACGATGGACGCTGCTCCCTGATTGGACGTGAGATCGGGTTTAACAACCTGGGAAATGATGTGGTTGCAGAGGAAGAAGGATCTGCCGGCAGCACGGCAACCCATGGAAACGAGGCGTCCTTTGAGCTGATCGTGGATTTGGATCCGGATTATCTGTTTGTTCTGGACCGGGATGCAGCCATCGCCACGGAAGGTGCACAGTTGGCACAGGAGATTATGGAAAATGAACTGGTGATGGGAACGGACGTCTATCAAGAGGGTCATATCGTTTACCTGAAGAACCCGGCGGTTTGGTATACTGCCGAGGGCGGAATCCAGGCACTGGATGTGATGCTTGCCGATTTGGAAACGGCGCTGCTGACGGAAGAAACCGAGTAAACCTACATACGCCCGCTGGGCAGGCGTACCGTCTACCTGGAAAGTTTGGCGGGCGTATTTGGCATCCCGGAATCTACGCCGCCTATCCGGCGGCAGATTTTCAGAGTAATTCATTTCCCATATCGGAAAACTTTTAAAGAAACCCTTCCGGGCGGAGCATTCCGATCCCTTCCCCCACTTTGCCCCCTGAGAGCACATAGCGTTTCAGGTTTTTCTGCAGGGAGGTGTCTTCAGGAAGTTCTTCATTGACCGGACGGTTCCTTCGTTTGAACACCCATTCCAGATAGCTGTCGCTTTCGGGATGGATCGACTGGAGGAGGAAGGCTTTCTGAAACTTCAGGATATTCGAGCTTTCCGGCAGGGCTTCTTTTAGAGCCGGCGAGAGAAGCCAGGATTCGCAGTACAGCTCCACAGAGGAATACTCCGGGAAAAAGCGGGCGAAGAATTGTTTGGCATCCCGGTAAGAGGCTGCAAGAAGCGGGGAAAGAAGACGGGCATCCGAAGGAATATGGAGATAAATGCAGGGAGATGCCCCTCCTTCTCCGGCGGAAGCGCCCAAAGAAACGGGAGCAGACTTGCTGCACTCATATTCCAGTTCTCCAATCCGGAACAGCTTTAAAGAAAGCTGCCGGACGGTCCACCATTCCCGGTCGAACCCATAGCAGCCATAGCTTACCCGATGTTCCTTCACAAAACGGGTAAAGGCTTTCATGGTATCGATAAAGATGTTTTCTCCAATGCCCAGTTCCTGGTAACGTCTGTGGGTCTTCAGGGCGCAGAAAAGCATACAGGAAAGCATCCCAATTCCCCTTTCATCCTCCCCGAGGATTCCTTTCAGTTCACGAAGCCCCGTCTCCCAGGTATCGGGATCAAACAGCTTCTCCAAGGTATCCGATACTTTGGAAAAATCAAATTCTCTGGAAAAGGCAAGAACCTGTGCTTGTACTTCCTCAGGAAGACAGATTAACCTGCATAATTCTTCTAATTCCTTCATTCTATCGATTCCTTTCACAAATCAGGTTTTTGTAAAAATTCTATCATGCAAAGATCCAAAAAGCAATCAGATTCCTGTGGCTTTCAGGGGGGTGATTGACAGGCGTACCACTTGGGAGTATGATAGAAAATATTTTAAAAGGAAGACTGCTCTTTGCATGAAACTATGTATGCAAAAGGAAAGGAGGATCTTGTGAATATTAAATGGAATGCAGACGGCTATACCCGTCAATTCAGCTTTGTACATCAATACGGGGAGGGGGTTCTGGATCTCATTGATGCCCCTGTGGGAAGCTTTGTGGTAGATCTGGGCTGCGGAAACGGCGCCTTGACGGAGAAGCTGCAAACCAGGGGCTATGAAGTGCTGGGCTTGGATGCCTCTTCTGATATGACGGATCTGGCAAAGAAGCTTCATCCGGAGCTGCCCTTCCAGACGGCAGACGCACTTCAATTTTCCCTGGACAAACCGGCGGATGTGATTTTCTCCAACGCTGTTTTCCACTGGATTGACAAGGAGAACCAGACGGTTCTGGCAGCCAATCTGGCAAGGAACCTGAAGATGGGAGGAAGCCTTGTCTGCGAATTCGGAGGAAAAGGCTGCGGGGAAAAGGTGCATCAGGGATTGGCAAGGAACTTTGAGAAGAGAGGTCTCTCCTATGTCATGCCGTTCTATTTCCCTACCATCGGCGAATATGCTCCCATTCTGGAAAAAAGCGGCTTTCGGGTAGAGTACGCCCTGCTCTTTGACCGCCCCACCAAACAGCAGGGAGAGGATGGATTAAAGGGCTGGATCGAAATGTTTGTGAAAGAACCTTTTGAGGGGATAGAGGAATCCGTGAAGGAAGAAATCATCCGGGAGACGGTGGAAGATTTGAGGGAAGAGCTTCATCAGGATGGAAGCTGGTATGTGGATTATGTGAGGATTCGGATTAAGGCAGTCAAAAAGTAATGTTTGGGTATTGAAACTTTGAATTTTATGACATATAATATACTTAACAAGACAGCCAGTAAGGGAGGTTACAGCTCCCCGTCCTGGTGCAAAATATTAAGCTTAGAAATAGCCGCCTATTTTCTTTTCCAGAGAGCAGGGCGGCTATTTCTTATGGGTATATGTAAGAATTGATACGATTAAACTAGCTGTTGTCAGAATGACCATCAATATCTCATAATCGCTCATAAGCATCCCCTCCTGTCAAGACCTCAGGATGAGGAAATGTAGACGCCCTACTGGCTGCCTAGATAAATACATTTCTTTTATGTTGGAAAATATCAGATATTCTGTGGTGATTGTAATATTGGAATAAGAGATGACATCATCAGAGAAATCAAGAAAACGTAGCTTCTCAAAATGGAGTATACGGGATTCGAACCCGTGGCCTCAACAATGCGAATGTTGCGCGCTCCCAACTGCGCTAATACCCCTTTGTTACAAACACAAGTATAGCACACTGGCAGAAAAAGTCAATATTTTGATTTTGCGTCTTTTTACAACCGTCTCCTTACAATTCTGTAAGCTCCTTCAGATGGCGGGAGATCTATGCTATACTGGTTCATATAGAACTATGAAGAAAGGAGAACTGCCATGTCAAAGCTGCTTCTTTTGGAGGATGACGAAAGCTTGATCGACGGGCTTGGCTATTCCCTGGGACGGGCTGGATTTCGTATGGAAATTGCCAGGAATCTGCAGGAATGCCGCAGGGCGTTGGAAGAGGAGGGGGAGTATGATTTGCTCCTTTTGGATGTCACGCTGCCGGACGGCAGCGGTTTTCAGATCTGCGAGGAAATGCGGGCAAAGGGGAGTTCGATTCCCATCATCTTTCTCACAGCGGCGGATGAGGAGACCAGCATTATCCGGGGGCTGGACCTGGGAGGGGACGACTATATCACCAAACCATTCCGGCTGGGAGAGCTGCTCTCCAGGATCCGGGCGCTCCTTCGCCGGGCGGCGCGAGGAAGGGAAGAAGGGGCAGTCTTAAAGTCAGGCAGCCTCACGATTGACACCCAATCTCTGAAGGTGTATCGGGACGGGGAGGCTCTGGAGCTTACGGGCGCGGAATACCGCCTGCTGTGCCTTCTGGTAAAAAATGCAGGCAGGATTCTCACTCGCAGCATGATCCTGGATGCATTGTGGGACGGAAATGGAAATTATGTGGATGACAATACCCTCTCTGTCTACATCAGGAGGCTGAGGGAAAAGATCGAGAAGGATCCGTCCAGCCCCCAATCTCTCCTGACGGTGCGGGGACTGGGATACCAGTGGAAGGAGCAGGAAGAATGAGGTTTGTCCGGGAAAAGGAGTCCAGAAGATTTATCATATCTGCAGCGCTGTTCGGCGCGCTGCTTTTTGCTGTTTTAACCGTGCAGGCGTTTCTTCAGAGCCAGGAGATCAGAAGTCTCCTGTTGGAGAGGGAGCGTTCCTGGGCGAGCAGCCTGTTAAAAGAGGGCGTGGAGAGAACCACCGTCGCCCGGGCATTGGCAGGAGAGGAGGTAACTGAGGAGGGAGAGCGTCTCATGGAACAGATCGGTCATTCGGAGGAGACGCTGTTCTGGCTGATGCCGGGGCTTCGGGAAGAAGCAGCCATAATCCTTAGAAGAAGCGCAATAGCGGGAATCTGCCTGGCGGCTTTGGCGCTTGGCGGATGCTGCCTCTTTCTTTGGAAGCGGGAGAAGATTTATCAGAGGGCGCTTTTGGGGATCGAAGCCTTTACCAAGGGAGATTTCGGAAAACGGCTTCCAAGGGGAGAGAGCGGGACGTTGTATCAGATGTTCGCGGCGACTGAGCAGCTGGCGCTTGCCTTGAAGGTCAAAGGGGAGAGTGAGCGAAAGGGCAGGAAATTTCTGGAAGAGACGATCTCTGACATCTCCCATCAGCTGAAAACCCCGCTGGCAGCTTTGCATCTTTACGCCGAGATCATAGAAGGAGAGCCGGACAATGTGGAGGCTGTGAAGGAGTTTTCCCAAAAATCCTTAAGATCCCTGGAGCGGATCGAGCATCTGATCCAGATGCTTTTGAAGATGGCGCGTCTGGATACCGGAAATATCGTGTTTGAGAAGACGTCCTGCAAGGTAAAGGAACTGCTTGTGGATGCGGTGGGAGAGCTTAAGATCAGAGCAAGGCTGGAGAAAAAAGAGATCCTGTTTCAGGGAGATCCCATGGAAAGTGTCCAGTGTGACCCGGAGTGGACCAAAGAAGCGGTGGCGAATCTGTTAAAGAATGCCCTGGATCATATGGATGGCGGAGGAAAGGTTGAAATCTCCTGGTATCGCTCCCCTGCCATGTTCCGAATTGCAGTAAAGGACAATGGGGAAGGGATCGCCCCGGAGGATATTCATCATATTTTCAAGCGTTTTTACCGCAGCAAGATGGCGAAAAAACGGGAAGGGATAGGACTTGGGCTTCCCCTGGCAAAAGCCATCGTAGAAGGACAGGGAGGGAGCCTGTCGGTAAAAAGTGAGCCGGGAGCGGGGACAGAGTTTACCCTCTCTTTCCTTACACAATCGTAAGCTGAAATTCACCGGAACGTAAGCTGTCTGTGTTATTCTGCATCTTGAGGGAAGGGCGAAACGCCCCAACCGATGCGAACACATTGGAATGTAGGAAAGGATGTAGGCGAACAGATGGAAATTTTGAAGGTTGAGAACTTATGCAAAACATATGGGAAAGGGGAGACGGAGGTTCAGGCGCTTCGGAACGTTTCTTTTTCCATGGAGAAAGGAGAATTTGCCTCCGTGGTGGGAGAATCCGGTTCTGGGAAAAGTACCCTTTTGAACCTGATAGGCGGTTTGGACACGCCGACCTCCGGAAAGGTCTACCTAAGCGGAGAAGACCTGTTTTCCATGAAAGAAAACAGACGGACGGTCTTCCGGAGACAGAATATCGGATTTGTGTTCCAGTCGTTTCATTTGATCAGCGAGCTGAATGTGGAACAGAATATTGTGTTTCCGCTGCTCTTGGATTACCGGAAACCGGAACAAGACCGGGTGGAAGAGATTCTGGAGGTGCTGGGGCTTAAGGATCGGAGAAACCATCTTCCGGGGCAGCTCTCCGGAGGGCAGCAGCAGAGAGTAGCCATCGGGCGTGCTTTGATTACCAGACCGATGTTGGTCTTGGCGGATGAACCTACGGGAAACCTGGATTCCCGAAACAGCCAGGATGTGATGGAACTCCTCTTAAAAGCTTCCCGGCATTATCAGCAGACGGTCCTGATGATTACCCACAACGTCAATCTGACGACGTTTTCCGACCGGGTCTTGAAGGTATCGGACGGTGTTTTGAAGGATCTGGGAGGGGTGAAAGCATGAAGAGTTATTTAAGTCTGATTCCCATACAGGCAAAGGTACACCGGAAACAGAGCCGGATGACCAGGATTTGTATTTTTCTGGCGGTGTTTCTGGTCACGGTTATCTTTGGCATGGCGGATATGGAGATCCAAAGCCAGAGGATCGCGGCGATCATGGATGGAGGCAACTGGCATGTGGCGTTTCGTGACCTAACTGAGGAGGATGCAGAGCTGATTGGGGCGAGAGTGGAGGTCAGGGAATCCACCTGGTATGGAATGCTGGATACGGACAGCCCGGCATCCATAGAAGGCATCCGGGCGGTGATCTGCGGGCTGGAAGAGAGCGGGCTGGATATGTTTCCAAGCCTTCAGCTCGTGGAAGGCGCCTTCCCGTCCGGAAAGGATCAGGTGATTGCCACAGAGAACCTAAAAGAAAGGCTGGGATATGAGATTGGAGACCAGATCATTCTGCAGCTTTCGGAAGGGGAAGAGATCGAGCTTCAGGTGACGGGATTTGCGGAAGGGACCGCGATGACGGACAGGGAGGATCGGATCGGGCTGGTATTCGATATGGACGGCTTCCGAACCTATTTTTCCGGCAGGGAAGATACGGATTCCGTGTATTACGTGCAGCTGTCCCCGTTCTGCAACATGCAGAAAGCCATTGACGATATCTGCGGGCAGTTCCATCTCAAGGAGGATCAGGCGCTGCAGTATGGAAAGCTCATGGGGCTTACAGGGCAGAGTGAGGATTCCAATATGCAGCAGCTCTACATTGCCGCAGCCGTGCTGGCTGTGTTGTTGATCGTGGCAGGAGTTCTGATGATCAGCAGCAGCCTGAACAGCAGCATGTCCCAGCGGACCGAATTTTTCGGAATGCTCAGGTGCCTGGGAGCCACGAGAAAACAGGTGATCCGTTTTGTAAAGCGGGAAGCCTTAAGATGGTGCGCGGCAGCGATCCCGGCGGGGCTTTTGTCAGGGAGCCTGGCGATCCTGATCCTGGTGAGGTTCCTCAAATGGATCAGCCCGGCGTATTTTGAATCTATGCCGGATTTTGGGATCAGCGTGATCGGACTGGTCTCCGGATGTCTGGTAGGGATTGTGACGGTACTTCTCTCCTCCAGAGCCCCGGCAAGGAAGGCGTCCAGGGTATCGCCCCTTCAGGCAGTGTCCGGCAACGCTTCCGCAGAGATGCCGGTGAAAAAAGCGGCAAATACCCGTTTTTTCAAGGTGGAGACTGCCATGGGAATTCACCATGCCAAGGCGAGCAGGAAAAATCTGATTCTGATGTCAGGATCTTTTGCCTTGAGCATCGTTCTGTTTCTGGCTTTTTCCACGACGCTGGACTTTATGCATCATGCCATCGTCCCCATGCGTCCCTATACGCCGGATCTCTATATCCAGAGCGCTGACGGGACGTGCGCCATCCCCAAAGATTTGGCAGGTCAGATCGTGGAAATGGATGGAGTCAAACGGGTTTTCGGGAGAAGTTTTGCAAATCACCTTACCGCCCGGATAGACGGGCAGGAACGGGATATCTGCCTGGTTTCCTATGAGGAGCATCAGTTTGGATGGGCGCGGGAAATGCTGAATGAAGGAGAGGCAGATGAGGCAGAAGCCGGAAACGGTCTTCTGGCGGCGTATCAGGGGGAGAATACGTTGGAGCTTGGAAAAAGCGTGAGCTTTGGAGAAGGAAAGACATATCCGGTGACAGGCATCCTTTCCGATTCCCCTTTCACCGTGGAGGAGGGGACCTTGCTTCTGATCTGTTCGGAAACGGTTTTTGAGGAGATCACAGGGGAGAATGGCTATACCATCCTGGATATCCAGCTTGAGCGGGGGACGTCCGATGAGGAGGTGAGCGCCATCCGCAGGCTTTCGGATGATTCCTTCCTGTTTTCCGACCAGAGGGCAGGAAACGAGAGCGCAAGGGGAGCCTATTATGCCATGTGCCTGTGCGTGTATGGATTCCTGGCAGTGATCATGTTGATCACCGTCTTCCATATCGTAAACAGTATCTCCATGAGCACGACAGCCAGGATGAAGCAGTATGGAGCCATGAGAGCCATCGGAATGAGCGTGCGCCAGACAATTCGGATGATCGCGGCGGAGGCTTTTGTCTATGGGGCGTTAGGGATCCTGGCAGGCTGTATCCTTGGCATTCCCCTCAACAACCTTCTCTTCCGTCTCCTGATCACGGTGAACTGGGGAGAAGAATGGTCTTGGCCTGTGGGGGCTATGGCGGTGATCCTGTTGGTGGTGGCAGCGTCCGTATTTCTGTCTGTGCTGGAACCGGCGCAAAGAATCCGAACTCTCTCTGTGGTAAATACCATCAATGCAGAATGAAAAGTGCATCACTGCATATGGGCAATGTCCGCATATTCCTTTGGGGTGACGCCATAGCGCTTCTTGAACTCCCGGTGAAAGTAGGATAGATTGTGGAAGCCTGCCGATAAGGAAATTTCCAGGGTTGAGCAGCCGCCCTTCATCAGAAGGGAGGCTGCTTTTTCCAGCCGGAGGTTCTTGATGTAAGTCAGGCAGGAGAGCCCCACATATTTTTTGAAAAAGCGCATGAAATGGTATTCGCTGAAATAGCAGAGCCCGGCTAATTGCTGGATGGAAAGATCTTCCTCCAGGTGGGCGTCGATGTATTCCAGCACGGTTTTCAGTTTTTTGGTCTGCTCGGTGTCTTTGTCTGCAGGGGAGGCTTCCTTTCTGCAGTAGGGGATGAGCGCCGAGATGAGAAGGAGAAGTTCAGCCTTTAAGATCAGTTCATATCCGGGCGCTGCCCCGCGGCAAGCTTCCTGTACCCTGGAAAAAATCTGGGAGAGTTGCTCGTAGGCGGGATGATCGCTGTGGATCACAAAGGGAGGAATTATTCCCTGGTTCTGCAGGGGAGTCAGGTAGCGGACAGAGCAGACGTCCGCGGACTGGATGCCCAGAAAATTCAGATGGAACACATAGGTCTCAGATCTTAGGAAGCCGCCCTCCTTCACATAAATGGAATGGAGCATAGCGGGAGGGATGAAGACGAAATCCCCTTCCCTGATGGGAAAGGAGGAAAGCTGGATCTGGCAGATTCCCTCTCCTTCGGTGATCAGCGTCCACTCCGCTTCCTCATGCCAATGGGGAGAGACCCTGGGATAGAGAGCGGATAGTGAGGTCATATACTGCTGGAAAGGGAAAAGCTGTTCCCCGTGGCGTGTATTTTCCTTTTGCATGGGGGAGAGCGGAGCCGTTTTTTCATAGGAATTCCTCCTGAAAATGTTTTCTGTGAATTTTGGCGCTTAAGGCAGCGGGAGTGTTTGATCGTCCATGAAAGCAGGATTATGTTATAAAAGGGAAAGATAGTGCAAGAAATCCCTCCCGTCTGCGCATATAATGGTGCCTAGGTGAAAGGACAAAATATCGTTCCAATCTGCGTGAATAGGCGTAAACATACAGAAACCAAAAGGCAGAAAGGACCTTTTATTTTGACTTCTATAGTATCAGTATCGTACAAAATGCGCAAGAGGAGAGTAAGGATTATGAAGAAAAAATGGTGGCATGGCAAGGTAGCCTATCAGATTTATCCCAAGAGCTTCATGGACAGCAATGGGGACGGCATCGGAGATTTGAAGGGAATCCTGTCAAAACTGGATTACTTAAAGGAACTGGGAGTGGATATTCTGTGGCTTTCTCCCATTTATCAGTCCCCCTTTGTAGATCAGGGCTATGATATCTCTGATTATTATAAAATCGCGGAAGAGTTTGGAACCATGGAGGAGTTTGATGAACTTCTTAAGGAGGCAAAAAAGAGGGACATGTACCTTGTGATGGACCTGGTGGTCAATCACTGTTCCGATCAGCACGAATGGTTTCAGAAGGCGCTGGCGGATCCGGAAGGGGAGTATGCGGATTATTTTTACTTCGTCAAAGGGAAGGACGGCAAGGCGCCCAGCAACTACCGTTCCTATTTTGGGGGAAGTACCTGGGAGGCGGTGCCCGGAACGGACAAGTATTATCTCCATATGTTTGCCAAGGAACAGCCGGATCTCAACTGGGAAAACCCGAAGCTTCGGCAGGAGATCTACAAGATGGTGAACTGGTGGCTGGACAAGGGGCTGGCAGGATTTCGGATCGACGCCATCATCAATATCAAAAAGGACCTCAATTTCCCCTCCTTTGAGCCGGATGGGGAGGACGGGCTGGCAGCCTGCACCAAGATGGTGGAAGAAGTGGACGGAATAGGAGACTTCTTGGAGGAGCTGAAGGAGGAGACGTTTGCCAGACATGACGCCTTCACGGTGGGGGAAGTGTTCAATATGAAGGAGGACGAGCTTCAGGAATTTATTGGGGATCACGGTCATTTTTCCACGATGTTTGACTTCAGCGGGCATATGCTGACGGAGGGAAAGCATGGATGGTACGACAGCAAGCCCGTTGATTTTAAGGAGTGGAGGGATGCCCTGTTCGCCTCCCAGGAGAATATCCAGAATGCCGGCTGCTTTGAGGCAAATATCATCGAAAACCACGACGAGCCAAGAGGGGCAAGCCGCTTCCTGCCGCACTACGCCCAAAACGAGAGCGGCAAGAAAATGCTGGCGACCACCAGCATCCTGCTTCGGGGACTTCCCTTCCTGTATCAGGGGCAGGAGATCGGGATGGTCAACTGTGAGCGGACAGATATTTCAGAATACGACGACATCAGTACCAAGGATCAGTACCAGGTGGCGCTGGACGCAGGCTTGACCAAGGAGAAGGCAATCCAGGTCTGCAACACTCACAGCCGCGATAATGCCAGAACGCCCATGCAGTGGAGCGATGAAGCACAGGCGGGATTTACCACGGGAACCCCATGGCTTGCCGTCAATCCCAATTATCCAAAGATCAATGTGGCAGAACAGGAAAAACGGGAGGATTCCGTATTATCCTACTACAAGAAGCTGATCGCCCTCAGAAAATCGGACGCTTACGTGGAAACCCTCACATACGGAACATTCATTCCGGCATACCAGGAAGAAGAAGGGATTTTTTCCTATCTGAGGAAATCTGAGGAGAATGGACAGACGATCCTGATTGCAGCCAATTATGGAAAAGAGCCGAAGACATTGAGGCTTCCGGGAAGATGTCAAAAAGCCCTTCTTTCCAATCTGGGACGGGAGAAAGAATGTGAGCAGGAGATCAGGGAGCAAGGAACGCTCACCTTGGGAAGCTGCGAATCCGAAGTACTTCTTCTTTAATTGAGATTGAGGAACGGCAGGAAATCAAAAAAGTAATGGAAAATAGAGACAGGGTATCGGAGGTTAAAGCGTTCGATACCCTTTTGTACTAGGACTGCGCACATGCCGCACAGACCGCAAAAATAGGATTCAGGAGTGCGAAATCCCAGGTGACATTCATTGGCAGAAATGGAAAGATTTGGTATATTGTAAAATTGTAGTCGACCTAAATAAAGAGAGGCGATAAATGGACTGCTTGACATTTCACGCGTTTCTGCCATAATGGAACTACAATAGAAATAGGACAACAGAGATAAGGAGAACAGTATGCAATTTGTGATCGAACATTTATCCAAGCATTTTGAAAAAAAGGAAGTGCTGCGGGACGTGAATTTTTCCTTTGAGAGCGGGAACATTTACGGTCTGCTGGGAAGGAACGGCGCCGGAAAGACGACGCTTTTCAACTGTCTGAACCGGGATTTGAAAGCCGATGGGGGAAGGTTTTTCCTGGTGGAGAATGGCGGGGAACGGGAGGTACTGGCGGAGGATATCGGCTATGTCCTTTCCACGCCTACTGTGCCGGAGTTTTTGACAGGCAGGGAGTTCTTGAAATTTTTTATGGATATCAACGAGAAGACGATCCAAAATCCAAAAACCATCGATGAATATTTTGATTTCATGAGCATCGAGCGGGAGGATCGGGATAAGCTTCTGAAAGATTACTCCCACGGAATGAAGAACAAGATGCAGATGCTGGTGAACATCATTGCCAACCCCAATGTCCTTTTGCTGGATGAGCCTCTGACCTCCCTGGACGTGGTGGTGGCAGAGGAGATGAAGGGCTTGCTGCGTTCCCTGAAAAAAGACAGGGTCACGATCTTTTCCACCCACATTATGGATCTGGCGCTGGATCTGTGTGATGAGATCGTACTTCTGAATCACGGAGTGCTGGAGGTGGTGGATAAGGCAAACCTGGACAGTGAGGAATTCAAAGACAAGATCATACAGGCGCTGAAGGAGGAGGAACATGAATAAAACGTTGAGAATTTCCTTTGCTTTGAGGAATACCTACCGGGTCAACAGTATCCTGTTTTCCTTAAAGCAGATCCCCTTGCTGAAAAAGCTTCTGCCGAACCGCTTGTATCAGGTCCATGGGCTGAAGGTGTTTGCCAATGTGCTCTCCGTGCTGTGGGAGATCATTTCGGTGTTTTTGGGGAAGGGGCTTTATTTTCTCATTATGATCGTGGGGATCGGTGCGCTGTATCAGAAGGTGCCGGCTGACCGGCTGTTTTTGCATATCCTTCTGTTTCTGACCTCGGTGGGAAGCTTTGCTAATACCTACATGTTCAATCCCACCAAGGATAAGTATTATGCTATGATTCTCATGCGGATGAACGCGAGGGAATACACGCTGGTCAATTATACCTATGCGATTTTGAAGGTGATCGTAGGGTTTTTGCCCTTTTCCCTCTTGTTCGGGCTGGCGGCCGGGGTGCCGCTTCCGCTTTGCATTTTGATCCCGTTTTTTGTGGCAGGGTTTAAAATGACCATAGCCCTGATCCAACTTACGGACTATGAGAAAAGGGGGATCATCCCCAATGAAAATAAGCTGTCTAAATATGCGTGGATCGGGATTTTGGTCCTTTTGGCGGCGGCATACGGGCTTCCAGCTCTTGGAATCACGGTTCCGGTCAGCGCGGCAGCTGTGGTGATGGGGATCGTAATCGTTCTGGGAATCGTTTCCATTTGGAAGATTAAGACGTTCTCCTTCTATCAGGAGATGAATAAAGAAATCCTCCGGGACTCCATGAACCAGATGGACAAGGTAAAGGAGGTTCAGAAGGAGCAGAGCAACCGGCTGATCTCGGGAGATACCAGCATCAAAAGCAGCCGAAAAGGATTTGAGTACCTCAATGAGCTGTTTATGAAACGCCACCAGAAGATCCTCTGGAAGGCATCCAAGCGGGTGGCATTTGTGAGTTTGATTCTGGTTCTAGGAGCCTTGCTTCTGTTCTATCTGGCTCCAGAGATTCGGGATAAAACCAATGAGCTGATTTTGACCTATTTGCCTTATTTCGTGTTTATCATGTATGCCATCAACCGGGGAACCGGTTTTACCAACGCGCTGTTCATGAACTGTGACCACAGCCTGCTTACCTACTCCTTTTATAAGCAGCCGGGCTTTGTCCTGAAGCTGTTTCAGATCCGTCTGCGGGAGATCATCAAGGTAAACCTCCTGCCCGCGGCAGTCATCGGAGGAGGGCTCTCAATGCTTCTCTTTGCATCAGGCGGGACGGACAATCCGTGGAATTATGCGGCGCTGATCGTCTCGATCCTCTGCATGAGCATGTTCTTTTCCGTGCATTATCTGACCATCTATTATCTCCTGCAGCCCTACAATGCAGGCACGGAGATGAAGAGCGGCACCTATCAGATCGTGCTCTCCGTGACGTATGTGGTATGCTTCCTGTTTATGAGGCTTCGGATGTCCACGCTGCTGTTTGGGGCGTTGACGATTGTGTTCTGCGTGGCGTATTCAGTGGCGGCGTGCGTGCTGGTGTATTTTTTGGCGCCGAAGACGTTTCGGTTGAGGACGTGATGGGAAGAGGATTTTCATAAAAAGTAAGAATGATGAATTAGGTGTGGATCTTTGCGGGTCCGCACCTGTTTTGTTTTTAAAGAATGATGGATTTCATCCAGATGTATGAATTTTCCATTTCAAAAATCAGGTCGTCAGGTGTAAAATAGAGGAAGATTTCCATAGAAAGGGTAGAAGATGCAAAAGCTGAGACTAAAGAAAAATTTTTGGACAAAGATGATCGCTATGAACTGTGCTTTTATCTTTGGGGTGATTATCTTATTCACAGTGCTCCGATATAACACCAGCATTACTGCGGAGAGGAAAAACGTTCAGGATCTGCTGATGCAGGTGGCGGAGGCAGATACGAGCCAGTTAAAGCAGATGCTGGACGAGATGTCAAGACTGTCGCTGAATATTGCAGTTTCCAATATTACAAGAGAAGTGCTGAAAGAAGCAGTAAACTATGAGGGCTCCAACAATTTTTTCGACGACAACCGGGATGAACGTAGGGAGCTTATCCAGGCAATGCAGCAGATGGCGGGGACGAATATCCAGGACAGCAGT
>DVFT01000160.1 GCA_018713105.1 Candidatus Limivivens merdigallinarum | reverse complement strand
CAAAATTGATACTTTTTCTGATTTCAGGGGTACAGTTTCTCCGCGAGATCTTTGAATAGAACTTTTCTCAATTCCGAAGATCCTATACCATTGAAAATAGGATTTCCTTGATTTCAACGGTACGATAGCCTGAACTCGTCCTTTTGAGAATTGAATGCTCCGCCGCAAGTGCCGGGATATTTGATTCTCTGCGGTCCACAGATAAGTTTATGGGATTTATAAGGAGTTAAAGATTTCATATATTTTTTACTCATTTTTCCACTCAAATTTTGACCGTTTCACAAAATAATTTTCCATATAAAATTCCTGTTTTAAATTCCATAATAGTAGCGCCCTTTCTGCACTTCAATCCAGAAAGGACGCTATACTACTGTTTATCCTTATGTTAATTTTCTTCAGTTTCGGTCATATCTTAAATTTCTTAATTTTGTTCCGCATCCATCCTTTCCTCTTTTTCGCTATCAAGCTCCATTTTTGCGACAACTTCCTCTTACCATTCTGAAATTACTTTGCTCCCGAAGTTACTCTCTTTCAGTCTCTATTCTAACACCACTAATCCTCAAGCCGCTTCGCTCTCAGTCTCACTCTCTGCCTCCGATTCTGAAACTGCTTCGCTCTCAGTCTCATTCTCTGCCTCCGATTCTGAAACCGCTTCACTCCCAGTCTCACTCTCTGTCTCTGATTCCGAGACTACTTCACTCTCGGAGTCACTCTCACCCTCTGCTTCTGAAACTGCTTCGCTCTCGGAGTCGCTCTCAGCTTCTGTTTCTGTCTCCTGCCAGCCGATCAGTTCCTTATAATCACTGATCATTGCATCCACATCCAGCTTGCTGACCTTCGCCGGAAGTGCCTGGTCGGAAATCACGGTATACAGTCCATCGCTTCCCAGATAATATTCTGTGGTAAGTGTTGTACCATCCAGCCTAGTAAAGGTAAGCGTCAG
Source organism: Candidatus Limivivens merdigallinarum (assembly GCA_018713105.1). Classification (GTDB taxonomy): domain Bacteria; phylum Bacillota; class Clostridia; order Lachnospirales; family Lachnospiraceae; genus Limivivens; species Limivivens merdigallinarum. The sequence goes on along the minus strand of DVFT01000160.1, from coordinate 23,371 downwards.
TTCCGGTGTTCCGCTCACTTCTGCATCCTCTTCAGCAAGGCGTCTCTGGGCTCTCAGGGCAATCAGGTTATTATAGAAGGTGGTAAACTCTGTCTCATCCGCTTCAAAAGCGTCTACCATGTAATGATATACCGTAGTTGTCTGAACTTCCGTTTCGGTTTCTGTTTCAGATTCATTTTCTGCTGTTTCAGAGGATGGCTCTCCGTCTGCCAGAAGTTCTTCTTCATCCGCCGCATTTTCTGATGCAGCTTCCTCCTGCGCGTCACTTTCAGAGCCACTTTCGGCTTCCGTCTCTTCTTCGGTCTCCACGACTTCTTCCGTCTCGACGGTAAGGACTTTTGTTTTTCCATCGAAAGTCACTTCCAGGCTATCGAGATCTGTCATTGGAACGTCATTCACATACAGATCCATGTAATCCAGCTCATCCATTTCCAGGAATGCACTGAGCGTACTTTCCGACATGGTGTGAACGCCGGGATTTCCCTCCAGTTTCACATAATAATTTCCATCTTCATCCTGGCTTCCTACGAGAAGTGTTCTGACTACCGTCACCTTCTCCGGCTCTGTTTCTGTCTCCTCTTCTGCTTCAGTATCTCCCTCCGTAGTATCACTCGCCGCTTCTTCTGTATCCGCTTCTGATACTTCGCTTGTCGCTTCTTCTGTATCTGCTCCTGATACTTCGCTTGCCGCTTCTTCTGTATCCGCTTCTGATACTTCGCCTGCTGCTTCCTCCGTATCCGCTCCTGATACGTCACTTGCCGTTTTTTCTGTATCTTCTCCTGATACTTCACTTGCCGTTTCTTCCGTATCTTCTCCTGATACTTCGCTTGTCACTTCCTCCGTATCCGCTTCTGATACTTCGCTTTCTGCTTCTTCTGTATCTTCTCCCGATACTTCGCTTTCCTCTTCCTCCGCCGCTTCCGTCTCCTGCGTCGTGATCGTAATCTTTGCTGCCGGGTCGTCCAGACCGTAATCAGCCAGATGATCGTCTGTATAATCCACATAACTGCTATAGCTTAACGCCGATGTACTGCTGAGCAGTGTATCCATCTGTGTGGAATCCACACTGTTCTCTGTTCCGGAGCTGTCCGTCAGGATCCAGGTGGAGGTTCCGTCGGTTTCTTCTTTGGTAAATTCTGCATTTACTTCGTCGGATTCCACCTTGATTCCGGTCATATCCGTAGTGGTAAGGATTGGGAAATCATCCGCCACGATCACATCGTAGATATCCATAGCCATAGCAGTGGGCATGGTGCTGGAGAGGGTGTAGACGGTATCTTCTCCGTCCACCTTCACATAGTAGTCGCCTGTGCTGCTGTTGGAATCCCCGATGCCGAGAGTATAGCTTTCTTCATCGGTATCCACAGTCACCTCTATGGCCGGGTCGTCCAGACCGTATTCGGAGAGATCCTCAACCCCTTCCAGCTCCCTGTTTGCGGTGAGGGAAGCCAGGGTGTCCAGTTTTGCCGACAGGAGATCCTGATCCAGAGGAAAATCTGCATCCTCCCCATAGCTCCAGGTATCATCCTCTTTCTCGAAGGTCATGGTTCTTGTCTCGTTGGTGATGCTTACCCGTGTGATTTCATCCTCGGAGAGGGAAACCGGGAATTCCACGGTTTCCTCTGTCTCTGTCTCGTTTTCTTCTGCCGTCTGAAGTGCTCCCAGAACAAAATTGACTGCCAGAAGAAGAACCAGGACGGCGACTGCTCCCATGAGCGCCTTGAATTGGCTTTTCTTTTTCTTCTTCATTATCTCTTTCTCCTCCTAAACCAGATAGATCCGCCGATAACCAGAACTGCCACTGGAAGGATTCCGATGGTGATGACGCCCCAGATCCTTCCCGAAGCGGAAGTGATGGTCAGATAGGAAATCTGTGTGCTCTTGCTGGGGATAGATACGCTGGCCTCCCGGTCACACATCCAGCTTACAGCGTTTGTCATGAGCTTTAAGTTGCTTCCAGATACCATGGCGTCTACTTGCTGGCTGAACATGTTGGCTGTGGTCAGGTAGACCAGTTTCGTCTCCCCTTCGTCCAACGTCTCAGTGACAGCCACGCCCAGATCAAAGGCTCCAGACTCGTCTCCATCTTCTTTTTCCAGAGTCCCTTGGGTCTCTGTCTTGATATAAGCACTGTCAGAGGTGGTCAGGAGACTCTCGATGGTGATGGTATCCCGTTTATCTTCCAGCTTGTCGATCGCCTGTGCTACCGGCATCAGGATATAGTTGGATCCGGATGTGATATCTCCCAATGCATCACTGGTACCGATATTTGGAACCAAATAAGTGGGATTTCCGGAAATATAGTGGTTGGCATCCCCTTCCAGAACGACACCTTCCTTCGTTCCGATTCCGTAGTTGTTCAGTACTTTCTGGAGATTTGGCATCTCTGTTCCGGTATAGCTGGTGACGATCAATGCCTTTCCGCCGCCCTCCAGATATTCGATCAGCTTATCTGCTTCTTCAGAGGAAATATCCGTTGACGGTGAAAAAATAACCACTCCTGCTGCATCTTCAGGAACACTTTCCTCTGTTACCAGGTTCAGATCCTGCAGTTCGATGTTTTCCTTCTCGATCCCCTCTGTCATATCGCTGGTGAAATCAGCCTCCTGATGACCGGTTAGCTGATAGAGAACCGGCATATCGTCACTGGTGACATAGGAGATGGCGCTGGTGATCTGACCTTCTCCGTCAAACCCTGTGGTCGTGTAGGAATAGCTGTAGTAATCCATACTGGTCTCATACATATCCTCGTAGGCGATGACCTTGTTTCTCTCCGATCCCACTACGATCAGGGAGTTATCTGTCAGCTCCTCGTCCGTGTAGTCAGACACAAAGTTCGGGTGCAGTACCGGGTCGATATCCTCTACTTTGATGTTTGAGGACAGCCCTTCATATCTCTCCAGAACCTTCGTGATGACGTCGTCCTCATTGCCGCTCTGGACGATCCGGTAAATCTCCACCTCGGAATCCAGCGCCTTCACGATTTCCTCCGTCTGCTCACCGATGGTATAAAGTTTCGTCTGGCTTAAATCCGCGCTGGTATACTGTACCGGCAGCTTTGCCACAACCAGGTTGATCACCACTGCAATGGCTATGATCACCACTGCGGTCATCAGGCTGTAGGAACCATTCCGGATATTTTTGCTGCTCCATCTGGGAAGCATGCTTTTCAAATTGATGTTCGGTTTTTTAAACTGCTTTTTGAATTTTTTCATGGCTTCCTCTTCCCTCCTAGCTCCATCTTCTCTTCTGGATTGACTGTACGGTCAAAAACAAACATACACCGATTACCGTCATATAGTATACGATGTGGGAAAGGCTTAAAATCCCATTGGTAAAATCCGTAAAATGGCTGGTCAGGTTGAAGATATCCAGAAAATTCTGGATCGCGCCTTCCAGCAATGAGGAGTTTACAAAGTAAATCACCATCAGAACCGCCTCGCCCAATACGCCGATGAGAATTGCCAACAGGGAATTCTTCAGGACAGAATACACGATCACTGCCACGCCCAAGATCAGAATCGCAAAGATCAGCGTGGAGGTGGCTGCCGTCTGCCCCAGCATGGAATTGATCCCATCAATCAGGTAACTTACGAATAATACCCCAAAGGTAATCACTGCCGCGATGACCGGGCTCTCCGTGATAGAAGAGACAAACAAACCCACGGAAATGCTGGCACATCCCAAAAGGAAGAATCCCAAAAGCGCCGTATATGCCATGGGCAGGGATACCTCGCCATAGGCAAGCATGATCAGAGGAAACAAGCACAGGATCAATACCGTAATTCCAAAAATAGAAATCATGCCCAGATATTTTCCCATCACAATGTCTTTGACAGACAGCGGGGAGGTAAACAACAGCTGATCTGTTTTGGCTCTCTGCTCCTCTGCCAGCGCCCTCATGGTCAGGATGGGCGTAATGATGAGAAATACAAAGCTCATGGAGTCCAGAGTCACTCCGAAGATCGGATAACCCTGCAGCATATGATATACCGTAAAGTAAATACCTGCCAGTAAAAGCACAAATGCAATAAACACATACCCTGTCATGGAAGTAAGGTATGACCTGATTTCTTTTTTACAGATTGTCTTCATGATCCTGTTCCTCCTCCGTCACTGTTTCTTCGGAAGTCGCAAACATCCCGGAAGCTTCTGCTGCTTCTTCAATGCTCTCCACTGCTCCTTCCGGCTCCTTTTCCTCTTCCGGTTCTTTTTTCCCTTTCTGGGATACTACCGCAGACGCATCCTGGGAGGTCAGTTCCAGGAAGATATCTTCCAAGGAGACGTGCTTGGTCTCCATTTTCAAAATCGGACAGTTCTCTTTTACGCAGGCGTAGAAAATCTCCTCCCTGGGATCCGTTCCGCCTGGGATCTTCAAAGACAACTCCACGGTTCCTTCCGCCTTGTCCGCCTTGATTTGCTGATCTTCCGCCTCAATTTCTGACAGGATCTTCCTCGCCTGTCCTTCGGTTCCTTTGAGGGTGATTTCCAGAGTATTCTCACCCCGCATCAGCTTCTCCAGGTTTTCCGGCGTATCGCTTGCCACCAGCTTTCCGTGGGAGATGATCATGATATAATCGCAGACCGCGCTCACCTCGGACAAAATGTGGGAGCTGAGGATTACAGTATGTTTCTTGCTAAGGCTTTTGATCAGATCCCGGATCTCAATGATCTGCTTAGGATCCAGACCCACTGTCGGCTCATCCAGGATGATAACCTCTGGGTAGCCCATCAGCGCCTGTGCCAAACCCACTCTCTGCTTGTAACCTTTGGACAAATTTTTGATAAGACGGTCCTTCATCGGGGTGATCTGAACCATATTCATGATATCCTCGATCATGGTTTCCCTTTTTTCTTTTGCCACTTTCTTGAGCTCTGCAGCCAGCTTAAGATACTCATGCACCGTCATATCCATATAGAGAGGCGGCTGCTCCGGCAAGTAGCCGATGCTCCGCTTCGCCTCCTCCGGCTCCTCCAGAATATCATGTCCGTTGATTACCACAGTCCCCTCGGTAGAGGCAATATATCCTGTAATAATGTTCATCGTTGTGGATTTTCCTGCTCCGTTAGGCCCCAAAAATCCATAGATCTGACCTTCCTCAACCTGGAAGCTCAGGTCATTCACTGCAATGTGATTGCCATACTTTTTAGTCAGGTGCTTTACTTCAATCACAGCTCTTCCTCCTTTTTCTTTCCTCGCAATCCATTTTTACTCATAGAAAACGCCGGTTTCCTGTTCCCGGCAACATGGATTACTATTATGTATATTTCATCGTATGAAAAATTTGTGTTTATTCACCGATAAATCTGTGATTTTTTGCTGATACTTTCTTGAAAATTTTGTGAACGGGTGAAAACAAAAACAGTGCCCGGCAGTGGATATTTATAACTGCCTGACACTGTTTTGCTCTTTTATCTCATAGTCTGTTTATCGTCTCTTCACCAAGCACCTTTTTTTAAAAAAGGAAATCCCATAACAAAAGATTTCATCATAGGTATCTTCAAACTCATCCGCATACATCCTGGTGTCAATCTGTTCGACTTCCTTTTCGCAATCGGCTGTCATGGCTTTCAGGCTCTTTGAATACTTTACTTCAAAGACCGCCACTCTTCCGTTCACAGGATCATGAACCGTCACATCGCTTCGTCCTTCTCCATATTCTCGGTTTGATTCCACCATATATCCCGCTCCCGCAAAATCCCTGCCAAAAATGCATGGTAAAAATCCTCTCGATAATCATGATAGCTGATCGTTCTTCGCAAAAGCTTGCCCATTTCTTCTGTGACAACTTCGCTGTCGCCGCTCCAAACCGCATGAAATAGAGCCTTTCTATTCCATGCCCTGGCACTGTCGTCAAACCATTTCTTCACAGTGCTCTCAAAGATTTCCCGGATTTCTGCATTAGGGATTACCAGTGCCGCCTCGCCGTTTCGCAGCTCTTCCTGGGGCTCTGTCTTTTTGGCCTTCGTCAAATACCCCGTCAGATACAGGACGCTCCACAGATTTTCCTCCGAAGAATGGAGCACATCGTAGGTCAGCTCCTCTTCTACTTTCTGCACGATGGTTTCTCCGGCCATCAGTTTTTCCAGCTTTGAGGTGATGCTGCTTCCCGCATACTCAATGAAAGAACGAATAATGGCATTATCACTGGTATTTTTCCAGTAACTTTTTGGCTTGACCAGCGGATCCGCCTGTAAATCTCTGACATAGTTCATCACATCCCAAGGACAGTAAATTTCCATATCCCCAAAACGGTATCCATCATACCATGCCTGTACCGTCTCAACCTGTTCCCCGAACCCCGTATCTTTCAAAAGTTTCTCTACTTCTTTTTGCGTGAATCCGAAAAACTCATTCAATCGGCTGGATGAAATCGTATCATAGACAAAATTTTTGGTGCCGGTAAAAATGCTTTCCTTGGTAATTTTAAGGCAGCCCGTTATGACAGCAAATCGAAGGAAGGTGTTATCTTTAAACGCCATACTTAACATTATTTTTATGACGTCCAGCATCTCCCGATAATACCCGTTATCGGCGGCTTTTGCCACAGGCACGTCGTATTCGTCCAAAAGCAGGATCACCTGTTTTCCGTAGTGCTCCGCCAGCATTTTCGTCAGCAGGAAAAGGCTGGATTTTACTTCATCCACCGAAGCCTCTTTGTTGGCAATATGCCAAAACGTCGTCCGTTCATAATCATTGACCGCCTTGCTCTCCGGCAGATCGCTAAATTTCTGAAAGAGATACGCCAGACATCCCCTCAGCATTTCATAGGCGTTTTCAAAATTCAGGCCGCTTACATCTTTCAGTGAAAAAAATACCGTTGGATACTGGTTCATCCATTTTTCGCAAAGCTCCGGATTCCTGGAGATTTCCAAGCCGTCAAAAAGTATGGAGCTATCTTTGCGAATGTCAAAGAAATCCGCCAGCATCTTCATTCCCATCGTTTTGCCAAAACGGCGAGGACGGGTGATCAGCGTGATCTTTGTTGCTGTTGTTTCCAGCAGTTCGCTGATTAAAGACGATTTATCAATATAATAATATCCACCTTTTCTAATTTCCTCAAAATCAGACACTCCTACCGGAAGATTTACCTTCATTCTATCACTCCCATCACCAGGCCATGCCGCTTATCTCACTACCTTCTTCTATTATTCCAAAGCTTCGTTTCTTACCTTCTGTTGTAATTGATCAGGCACCCTTTCAGGATGATCTCCCTCTCATCGTCGGTCAGCTCATCCATCCTGAGCGTGATCTCTTTCAGTTCGTCCTTCACCACATACACCTTGAACTCCGTCGCTTTTTCCTCGATCGCCTTCTTGATCTCCGGCAGGAACAGGTAATCCCCGTTTGCGAACGGAAGCTCTTCCCCGTCAATGAGGAACGGAAGCATACCCCAGTTGATCAGGTTGGAACGGTATCTCTTGGTGGCGTATTCGTTGGCGATGTTGGCCCAGCCGCCTAAAACCTTCTGGCAGGATGCGGCCTGCTCCCTGGCGGAGCCGTCGCCCGGCTTCACCGCGAAGATGGTGGAGCCCACGCCCACGTTGGTACGGTCTACGTCTTTGTAGGTGCGGTTGATCACCTGGAACACCGGCTTCAGTTCAGAGAGCGCATCCACCGGACATTCTCCTCTCTCGATGGCCTTCTGAGCTGCCTGAACCTCTTTTGCCCGGCCTACATAAGCCGGATCTTTTCTGGAAAGGGCGAACTCTGCCAGTCCCAGAGGATTGGAACGGTAGGAAGAGGTCTCTCCGGAGGGGATCAGCTCATCGGTGGTGGTTACCGGATCGTGGATTTCAGATACCACCTTGAGGATCATGTGCTCAGGCAGAGCAGACATCTTCGGCCAGTCCTTGATGTTGGGTCCAAAGTGGATCTCCACGGAGGGATCGGCCACGCCGTGGCTGTCGAATACGCGGTTTGCGTAAATTTCAGAATCAAAGAAATATCTCGGATTGCTGAAGTTCACATCCACATCGGTTGCCGCTGTCAAAAATCCCTTGTTGGCTGCGGTAGCCGCGATGGAACGGGCGTCCATAAGCGCTACGGACGCGATCTGACCGCTCTGCAGCTTGCTTCCTTCACGGTTCGGGAAGTTTCTGGTGGAGTGGCGGATACTGAAAGCGTTGTTTGCCGGCGTGTCGCCTGCGCCGAAGCAGGGACCGCAGAATGCTGTTTTCACGATAGCTCCCGTTGCCATCAGATCTGCCAGTCTGCCGTTCTTTGCCAGTTCCATATAGATCGGCGTGCTGGCCGGATAAATGCTCAGGGTGAATTCGTCGCAGCCAATGCTCTTTCCTTTCAGGATATCGGCTGCCGCACAGATATTTTCAAAACCACCGCCGGCGCAGCCAGCGATGATTCCCTGATCCACATAAAGCTTGCCGTCGATTACTTTGTCCTTCAGGGTGAAGTCCACAGCGCCGTCCAGAGATACCTTGGCTCTCTTTTCCACGTCGTCCAGGATGTCCATCAGGTTCCGGTTCAGTTCCTCGATGGTATAGGTGTTGCTGGGATGGAAGGGCATTGCGATCATCGGACGGATCTCGCTCAAGTTCACGTACACCACTCCGTCGTAATAAGCCACCTTGCCCGGCTTCAGCTCCTTGTAGGAGCTTTCTCTTCCGTGGATCTCGTAGAATTCACGGATCTTCTCATCAGTCTGCCAAATGGAGGACAGACAGGTGGTCTCAGTGGTCATAACGTCCACGCCGATCCTGAAATCCGCGCTCAGCTTCTCCACGCCTGGTCCGACGAACTCCATGACTTTGTTCTTTACATAGCCCTTGTCAAAGACCTCTCCGATAATTGCCAGCGCCACGTCCTGGGGACCAACGCCCGGAACCGGCTCTCCATCCAGATAAATGGCAACCACGCCCGGCATATTGATGTCATAGGTCTGTTCCAACAGCTGCTTTACCAGCTCCGGTCCGCCCTCGCCCATAGCCATGGTTCCCAGAGCCCCGTAACGGGTATGGGAGTCAGAGCCCAGGATCATTTTTCCTCCTTCTGCCAGCATCTCGCGGGCGAACTGGTGGATGACTGCCTGATGAGGCGGTACGTATACGCCGCCATATTTCTTTGCACAAGTCAGACCAAACATGTGGTCGTCCTCATTAATGGTGCCGCCCACTGCGCAGAGGCTGTTGTGACAGTTGGTCAGCACGTAGGGAATCGGGAATTTCTCAAGGCCTGATGCTCTGGCCGTCTGGATGATGCCTACGAAGGTGATGTCGTGGGAAGTGAGTTTATCGAATTTGATCTTCAGCTTCTCCATGTTTCCCGAGGTGTTGTGATCCTTCAGGATTCCATAGGCAATGGTATTCTTCGCTGCTTCTTCCTTGGACGGAAGATTTGCTGTGCTGCCGCCCTCCTCCACAAGCTGGGTGCCGTCGATGAGGTAAGCGCCGGAATTGTATAACTTGATCATGAAAACCTCCTTGCATAACGTTAAAAATAAAACTGCTTGCTAGCAGGGTTCCCAGCTCGCTTTCGGGTTCCCAGCTCGCATCTATTCTTCATTATACCGGGGAGGTGGGGAGATTGCAAGTGTGGATTAGCGGCGTTCTTCCTGGGTGATGGGGAGGAGGAGGGTGATGGTGGTGCCTTCGTTTTCACGGCTTGCGATGTGGACGCCGTATTCCTGGCCGTAGAGGAGTTTTAGTCTGTCGTCTACGTTATTGATGCCGATTCCTGAGAAATGCTCCTCCTTTCTGGATTTGCCGTCTTTTCTCATCAGTTCTTTCCGCCGTTCCTCCGTCATGCCGATACCGTCGTCGGCGATCTCGATGCGCAGCATGTCTTTTTTCCTTCCGATGACCACCTGGATGGTTCCCAGGCGGTCGGCGGGGAAGGCGTGGAAGAAAGCGTTTTCGATAAAGGGCTGCAGGATCAGCTTGGGGAGCAGGCAGGTTTCATAGCCGTCGGCCACAAAGAATTCCACCCGCACCCGTTCTCCATACCTGACATTATTGATCAAAACATAGTTTTTCAGGTTCTGGATCTCCTGTTCCACTGGGATGAACTCGCTGGTATTGCTGATGGTATTGCGGAGAAGGGCTATGAAGGCGTCTATGGTCTCCGTAGACTTTTTGGCGTCCCCCTGCCAGATCAGCCATTTGATCCCCGCCAGGGTATTGTAGATATAGTGGGGGTTGATCTGCATCTGGAGAGCTCTGATCTCCGCCTTCCTTTTCTCTTTCTGCGTCTCCATCAGCTGATTGATATACCGGTTCAAGTCTTCCAGCATGGAATTGTAGGCCGTGGCTACGATGCGTACCTCCTCAGGGCCGGATACCTGGATCGGTTCCTGGAATTTTCCGATTCCTTCCGCTTTCATCTTTACCGCCATGTTGGAAAGCGGACGGGTGGTTTGGCGGATGATCAGAAAAATCAGGATGATGACTGCCCCGACGCCGATGACGCAGATAGCCACAATGTTCAGTACGTTATATTTACTGTCCAGAGCCTTATCATTGTCGATGACGCCGAAAATTTCTCCCTCATAATAGGGCATGTCCTGATACAGAACGGTCATCCTGTCTCCCCGGGTCACGGTCAGGTCATCGAGATTGTCGACAGGCTGTTGGCGCACGCCATTTAAGGGGCTTTCCGCTTGATTCAAACCCTCGTACTCTTCCCGGTTGGCCGCAATGATCGTCCCGTCCTCCGCAGTCATAAAGAAATCCGTGTACTCTGTGGTAAAATATCCGTACAGCTTCCGGAAATCGCTGGATTTCATAGTGATGTAGACCGCCCCGTAGGGCTCCTTGTCCACTCCCCTGGTCAGCGCCTTGACGCCGATCACAGCGCTTTCCTCCCTGGTGGTGGAGGTGAACCCCTGATCCAGATAGAAATAGTGGATATTTCCCGTATCCGAGTAGGCCTTTTGGGTGATCTCATGATCCAGGATTTCTTCCACTGGGGTGACGATGTTTTCCTCCCGGTTGATGTAGCTGGCTCCGTCTTCATTCAGAACCATCACCACGATGTCGTCCACATTAGAAGGAATGGCTTGTTCCAGGTCCTTTTTCATCTCGTAGACCGTCTGGAAGGAGGTGACGCTGTCCAGGGCTTCTTCCGAGCCGAAATAGAGCCGGAACGCCCAGCTGTTGTCCACGGCCGTCATAATCTTCATCAGGTTTTCATGAAATTCATTCAAATCGCTGGCGATCTGTTCAAAGACCTGCTCCTGGGATTCCCCATACACGTCCACAAACACGTTTTCCGACATTTTCACCATCGTAAAGATCACCTGCGCCGCGATAGAAAGCATCCCCACGACAACTGCCGTGAGGATACGTGTGGACATCCTGTTGAAATAGGTCTTTTTTCTGTTCTTACTCATGTTTTTTCTCCTGGCGGTATCTGCTCGGCGTCATGCCCGTGATCTTTTTGAATACCCTGCAGAAATAGCTGTGATCGGAATAACCCACCATTCCGCTGACCGCGGAGATGGGCAGATTTTCCTCCTCCAGGATGCGGGAGGCCCGTTCGATGCGGATCCTGTTCAGATAACCGCTGAAGCCCTCGCTCACATTGGAGTTAAAGTATGCGGAAAGGTAGTAATAATTGAAATTAAACACCTTTGCCACCTCCTTCAGATCCAGCTCCTCCTTATAGTGGCTTCTGATGTATTCCAGGATTTCCCGGATACGCCTGTCATTGCTCCATCCGCCGTCGGACAGAATTTCCCGGAAGCTTTGAAGCACATCGGACAGTACGGAACGGAATTCCGCCTCGTAGTCGGCCCGGTCCAGCTGTTTGAAATACTTTAATCTCAGCTCGTCGATCTTTTCGCTCTGATCCTCCAGGGTGGTGAAAAGACTGTACAGCATATTTTTGGTGATATTTTTCAGCCTGTATTCATCCATTCTCTCTTCGAGAGCCCCGTTCAGATAAGCTTCCAGCATAGACAGGGCTTCTTCATACCTCCTGCTGCCAAGAAGGCTGGTATAGCAGCCGAAATCAAACTTCTTTCTGGCCGGCTCTTTCCCTTCCCCGCCGTCCAGGATCTTAAAATGGAGATCCCTGCTGTAAAAGGCCTTTCCCACCTCTTCCAGGAAGCTTCGGCGGTATTCCTCCCGGATCTCCTTCAGGCTTTCCCTTCGGCTTCCCAGCACTCCAAAAAAGGCTTCGTCCAGAAAGGTCAGTTTCTCCGTCAGCTTCCGGAAATCGTTTTTCAGCCGTTCCTCATCCCTGGCGTCGTAGTTCCAGAGGATGCAGACCATCTCTCCGTTCAACAGCAGCTTTACATGGGTTCCATACTCCATTTTATCCAAAAATCCCTCGATCTTCTCGTCAAGCAGCTCCGCGTCCCCTCTGCCTCCGGGATTCCTCTTCAGATTTGCCCCGTACAGCCGGAAAAAGGAATGGGTGAACGCTCTCTCCAGCCCTTCTGCCGGTATGTCCATCCCCAGGAGATACCGCTCCAGGAGGTTTTCCACACTGGCCGTTTTCCCCGGCGCGAACCGGAAGCCCGGAATCTTTTTGGCGGTCCGCCTTAATGTCTCCAGCAAGGTCTCCGGTTTCAGCATGGGCTTTAGGATATAATCCGAAGCGCCGTTCATGAGGCTTGATCTCACATATTCAAAATTGTCATAGCCGCTCAGAATGATGATCTGGATATTGGGATATTTCTTTTTTACGATTTCAGTAAACTCTACTCCGTCCATACCCGACATGACCATATCGCAGAGGATGATATGGGGCTGGAGCTCTTCCACCAGCTCCAACCCCTCTCTCCCGCCGGACGCTTCGCCCGCGATCTGGAAGCCTTCCTTCTCCCAGTCCAGCAGGTACTTGATCCCCTGCCTCATGATAATTTCATCATCAATGATCAGTATTTTACAATAGGATTCCATGTCAGCCTTCTATCTTGTTAATGGAAAATCTCAATACTCTCCGTTCTGCGGAGGAAAGTTCAAATTCAGGATGAACCGGGGCGCCCCAGCTGTCGTCTCCTCCCACGCCCTTCTGCGCGCTGATCATCCGCACCCAGGTGTAATTCACCTTTGGAAGCTCATAGCTGTGGAAGGCATTTTCCAGCTCATAGGCGCTGTAGGGAAGCACGCTTCCCTCAAGGGGCAGTCCCTCTTCCCGGAAGCAAAGGCCCTGGCCTTTGTCATTGGATACGGTCAGCCAGCGGATTCCCATGCGGTTTCCGCATTCCTGGGGCTTTAAGTATCCCGCCAGATTCTCCCTGGCAGTGGTCCGAAAAACGCCAAGCCTTGCCCCTTCCTTCCGGTCCAGATAATTCTCCTCCGGCCCCAGCCCATAGTAACGAACCCTTGAAAATTCCTTTTTCAGCTTGATGTCCAAACCGAACAGAGGCATTTTCGGCATCTCATCGACTCCCGGATAGACGGCTTCCACCAGGATCCGGCCGTCGCCGCTCACCTCATAGGACACGGAATGGATGAAATCCTTCAGCCCCCTCGCCTCGTAGAAGAAGGTCAGCTTGATACGGTTCTCGCTTTCCTCCACCTTCACCTGGCTCTGGAGATGTCTCTGGCACAGGCTTGCCATCAGCCAGGGCGCGCTTCCGAAGGGCTCCTGGTATCCCCGGTCATTGTCCGTGGTGGCCCTCCAGTAGGAAATCCTCGGCGTTCTGGTTATGTATTCTTTTCCTCCGTACACCAGGGACACGATTCCTCCCTCGCTTCTGGAGAACAGGGCGGAGAAATCCCGGCCGCGCACGCCGATATGTACATCCCCATGGATGACTTCGATCCCGCCGGACGGCTCTTCCTTCTGAACTTCTGATTTTGGAATCACGGCCTGCCCGAAATCCAGCTCAAACCCCTTTTCCGCCCAGAGACAAGGCTTTGCCGTATGCATGGATACGGTAATCACATGCTCCTTTCCATTTTGGGGAACGGAGAACTCAATGGGAAGGCTTCCCTTCTCTCCCGGAGGCAGGATGAGCCTTTCTTCCCTTTCCTCCAGAAGTGTCCCTTCTTCCTCAAGCCTTATAACAAACACCTTATCTTTCAGGTCGTCGAACAGATTCCTGTTTTCAACGACGGCTTCCTTCTCGGAAACGGTGATCCGCACATTGGAATAGAGCTTCTTCACTTCATAGACCTTGGGGGATTCCCTTCTGTCCGCATACACGATTCCATTGGTACAGAAGCCGTAGTCAGACGGCCGGTCGTCAAAATCTCCTCCGTAGGCCAGCACCCTCTCCCCGTTTACTTCCTGATAAACGGCCTGGTCGATATAATCCCAGATGAATCCGCCCTGGTATGCCGGATAGCGATCTTCCAGGTCTGTGTACAGCTTCATCCCACCCAGGGAATTTCCCATGGCGTGCATGTACTCACAGCTGATATAGGGCTTCTTCGGCTCGTTCTTCAAATATTCTTCGATTTCATGGGGCTTGGCGTACATCCGGCTCTCCACGTCGCTTGCGTCCTCGAATTCCCGTCTCCATACCACGCCTTCATAGTGAACCAGCCTGTTCTTGTCCTGCTCATGGAAATAATCCCTCATATGGCGGAAATTCTCTCCTGCGTAAGACTCGTTGCCCAGCGACCACAGAAGGATGGACGGATGGTTCTTGTCCCTTTCGTACATGGATGCCGCACGGTCCAGGACGGCTCCCTTCCATTCCGGCTTGGATTCGGGAACGTTCCAGGAGGGTTCCAGCGCCCCCAGCTTCTGCCAGGAACCATGGGATTCCAGGTTGGTCTCGTCGATCAGATAGATCCCGTACTCGTCGCACAGCTCATACCAGCGGGACTGATCAGGATAATGGCAGGTTCTCACCGCATTGATGTTGTGCCGTTTCATAAACCGGATGTCATAGAGCATATCCTCCTCTGTAATGCACCGGCCGAATTCCGGATTGAATTCATGGCGGTTGACGCCCTTGAAGAGGATCCTCTTTCCGTTCAGGCACATGAGACCGTCCTTCAGCTCGAATCTGCGGAACCCGATCTTCTGATTGATTTCTTCTACGAGTTTTCCTTCCCCGGAACATATCTTCAGAGTAAGCACATAAAGATTGGGAATCTCACTGCTCCAGGGCAGAACCCCTTTCACAGTTCCAGGGATCTTCACCGTTTCCTCCACGGTGTATTCTCCCAGATCTTTTTCCTTCCCTTCCGGATCCTTGAGAGCTGCCTTCACCGTACCTTCCAAGTCTCCTGTCATGGACAGGGTGACATTCAGGACGCCGTCCTGATAATCCCCGGAAAGGTTCGCCTCCGCCTTCAAATCCCTCACATGGGTCTTTGGGATGCTGTACAGCCAGACGCTCCGGAAGATACCGGAAAATCTGAAAAAGTCCTGATCCTCCAGCCAGCTTGCGCTGCTTCTCTTATATACCTCCACAGCCAGCTTATTTTTCCCTTCTTTGACAAAGGACGTCACCTCAAATTCGGAAGGGGTAAAGCTGTCCTCCCCATAGCCCACAAAGGCTCCGTTGATCCAGACATAAAAGGCCGTCTCCACGCCCTCAAATCTCAGAAAGCTCCGGTTCTTCACTTCCTCCTTGTCCAGCTCAAACCAGGTTACATAGCTTCCCACCTGGTTGTCCCTGTCAGAAATATGGGGCGGCCTTAAATAATCTTTTCCGTCCCAGGGATAGTTGGTATTTACATACTGAATCTGCCCAAACCCCTGAAGCTCCAGATGCCCGGGCACTCGGACGTCCCCAAAGCCTGTAAGGTCCGCATCCTCCCTGAAAAAATCTTCCTTTCTCTCCCTGGGGTTTTCTGCCACGGAGATCTTCCAGATCCCGTCCAGACATTTTCGGTACACCGGCGCTTCGCACGCAAACGTGTGGTCAGAATGTCCCCTCTCCCGGTTGACTTCAAAAATCTCCGGATTTTCCAGCCACTCTAAGGATGGCGCTGTAATATTTTTCATGATTTCCTCCTGTCCTGTGGTTTTTGGTCTTATCCCTTCACAGATCCAGTCATGCCAGCCACGAACTGCTTCTGCATCAGGAAAAAGATCAGCGCGGTCGGAATGGTTGCGATAACAACCGCTGTCATCATCATACCATAATCCGGCGTATATGAGGAGCCCATTGCGGAAATTACAAGGGGCAAAGTTCGTTTGTCCGCAGACTGCAGCGCGATCAAAGGCCACAGGTAATTATTCCAGCTGGTCATAAAGGTTACGACGATGGCCGCCGCGTAGGTGGATTTCATGGTGGGCATATAAACTCTGGTGAAAATTCCGAATTCTCCGAGACCGTCGATCCTGGCAGCCTCCACCAGCTCCTTGGGAAAGGTCTTGGTATTCTGGCGGAAAAAGAAAATCAGGAAAGCCGTTGCTACTGCTATAATGATCACCGCTCCTGGGGAGTCCAAAGCGATTAGGTTCAGCACGGGAATGTTTTTAAACTTGCTGAACAAACGGAACAACGGCACCATAAGAGCCGCAAAGGGAACCATCATGGAAAGCAGAATAATATTGAAAATCCGGTCTCTCGCCCTTGACTTATAAATCTGAAACGCATAGCCCGCCGCCGAGGATACTACCATGGCCACTGCCGTCGTCACCACGGCAATAACGATGGAATTTTTAAACGCGCCCAAGTAATCCAGATCCGAAGCCAGAAGCGTCTTCAAATTCTCGAAGAAATAGGTACCGGGAATCAGCGTCCCCTTGGTGACCTCCACCGAAGGGTTGGTCGCTGCTATAATCATCCATATAAAGGGAAATATGGAGACGATGGACAGGATAGATAAAACCACATATTCCACCGCTCTAAGGACTTTTGCTCGTTTACTCATTCTTTATCGTCACCTACTTTCATCTGAATAAAGGACAGAACCACGATCAGCACCACGATCACATAGGACACTGCTGCCGCATAGCCAAAGTTCGGCTGATACTTGAACAGCAGATTGTAGATATACTGTGAAATGGTAATGGTCGCGTTGGCCGGACCGCCCTGGGTAATGTTCATCGGCTCGTCAAACAGCTGGAGCGTACCGATCGTAGAATTAATGGTGGTAAACAGGATGAT
This sequence comes from Candidatus Limivivens merdigallinarum, assembly GCA_018713105.1. Classification (GTDB taxonomy): domain Bacteria; phylum Bacillota; class Clostridia; order Lachnospirales; family Lachnospiraceae; genus Limivivens; species Limivivens merdigallinarum. The sequence goes on along the minus strand of DVFT01000160.1, from coordinate 6,386 downwards.
CGGTTTCAGCAGCGGCACCGTCATATAGCGGAATTTCTGGAAGCCCGTAGCCCCGTCGATGGCGGCGGCCTCATAGACCGATTCATCGATTCCCTGAAGCCCCGCCAGATAGAAGATCATATTATAACCAGTCCATCTCCAGGTAATCGCTATAATGATCAATGCCCTGGCAAACCCTGTGGTGGTAATCCATGCGATGGGCTCTTCAATGATATGTAAGTTCATCAAAAATCCGTTGACAAACCCATCCGTGGCGAAAAGGCTCTTGAACACAATGGAGTAAGCTACCAGCGACGTCACACAGGGCAGGAAAATAGCTGTCCGGAAGAAGCCTTTTCCCTTCAGCTTTTTGTCATTAAGCATGGAAGAGATCGCCAGCGCCAATACAATCATGATCGGAACCTGGATGATCAGATAAAGAACCGTATTAAACAACGCTTTCCGAAACGTATTGTCTGTTAAAAGTCTCTGGTAATTCGCAGCTCCTCCGAAGGTCAGGTTGTTTCCCATTCCCGTCTGAAAGGAAGTAATAAACGCCTGTACCATCGGATAAAACACGAAAGCCACGATCAGCACCACGCTTGGCAGGACGAACAGCCATGCTTTTTTGTTGACCGTAAAACGCACTTTTTTCTTCATCGTTACTTTCCCTCGCTTTTAATACAGAAGCGGGTCTCCTTTCGAAGAACCCGCTCCGGTTTTTGTCTTGTTTCTCTTTGACTTGTTACTGTCCTACTGCTGCTTTGGCCTGCTCTTCATAGTCGCTGAGCACCTGATCCATGTCGCCGCCGCCCACGATCGCCTGAACAGCCTCGCTCATGATGTCTTCCAATGCGTAGGTATGCATTCCATAATTTACAGTGGGAACCTCTGCGGTCCACTCTGCGAAATCCTTGTTTACGGTCTGTCCGCCGAAATACTCCACTCCTTCCGATACGTTGGGAGCTTCCGCTGCAGCGTTCAGGGTGCTTACCAGGGAAATATCGCTTACCAGCTGGTTCATCAGATCTACATTGGAACCGAAGGTCGTTGCCACAAAATCTTTGGCAAGATCAGCGTTTCCTACGTTCTGCAGAACATACCATGCACCGCCGCCGATACTGGAAGCATTGATGGAATTTTCATTTTCACTCATTCTCGGAACCGGAGCTACAGCCCATTTGCCGCTCTGGTCTTCTGCCGCCTTGATGGAAGAAGCTACCCAGCAGCCGGAAACTACGGAGGCTACCTCGCCGTTATTGAAAGCTCCTACAAACTGATCCCAGTCCGCAGTCTGTTTGGTGATGCCTGCATCTACCAGCTTCTTGTAGGTGGTGATGGCATCTTTGAGCGCCTGGTTGTCCGTAAAGGATACGTTGCCGTCCGCATCGGTGTACCAGGAGCCTGCGCTCTGCATCATGATACGGATCTGTCCCAGATCACTGGGATCCAGCGTACACATATCCACTCCGCATTTTTCCTTTACCGCCTGGCCGATCTCAATGTATTTGTCCCAGGTCAGATCCTGCATATCTTCCTCCGTGTAGCCGGCTTCCTCGATCATATCCTTGCGGTAGAAAGTCGCCGCAACACCGCTGTCAAAAGGAACTCCGTAGAAACTGCCGTCCACCACGTTCACTCCGGTCTTGTAAGCCGCGAAATCCTCCGGGTTCAGAACGTCTGAGAAATCCGCGAATTCATCCGGATAGGAGGTGAGATAACCCTGAATCTTATAATCTTCGATCAATACCACGTCCGGAAGTCCGTCATAGGACTGAGAAGAGAGGCTGGTGTTCAGCTTTGCCACAATGTCGTCCTGAGCCATGGTCACCACTTCAATCTCCACGTCCGGATGCTCCGCCTTGTAAATCTCAGCCGCCTCATTGGCCGCTTTGATGTTGAAGGTCTCGTCCCATGCCCAAACGGTGATCTTCTGGTCTCCTCCTTCTTCCGCAAACGCCGTCACGCCAAGTCCCATGACCATCGCTGACGCCAGTACACATGCCAACACTTTTTTTGCTTTCATACTTAAAAATCCTCCTTAAATTTTAATTTCCTTCTGTCTTCCTTATGTGTTGACAACAGTGTACTCCAAAAACGGCAAAAAACCTTAGGATAAATTTTATCTAAACTTTTCATAATTTTAGATAAACCTCCTAAGGTTTGTACTATTTTGATATATTTGCACTTTTTTAAGAATCAATGACCGCCTGAGCCTTTTTTTGGGCTCTCCGGAACGCGGTATCCCGGTCCTCTCCCATGAAAATCTTCAGCAATTCCTCGGAAAAAATATCCTCGATGGCGTAGGTATTCCATCCAAAGTCCACCTCCGGCGTTTCCAGAGCCGTTCTGCGGTACAGCTCCATCACATTCCTTCCGCCGAAAAAGTCGTCCTTCGCCTGATAATTGGACAGCTCCTCCGCCTGTTTATAGGCAGTCACCAGATCAATCTCTTTGATCAGCGTGTTGATGAATTCCGGGTTGTCCCCGAACATGGCTTTCATGAATTCAAGGGCTTCTCTGCTCCCCGGTTTCTTCGCCAGGATATACCAGCTGCTTCCTCCGATGCTGCTGGCGTTCTTGGATTCCGGTACGGTTTCCATCCTTGGAAATTCCGCCACCCTCCATTTTCCGGCCTGGGTTTCCTCTTCCTTGATGGAGGAGGCCAGCCAGCATCCGTAGGGCACCGCCGCCACCTCTCCCTCCTGAAAGGCGTTGACGAATTGATTCCATCCACTGACCGAGACTGTCAGCCCCTCCCGGATACACTCTTCATAGATGCTCTCCGCCGCCTTAAGCACTTCGTTGTCCGCGATAAACGCTTCGTTTCCTCCGGGTTTTACATACCAGCTTCCGGCGCTCTGCATCATAAGGCGGATCAGTCCCAGATCGTCCGGTTCCACTGCCAGCAGAGGGACGTTCACCCGATCCCGGATCTCTTTTCCGATCCGGATAAATTCTTCCCAGGTCAGCTCCTGCATATCTTCCTCGCTGTATCCCGCCTGGGTAAGATAATCGATCCGGTAGAACAGCACTCCCGCCCCGCAGTCAAAGGGGATTCCATACTGCCTCCCCTCCTGCGTCACAGCCTTTACCTTATAATCGATAAAAGAGCTAAAATCCATCTCCTCCGTCAGATCCAGAAATTCCTCCGGATATTTCTTCAAATACGCCTTGCTCCGGTAGTCTTCCATGAGAATGATGTTGGGAAGCTCCTCATACATCCCGGACGCCAGAAAATTATCCAGCTTATCCATGATGTCCTCCTGCTCCATGGTCACCACCTGAACGGAAATCTCCGGGTGCTCCCTTTCATACTCTTTCGCCGCCAGCTTCGCGGCTTTTAGATTGAAGGACTCGTCCCAGGCCCAGAGGGTAATCGCTTCCGCCGCCTTAGCCCTGGCCGGATTTCCCGCTGAAAATACGGAACACACTATCAGAAGGAAAACGCCGAAATACAGGTATCTCCTAATATTCTCCATTTTCCATATACTTCATATAACTTACGACCATCAGCGCAATCTTGAAGGTCAGCGCGTCGTCGAACACCCGGATGTCAAGCCCGGTGCTCTTCTGGAGCTTCTCCAGACGATACACCAGCGTATTTCTGTGTACAAAAAGCTGTCTGGAGGTCTCGGACACGTTCAGGTTGTTCTCAAAAAATTTGTTGATGGTGATCAGCGTTTCCTCGTCCAGGGAATCGGGAATATTGTCCCCGAACACTTCCTTCATGAACATCTGGCACAGGGAAATCGGGAGCTGGTAAATCAGCCTTCCGATGCCCAGCGTATTGTAGGCGATAACTTTTTTCTCAGAATAGAAAATTTTTCCCACATCCAAAGCCATCTTGGCTTCCTTGTAGGACTTGGATACCTGCTTAATCTCTTCCACAATGGTTCCATAGGCGATCCTTACGGAAGACATCGCTTCCGAATTCAGCATATCTCGGATCATATTCGCCACCTGGTCGGCTTCCTCATATCCTTCCTCTGCTTTCAGCTCATGGACCAGGATGATGCTTTTCTCATCCACTGCTGTAATGAAATCCTTGGTCTTGGACGCGAACAGCGTCTTCAAGGTCTCCCGCGCGCCCAGATCCTTCTCCACCTTCGTCTCGATCACATAGACCACTCTCCTGGCCTCCACGTCAATATGAAGCTTTTTAGCCCGATTATAGATGTCCACCAAAAGAAGGTTGTCCAGCAAAAGGTTCTGGATGAAATTGTTCTTGTCAAACCGTTCTTTATAAGCAATGATCAGGTTCTGGATCTCACTGACCGCCACCTTGCCGATCATATAGGTATCGTCGCTGTCCCCCTTTGCCACCAGGACGTATTCCACTACCTGGTCGTCGAAGATTTTGAAAAAATGGTATCCTTGGATCACCTGGCTGTCCGCTGCGGACTCCGCAAACAGACGCACCATCTCAGACTGAATATCCTCGCTGGAAAAGGTAGATACCACTGTCCTTCCCTCTGTATCGAACACACACAAATCAATTCTGGTTATTGCACGAAGCTCATCAATAGATGTCTGAAGCACTTGACTGGAAATCATATTGCTACGTCTCCTCTCTTAAGCAAATTTTCTTATTCTTTGTGTTAAGTATACTAAAACCTCTTTCTGCCTGCAAGGGAAATTTCCTGATCGCCGGAGAATTGTATTCCTGCGTACCGTCTGCATGCTTCCAGTACCTCCATGACGGCAATGCTGTTTTCCAGCGCCTTCCTGCAGGACTCATAGTCTCCTTCCCGAAGCTGCCTTTCGAATTCCCGGAATTCTCCGGCAAGGGTTCCTCCTTCCCTGTCCTCAGCCAGAAGCCTCGTCCCCTGCCTGTCGGTAATCTCTGCTTTCAGCAGATTGCTCACCGGTCCTTCCACCCGGATACACCCTTCCGTACCCTGAAGGAACGCAAAGCTTGGGCTGGTGGAATCCTTGGCTGCTGAGCATACCGCCTGGCATCCCTCATAGCTCAGCACTGCCGTGCCGGAAGTGTCTATTCCGTTGAATCCCCGATTGGCAAAATACCGAATTTCCTTTGGGCGTCCCAAAAGCTCTGTCACAAAGCGGATGTTATAGACATTCAGATCCATAAGGCATCCTCCGGCAGCTTTCGGATCAAAGGCAGGCAGTACTTCTCCTTTCTCATATCTGCGGAATCGGCTGGATATTTTTGAAAAATTGCACTGTATCAGGCTAATGTGCCCCACATTCCCAATCTCCCCTTGGATTTCCCGAAACACCGGTGAATAGGGAACTTTACATGCCTCCCACAAAAACAGATGGTTTTTCAAGGCAGATTCCTTAAGAATATTTGCTTCCTCCGCCTTTACCGTGAAAGGCTTCTCGCAGATCACATGCTTTCCGGCTTTCAGCGCTGCTTCTGTATAGCGAAAATGCTCACTGTTGATCACCCCGATATACACCGTATCGAATTCCCCATTTTTCAAAAAATCCTGATAATCGGTAAAAAGCTCCATGCCATATTGCGCTGCCAGTCTCTTCCCTGTATCCACGCTTTTGGGGCGGACGCAGAGGGAAACAGGGCAGATGGCTTCTGTTTGCTGCACATCCGTCAGCATTTGTGTGACAATCATCCCATTTCCCACGATCCCTATCTTCATATTCTGTCTCCTTCCATATGTATGATCCTAAAAAAATACCCCCAGAGCATCGGCCCTGAGGGTATCTGGTCGTTTTTATAAATTAGTTCGTGATGACAAGCTCAGTCTCTTTGTCAAATACATGGATCTTCTCAGCATCCAGTGCGAATTTCACGGTATCACCGGTTCTTGCAGTTGTACGCGGATCAACACGTGCGGTCATGTTGGAGCCTTCTACATCGAAATACAGGAATACTTCGGCACCCAGAAGCTCGTATACACGGATGGTAGACTCGATTACAGTCTCCGGTGAATTCGTCAGCCAATCTTCGGAATCATGTACGTCCTCCGGACGGATACCAAGAACAACGGTCTTTCCGTTGTAGCCGCCGTCGATGACTTTCTTAGCTTTCGCTGCCGGCAGTTTGATTGCGTGAGGTCCAACGTGCAGATATACATCGTTGCCCTTCACTTCTGCTTTTGCATCCAGGAAGTTCATCTGCGGAGATCCGATGAATCCAGCTACGAACAGGTTGCAGGGGCTGTTGTACAGGTTCTGCGGGGAATCTACCTGCTGAACCACGCCGTCTTTCATAACGACGATTCTGGTACCAAGGGTCATAGCCTCTGTCTGGTCATGGGTTACATAGATGATGGTAGCGCCCAGTCTCTGATGCAGTTTGGAGATCTCAATACGCATCTGAACACGGAGTTTTGCATCCAAGTTTGACAGCGGCTCGTCCATCAGGAATACCTTCGGATCACGAACGATAGCACGTCCCATAGCAACACGCTGTCTCTGAC
>DVFT01000159.1 GCA_018713105.1 Candidatus Limivivens merdigallinarum | reverse complement strand
GCAGAACTCCTCCTCCACGCCCTCCTCTACCTCCGGCAGCGCCGACTGGGAAAGAAAGACAGTTTAAACCTGAAGCGCGTCTTTCTCATGGACATCCTTCAGCTCCCTTTGAGCCTGATATTTACCCGTTTTATGAATCTCTTCAGCCTGTATCTCCCTGATTTTTCGGGCAGTGCCCTGCCGCAACGGATCCTGGTTCTTCTCATTGCCATTGCCCTGACGGGCATCGGAGCCGCTATGTCCCTGAACATGCGCCTGGTTCCCAATCCGGGGGACGGCATTGTGCAGACCATCTCTGATTTCGCCGGAAAAAAGGTGGGCTTTACCAAAAACTGCTTTGATGCCTTCAACATTGCAGCCGCAATCCTGGTCGGATTGGCATGTACCGGCACTCTGGTGGGTGTCGGGCTTGGAACCGTATGCGCCGTGATCGGCGTGGGACGGGTAATCGCCCTGTTCAACCATATCTTCGGAAAGCAGCTCCTTAGCTTATCCGGTTTGCCGCAGCCAAATCCCTGACCATGCAGCCCGAACCGCATCCCCTTGTCCGCCACATGTCTGTACAGACAAATAGGACGGTCACTTTTCTGTTTTTCGCAAACGTACTGTCATCTCCTAAAAATACCGCAGATGACAGTATTTTTTTGCCCTATCTATTGACAATTTAAATTTTTAGTTTATAATTATTAAAAACTTAACTATTTTAGTTTGAACTATATATGAAAGGGGTGATTACCATGCAATGCCATGTTTGCAAGAAAACACATGTTGACCATATATTTTACATCAATCTGGCGGACACGATCTACCAAATGCCCATCTGCGAGGACTGTCTGCAGAAAAGGTGGCAGGCAGCCGTATCCTCTGGACAGGCAGAATCCTTTAAACAGCGCACCGGCTGGTATCCCGGGCAGCCCAAGACCAGGCAGATGGGGGATCAGCCTTTCCCGGAGCTGGCGGTGGAAGGGCTTCGGACCCGCCGTAAGCTCCAGGCGCTGAACACGCAGCTGGATGAGGCGGCAAAGCTGGAACACTATGAGGAAGCCGCAAAGCTGCGCGATGACATTGCGGTGATCCGGGAAAGGGGGGATGGTCATGGACATCAAGCTTGAGACCTTCAGCCAGAGAACCCTCCATGTCTTTCTCTCTGCCATCCGGTTCGCACTGCGCATTGGGCACCGTTTTCTTGGAAGCGAACATCTCCTTTGGGCGCTGATCCAGGAGCCCGGAACGGCAGGGCGCACCTTACGTGCCCAGGGTCTCGACCAGACGCTGGTGGAAGACTATCTCCGCCAGTACGACTGGGACGCAAAGTCAGAAGGGCATTACACTGCCATACAGATTTCCCAGGAGGCAGAAGAAGTGCTCCACCTGTCGGAACATTATGTACAAAACAGGGCAGAACAAAAATTGGAACCTGAAGACCTTCTCCATGGAATCCTGAATGCAGGGGAATGTGCCGCAGCACAGCTCATGCTGTCGCTGGAGATCGATCTTGACGACGTGCGCCGCAGCCTGGATTCCCAGGAACTCCCGATCCTGCCTGAAGAGACCAGCCAGGGGCAGGCAGACAGCGAAGGGGAGGCAGCCCTTCAGAATTACGGCACGGATATGACGGAAAAAGCTGCAGACGGCGCCTATGATCCCATGATTGGGCGGGAGGATATTCTGGAACGGCTGATCCAGATCCTGTCCCGGCGTACCAAAAACAATCCCGTCCTGATAGGGGAACCAGGCGTCGGGAAAACTGCCGTCGTGGAAGGTCTTGCCCAGCGGATTGCAGAAGGAACCGTCCCGGCAAGCCTGATGGATAAAAGGATCGTCGCCATGGATCTTGTGGAAATGATCTCCGGCACACGGTTCCGTGGAGATTTTGAGGAACGGATCAAAGCCTTCCTCTCCGACGCGGAAGCAGAAGGCAACGTGATCCTCTTTGTGGATGAACTGCATATGCTTATGGGAGCCGGAGCCAGCGGAGGCGGCAGCATGGACGCAGCCAATATCCTGAAACCTATGCTGGCTCGGGGAGGCGTCCAGCTGATCGGAGCTACGACCCGTGACGAATACCGCCGCTATATCGAGAAAGACTCTGCCTTTGAGCGCCGTTTCCAGCCAGTGGAGGTTCCGGAACCGGATCAGGCAGATGCCGTCCGGATCCTAAACGGTCTTCGAAAGAAATACGAAGAATTTCACGGACTTTCTATCACGGATGGCGCTCTTAAAGCTGCAGTCGAACTTTCCTCCCGCTATATCCAGGACCGTTTTCTCCCGGATAAGGCAGTGGATCTGATCGATGAGGCAGCGGCAAAGGTCCGCACCAAGGGGCTGACCGCACCTCCCGCTATGATCCAGCTGGAGCAGGAAATCACAAAAGTCAGCAAGGAAAAGAAAGCCGCAGCCAGCAGACAGGAATATGAAAAAGCCGCCGTCCTTCGGGATCAGCAGCGCCGCCTGGAACAAGAACTCCAGGAACAAAAAGAAGCCTGGAAATCGAAGCAATGCCACACCGTGGATGCAGAAGACATCGCGCAGGTGGTATCATCCTGGACCAAAATTCCGGTCACGATGCTGACCATTAGCGAAGCCAACAACCTCCGCACACTGGAAGAGCAGCTTCACAGGCAGATTGTCGGGCAGGAGGAAGCCGTTTCCGCTGTCGCAAAAGCCATCCGGCGCGGGCGGACCGGTGTGGCGGATCCTGACCGTCCCATCGGATCCTTCCTTTTCCTCGGTCCTACCGGAGTGGGAAAGACAGAGTTGTGCCGGGCATTGGCAAGGATTCTCTTCCACAGCGACGACGCCCTGATCCGTTTTGACATGTCTGAATACACGGAACCCTACAGCGCTTCCAAACTGATCGGTTCCCCGCCCGGATATGTGGGCTATGAGGAAGGGGGACAGCTGACTGAGCTTGTCAGGAGAAAGCCCTACAGCCTGATCCTCTTTGATGAGATTGAAAAAGCCCATCCGGATATCTGGAATTCTCTTCTGCAGATTCTGGACGACGGACGGCTGACCGATGGGCAGGGACGGACCGTGAGCTTTAAAAATACCATCATCGTCCTGACCTCCAACATCGGCGCCAGGGAACTGACCGGAAAGCATACCTCCCTTGGCTTTATCCGCAGCGGGGAGGAAGAGGCGTCCCGACAGGAAGAAACGATCAAAGAGAGCGTCCTGAACGCAGCAAAACAGACATTCCGCCCGGAATTTCTGAACCGCCTGGATGAGATCCTTGTCTTCCATCCGTTGAAGGAAGGGGATGTCCGCAAGATCGCAGATATCCAGATCCAAAAACTGGTGGATCGCATGAAGCGAAAAGGCATCGACCTGGATGTGGAAGACAGCGCACGGCAGCTGCTTTCCGAAAAAGGCTTTGATCCCTCCTACGGAGCCAGACCGTTAAAACGTGCCATCCAGTCCCTGCTGCAGAATGCAGTGGCTGACAGGATCCTGGACCATCAGCCTGGAACGGAAGAACACCTGCTGGCATCCGTTCAGGATGGGGAACTGACGGTCACCGTGAAGGAAGCGTAAGTTCCCCATCACAAAAATCCTCCATTACATCTTTCCAAACAGCAGGGAAAGACCTTCGGGATACCGCACGATCCGGTATGCTCCGAAGGTCTTTTCCTTTAACTCTTCTTTTCTTCTGTATTGTCTGAGGTGCAGTGATCCAGCTCCCTTAAGAGCTCCATCAGCTGCCTCATATTCTCTTCCCCGAAGCGCTCCAGGATCTCCGACCACAGCTCCTCGTATTTGCCCATGGACTGCGCTGCCACCTCTTTGCCTTCCTCCGTCACTCCGATGGAGACCTTCCGGCGGTCCCTGGAATCGATTTCCCTGGTAATATAGTTCTTTTTCTCCAGAGCGTTCAGGATATAAGAAACCGCGGGTTTGGAAATACACAGCTTTTCCTGTATTTTCGGGACGTTGAGGTTGATGTTGGGACATTCCTGACAGCAGTTCCCGGCAATGCTGTATAAGACCGCCATCTCATTGATCTGCATTTCACACTCTGCCATCAAAGCGGACTCCAGCCTGCGGAAATGATTGATGATTGTAAAAAACTGTTCCCTTAATTCCATGTCCATCTCATTAACCTCTAAAATAATAAATACTAAATAAAATTATATACCATTGCCTCCCGATTTTCAAGAAATTTCAAACTCTATCCAGACCTGGAAGACCTTTCCGTCAAGCTTTGCGAAGATCTCTCCGCCCATCCGTTCCACCAGCCCTTTTGCGATGGACAGTCCCAAACCGGCAGACGTGTGAGTTCTGGAAGAATCTGCTTTGTAAAAACGCTGGAACACCTGCTCCATATCGATCTCCTCTCCCATTTCTGTATCATTGGAGCACTGGAAAACCACTTTTCCTCCCTCACAAAACAGCCTCATCGAAATCTCCGTATGCCCATGGACCAGCGCATTTTTTAATAAGTTCTGCAGAGTGCGGCGAAGCACCTCCTCATTTCCCTGGATGAAAAAATGCCCGTCACAGAAGTCTGCTTTTGGTTCGATCCCTTTCTTTTCAAATTCCTCGTAAAAAGAAAATACCGTATTATAAACGCATTTTCCAACGTCGATCCGCTCCAGCTCCAGCTGGTAATCGATGTCCTGCAGCCTGGCATAGGTAAACAACTCCTCCAGCATCTCCTTCAGGCTCAGGATCCGTGACTGGATGATCCCGATATGTCTCAGGCGCTCCTCCTCGGTACCATCCTGCTGCAAAAGCTGAAAATATCCGTCCAGTGAGGTAAGGGGCGTGCGGATGTCATGGGAGAGATTCGTGATGGTCTCCTTAAGCTGCGTTTCATTCTGAAGCATATGCTCCTGTCTTTTCCTGGAACGGTCAATGATGTCGTTGATCCCATCGATCAGCTCATTGAACTCCGAAAGAGGCAGGTCTGAGGTAATCCGAAGGTTTGTCCTGTTGTCTTTCAAAAATTCCATTTGGCGGCAGATCTTTCTGACCTGCCGCCGGTAAAGCGCTAACATCAATCCCATGACCACTGCCGCCGCTGTGGCGGCGAACGCCCAAATCACCATTCTCGTTTCTCCTCGCTTATCGAATATCCCTTTTTTTCATAATCACCATGGCAAGCAGGACAGACAAAACCAAACATACCGCTCCCACCATGGACGCCCGGGTCAGAATGTCCGAAGATGCCTCCATCCCTGCCACACCGATATTGCCCTCCAGCACATACTGGCTGATATTCAGCCTGAGGGACGGCAGGAGGGCGGCAAAAGCCCTCTCAATCACCGAATACACGGGAAGCAGAATCCCCATGATCATCAGGATCCCGGCTGTCATGCCAAACGCCGCGCTCCTGGTCAGGGTGCACAAAAGCAGGATCAGCCCTGCCGCTCCCAGATTCAGGAGATACTGAACGCAAAGAAACGGAAGCATCTGAGGGATGGAGCCCAGCACAAACTGTTCTCCCCAGATGATCTCTGCCGTCACCCCAGTAGCCATCGCAAACAGAATCTCCATCAGCAGAATCTGCACAGCGGCAGCTGTCATCTTGGAAATGACGAGGATTCCTCGGTTCGGGTACTGCCCTGCAATATTTTTCAGGAAACCGTTCCTCTGGTCCCCATTGAAAAAAATCGCCGCAAAGATCACACAGAGCAGCGTGAGGATCCCGCTTTCCAGCTGTGTGCTGATCAGATCCCCTGCCAGGATCTGTCCTTCGATCCAGCCTGGGTCAGAATCCGCATACAGCCCGATCTGTTGCTCCTCTTCTGAGTTTTCCGTCTCCTCAGTCTCCTCCTGGGCGTCCTGTGTTTTCACTTCGATCTGAAAGCTCACGATCCCCATCTGGGAAGTTTCCTCAGAATACTGCGGGTTTTCCGCCTTATCCTCCAGGTCGATGTTGACCATGGCGACGCAGAACAGGGCGATTCCCACGGTGACCAGAAGCATGACCCAGGTGCAGATGGAATGTACCATACGATAGAGATCCATTTTGATCAGATTAATCATTTGCCGCACCTCCCGTCAGATTCAGATAATAGTCTTCCAGGGCTTCGTTTTTCACCGTGATCCCCAGCGTCCTGACCTGGTGTCTGGCGAGCGCCATAGTAATCTCGCCGCTCTCGTCCAGGTGTTCAAAAATATGGATGGTATCCTGGTCGATCACTTTATATCTCCTGATCCCCATATCATCCAGCACTGTACACGCTTTCCTGGCATCATCCGTCTTCAGCTCGATCCGCTCACTGCACTTTGCAAGCAGCTCTTCCCTTGTCAGCTCCTGAATCAGCACGCCGTCATGGATGATCCCGTAGTGCGTGGCGATCTTGGAAAGCTCCTCCAGGATATGGCTGGAAATGATCAGCGTGATATGTTTCTCCCGGTTCAGCCGAAATAGCGTATCCCGTACCTCGGCAATCCCCTGGGGATCCAGCCCGTTGATGGGTTCGTCTAATACCACAAGGTCCGGAGAGCCCACAAGCGCCAGGGCGATTCCCAGCCTCTGCTTCATCCCCAGGGAAAAATTCTTGACCTTTTTCTTCCCGGTATCCAAAAGCCCCACCACCGACAGCAGCTCTTCGATCTCCTCTTTCCTGCGGACGCCCATTGCCAGGCTTTTTAACCGCAGATTATCCTCCGCGGTCAGATTGGGATAGACGCCAGGAGCCTCGATCAGGCTTCCCACACGGGACAGATACCGATACGCACTCTTTCCCCGTTTCCCGAACAGGGTGAAATCCCCCTCCGTAGGGGAAGCGAGACCGCTGATCATTTTGAGGAGCGTGGTCTTGCCTGCTCCGTTTCTGCCGATCAGCCCGTAGATATCGCCCTGGCGGACGTGAAGGTTTACCGAATTGACTGCTTTATGCCTGCCGTACTGTTTGGTCAGGCTATTGGTCTCTAATAAATAGTCCATGTTCCTGCCTCCTTTGCTTCTTGTTTTTCATTTTACCGTGGAGGTACTAAAAAAACGCAAAGCAAAGTTTAAGAAATGTTAAAGAACGTTACCTAAGGCGGAATCCGATTCCCCATACCGTCTCGATATATTCCTCATCCGTCACAGCCTTCAGTTTTTTCCGGATATTGCTGATATGGACGTTGATGGTCTTATCCTCCCCCAGATAAATGTCATCCCAGGCATAATCATAGATATCCTGCTTGGAAAAAACCTTGCCAGGGTGCAAAAGCAAAAGCTCCAGGATCTTAAATTCCTGCCTGGTCAGCTCCAGGGGCATTTCCCTGACGGATGCGGTATAGGAATCCGTATTGAGCTTCAGCTCCCGGTAGGACAGTACGCGGGATTCTTCCTTTGTCCCCTTGGCAAATCTTCGAATCTGCACACCCACCCGGGCGATCAGTTCCTGGATGTCAAAGGGCTTGGTCAGGTAATCCTCCGCTCCGGAAGTCAGAAGCTCCACCTTGCTGTCAATGCTGTCTTTCGCCGACACGACGATCACCGGGATATCCTGCTTCTCCTTCAGCCTGGGAAGCAGCTTCTCCCCATTCAGCCCCGGAAGCATCAGATCCAGAATGGCAAGGGAAAATTGCTCCTTTTCTGCCCAAAGGATCCCCTCTGTGCCCGAAAAAGCCTGCGTACATGCATATCCGGCTTTTTCCAATGTTTCCGCCATCATGTTGTTGATATCGGTATCGTCCTCGATGATTAAAATCCTGTTCATGGAAAGCTCCTTTCAAAGTTTTTGACAACCGTGCTATACTAAATATTGGAAAAACTTTATCTTTTACGAGAAAGGATTGATTTCATTGCGTACCTCATCAACTGCAAATCTCTTGAAACGCTGCCTGCTGCTTCTGATCGGGCTTTCCATCATGGCATTCGGCGTTGCGTTTTCCATCAAAGCGAGCCTTGGGACTTCTCCCATTTCCAGCGTGCCCTATGTGGTCAGCCTGTTTTCTCCTTTCACCGTAGGCACTGCCACCATTCTTATGCACTGCGTCTTTATCCTGATCCAGATCCTGATCCTCCGCAAAAAATATGAATGGTTCCAGCTGCTCCAGCTCCCTGTCGCCTTCTTCTTCGGCTATCTGACGGATTTCGGCGTATGGGCAGTTCAGGGGATCTCCTGTAATACCTACTGGCAGCAATGGATCGCCTGCCTGTTCGGTATTCTCCTGGTCGCCATCGGCGTCAGCTGTGAGGTAAAGGCAAACGTGGTGGTCCTTGCCGGAGAAGGCGTCGTCCTCGCCATCTGCAAAGTTCTCCCCGTTAAATTCGGCTATATGAAAGTAGGGTTCGACGTCACCCTCGTCGTCATCGCCTGCCTCCTCTCCCTGGTATTCACAGGTCGTCTGCAAGGCATCCGGGAAGGGACGGTTGCCGCTGCCATCCTGGTAGGGCTGATCTCCAAGCAAATCATCCGGCTGATGGACAGCCTAAGGAAGTAGCTCAGTTTTCGCTTTTTCCCCTTTCCCTGCTCTCTGCCCTGACAAGGAGGAGCCCACAAAGGAGCGGCAGCAGATTAAACCAGATGCTCCTAAGCCCATACTGCAGCCACAATACATAGCTTACGGCGACCCCCAGATAAAAGCTCAGCATGGTGCCGCCAAAAAACAGGGAGCGTTCCTTCTTCTCTTCCCTGCCTTCCTCCCCCTTGGGAGCCAGCAGATATTCCACCGCAGCAACCGTCGTCTGCTTCAGGTTGTTGGTACAAAACAGCGTGGAGCTTACATATCCCTTCGCCCCCTTAAACACACACCATTGAAAGGCGCTGGCAAAAAAGATGGGATAAAGGGAAACCACCGGATGAATCTTGGCTGAAATCAGCCCCAGCGCAAGCGCAGCCGCTATATCCAGGGCAATGGACAAATATTTCAGGTTCCACCTGCTCTTCTTCTCCAGAACCGTCGCCAGGACCATGCCGCTCACAAACACAAGCATGGCAATCAAACGAAACATGGCTTCCCAGGGATTCCTGCCGATCACGGCATAGACCAGCTCAATCAGGTTGGCAGTCTGCGCCTGTCCCAGGTTTCCCATCCGGCTTGCAATCGCATATGCCCCAAAAAAGCCTCCGCAGAGCGCCATCAGATAATGAATGGGAAGCTCCAGGCTTTTCTTTTCTTTCTTCGTCATCTCAAACACACCTCCAAAACCCATTAAAAATCGCCTGCGGCGATGGGATTTTGCACTTCTAAAATACGTTCTTATGGTCTTCGCAGCATGTGCGCAAGACCTGAGCCGAACCGTTACCATTATAGTACAAATGCCTCCGAATTTCTATCTGCAATTTGGGGGGATTTCATTTTTTTCTGTCATTTTTCGGCATCAGTGTTATAATAAAAAGAACTGGCAAAGCAGGTCGCCAAAAGGTCAGGCAGCCATCATTACACTGAATACCGGAAGGAGAATCAATATGACTACAAATATGACCGAGGGGCGCATCATTCCCCAATTGACGGAATTTACCATTCCACTGGTGCTGGGCAATCTGTTCCAGCTCACCTACAACGCAGCGGACTCTGTGATCGTCGGAAAATTCGTCGGAGATGAGGCGCTTGCAGCGGTGGGAACCGCAGGACCCATCATGAATATGGTCATTCTCTTTATCAGCGGCATGTGCATGGGCGCCGGAATTCTGATGAGCACCCACTACGGCGCCAAAGATTATGACCTGCTGAGGCGGCAGATCAGCACCTCCATGCTGGGGGGCTTAGGATTTTCGGCAGTGGTGGCAATCCTCCTGATCCTGTTCGCCCATCCTCTCCTGGAACTTCTTCAGGTTCCGGCGGATATCATTGAATCGGCAAAGATCTATCTTCGGATTATCTTTGTGGGGCTGATCTTCACCTTTGTCTACAACTTTTTTTCCAATACGCTGCGGGCTCTGGGTGACAGCAAGGTTCCGCTTTACTTTCTGATTATCAGCGCATTCCTCAATGTGGTGGGGGATCTGTTCTTCGTCCTTGTCCTGGAGTGGGGCGTGCCGGGCAGCGCGGTGGCAACGGTGCTGAGCGAGGCGCTCTGCTGCCTTTTCTGTCTGATCTATATTAAGAAAAAAGTGCCTCTCCTCTCCCTTGGGAAGAAATGGAGGGTCTTTGACGCCTCCCTTCTCCTTCGCACCTTCAACTACGGGATCACAAGCGCCCTGCAGCAGATGTGCGTGCAGCTGGGCAAGATCTGTGTCCAGACCGTTGTAAACGTGCAGGGTGTTGCCTTTATCGCCGCGTTTACTGCCATCAACCGCGTGGATGATTTTGCCATGACTCCCCAGCAGAATATCGCCCATGCCGCCACCACCTTTATGGCGCAGAACCGGGGTGCAGGAAAAATAGACCGCATGAAGAAGGGGTTCCTCTCTTCCATCATTCTTCAGGTCATCTACACCACAGTGATTGCTATCCTGGTATTTTTCGGTTCCCGCCCGATCATGCAGCTGTTTGTCAGCGATGGCTCTGAGGAAGTGATCTCCTTAGGCGTCTCTTACCTGCAGCTGATCGCCTTTATGTACTTTATGCCCTCCGCCACCAACATTATCCAGGGATATTTCCGTGGGCTTGGGGATCTTAAGGTGACGCTGATCAGCACCATCCTGAACATGTCCTCCCGGTTCCTGGCAGCCTGGCTTATGATCCATGTCATGCACGGCGGCTTTGAATGTCTGGCGTGGGCAAACTTCGCGGGATGGATCGCCATGCTGGCATTCCAGATCCCCATGATTGCAACGCGGTGGAAGAAGGTAAAATAGCCGCGGAACTTATAAAATCGGTTCAATCACTGCCCGGAAATACCGATCCAGCTCCACCGGCGTCTGTTTCATGCGCCCTTTGATCCACCACAGTACCATTTCCACAAAGCTGCTGGAGATATGGTTGATCAGGAAGTCCTGCGGAATATCGGTGTTTGCCTTTCTGTTCTGGTTCACAAACTGCGACTGCACCAGACTGTTCAGGTTGTCTTTAAAATATCGCAGAAATATTTCGTTGCTTTCGCAGGAAAGCAGTTCGAGGATATTGTTTTCATTTTCCTTGAGATGCTGCAGCAGATGGCAAAACACCGATTCCGGCACCTGGTTGTTGGAATACAGCCCGTGAGTGTGGGTGCAGTCACGGGCGCTGGATAGAATATGACCAAACAACTCTTCACAAAGCGCTTTCAAAAGATCATCTTTCGTTTCAAAATGGGCATAAAATGTGGTCCGCCCAATATTTGCCCGGTCTATAATTTCCTGTACCGTAATGCGATTGTAGTTTTCTTCCGCCAAAAGCGAGCTGAATGCATGGAAGATAGCCGCCCTGGTCTTTCGCTGACGTCGATCCATCTTGTTTTCCTTTCTGTACAATTCTTTTAAAGTGTTCGGTAACGAACCGTTTCCGGAAATGAGCTATGATTCTGAATTCCTATTTCCATACATAAAAAGAGAACAAAGTATTCGTTAACAAATTCATAGTACGGGAAGCTTTCCTGATTGTCAAGGTTCTTTCCCGAAAAGAGGATATCCGATGAGCCGGGTATTGACGATGCATCAAAAAATTGGATATAATCATTTATAAAGAGGCAAATTAAAGTCATAAATCACCCGAAAACTCCTTTG
>DVFT01000158.1 GCA_018713105.1 Candidatus Limivivens merdigallinarum | reverse complement strand
ACGGATCCACCAGAAATCAGGAATTGATCGAACTTCTGGAGTTGGAGAAGTCACTTCTCTACTTTACGACCTCTCTCCGTTCCAATGAGGTGGTATTGGAGAAGCTCCTTAAGATCGAGAATATCAAGCAGTATCCAGAGGACGAGGATCTTCTGGAGGATGTCATCGTAGAGAACAAGCAGGCAATTGAGATGGCTAATATTTACAGCGGTGTCTTGAGCGGCACCATGGATGCATTTGCATCGGTTATCTCCAACAACCAGAATGTGGTCATGAAATTCCTGACTACCGTGACGATTGTGATGGCGATCCCGAACATGGTGTTCAGCGCCTATGGTATGAACGTAAACAGCAAAGGGATGCCTTTTGCAGAAAATTATTTCGGCTTTCTGATTGTGATCCTGATTTCATTGGGAATCAGTTTGCTCGTTGCATTGATCTTCTCAAAGAAGGATCTGTTCTGAAATTGAAAAAAGAAAGGGACTGATATGAAGTTTTTGAACAAGCTGGAAAGAAAATTCGGCAGATATGCGATCCGCAACCTGTCGGCTTATATTATTGCACTTTACGCGGCGGGTTATCTGATCGAGCTGTTCTTTCCGGAAATACTCGGCTGGCTGACGCTGGAGCCATACTATATCCTGCACGGACAGGTATGGAGGATCCTTACATGGCTGATCATTCCGCCGGATTCTTTTGGATTTTTCACGATTATTATGCTGTTTTTCTATTATTCCCTGGGGAATACCTTGGAGCAGACCTGGGGAAGATTCCGGTATAATGTCTATATTCTGGGCGGTCTTCTTGCAACGCTGATCGGGGCGTTCGTTTTGTATGGAATTTTGTACCTTGTGTACGGCGGCCCCGTTTCGTTCGGTGCGATGTTCAGTACCTACTATGTAAATATGTCCATCTTCCTGGCGTTCGCAGTCAGCTATCCGGATATGCAGGTGCTTCTTTATTTCCTGATTCCCATCAAGATCAAATGGATGGGAATCCTGTATGGAATTTTTATCTTATATTCTTTCTGGCAGAACGACTGGGTGGGCAGAGTGGTTATTCTTGTATCCCTGCTCAACTTTATCGTGTATTTCCTGGCCACAAGAAATGTAAGGAGAGTATCGCCTAAGGAGATGAAGAGGAAACAGGCATTTAGAAGGGAAGTTCATTCAGCGGCCAAAAGCGGGCAGCCGAGACATCGCTGTGCAGTCTGCGGACGCACGGAGCTGGACGACGACCGCCTGGAGTTCCGCTACTGCTCAAAATGTGACGGCAATTATGAATACTGTCAGGATCATCTGTTCACACATGAGCACATTCATAAACAAAAGTAAAGCGAGGGATTAAGATTATGAAAAAAACAAAGATTGTCTGTACAATGGGTCCAAATACCAGTGACAAGAAGCTTTTGTCGGAGATGGTTCTCTCCGGAATGGATGTGGCAAGGTTTAATTTTTCCCATGGAAGCCATGAGGAACATGAGAAGCGGATTGAACTTTTGGAGGAGATCCGTGATGAACTGGATCGGCCGGTTGCCATGCTCCTGGATACGAAGGGACCTGAGATCCGTACTGGAAAACTCAAGGATGGCAAAAAAGTGACCTTGAAGGAGGGAGATTCCTTCACCCTCTGCATGGATGAGCAGATTGGGGACGGCACGAGAGTTTCCGTAACCTATGAAAATCTGGTAAAGGATGTAAAACCAGGTGATACGATCCTGATCGACGACGGGCTGATCGGCCTTAGGGTAGATGAGCTTACAGAGCGGGAGATCCATTGTACGGTAGAGAATGGCGGTGAGCTGGGGGAAAAGAAGGGAGTCAACGTTCCCAATGTGAAGATCATGCTGCCGGGTGTCACAGAGCAGGACAAGAAAGACCTGTTGTTTGGAATTGCCCATCGGTTTGATTTTGTGGCGGCTTCTTTCGTGCGCAATGCGGAATGTGTGGAGGAGATCCGCAGCTTCCTTGAAGAAAACGGCGGATCTGATATGCTGATTATTGCCAAGATTGAGAATGCAGAAGGGGTGGAGAACATCGATTCCATCATCGATGCAGCGGACGGAATCATGGTAGCACGCGGCGACCTGGGTGTAGAAATCCCGGCGGATGAGGTGCCTTATATCCAGAAGAAGATCATTGCAAAATGCAATGAAAAGTTTAAGCCTGTGATTACGGCGACCCAGATGCTGGATTCTATGATCCGCAATCCCCGTCCGACCAGAGCGGAGGCAGGGGACGTAGCAAATGCTATTTATGATGGTACGGATGCGATCATGCTGTCTGGTGAGACGGCAATGGGCAAGTATCCTCTGGAGGCAGTCCGCATGATGGCAAAGATTGCGGAGACCACAGAGCACCACCTGGATTACCAGGGCCATTTCCACAACGAGAAGGAGAAGGTCAACAACAAGATTTCCGAGGCGGTTGGCTATGCGGCAGTGTCTACAGCCGTTGCACTCAATGCCAGCTGTATCGTGACCCCAACTTTCACCGGTGAGACGGCGCGCCTGATTTCCCATTTCCGCCCGGAGATGCCGATTTACGGTGTGGCTCCCCAGGACAGTGCCATGAGAAGGATGCAGATCTACTGGGGTGTATACCCCTACAAGGGAATGTTGGAGGAGTCTTCCGCGAAGATCATCAAGAATTCCCTCAAGATCCTGCGTGAGAAAGGAATGGTAAAAAAGGGAGACGTTACCATCTTTACGGCGGGCGATGCCGCAACCAATCAATTCCAAGGAAAAACCATGACCAATATGATGAATGTGGTGGTGGTAAAATAAGATGTTAGGATGATAGAAATGCCAAAATGGATTTGTAACTCGACAGGGAGGATTGCTGTGGCTGCTTTCGCCACAGTAATCCTTGTACTTTTCTCCGCGCTGGCTGCGGTAGGGGAGAAGCAGGTGGATTATTTGTTCGTTCTCTGCATCTTCCTTGCCCTGCTTGCCGGATTTTTATTGCTGCTGAAAGGAACGTTTCCCAAAGCGATATCCATAATCCTTATGGTGCTGCTTCCTTTTGGAGCATTATGTTGTATGGAGTTTTATACCCATGTGCCATGGGATTTGACTCCGCCTATTGCGATTTTGAACTATCTGTTTTATTTGATTCTGTTCCTGATCGGATTTACGGTGTTCGGAAATGCAGCAGGAGGAAGTATTCTAATGGCAGGCTTCCCAATGTTGGTGGGGCTTGTCAATTATTTTGTGGTCTCCTTCCGTTCTTCTCCCATTGTTCCCTGGGATCTCTATTCGCTCAGGACGGCGGCGAGTGTGGCGGGGAATTACGAGATCACCTTTAATTACCGGATCGTCCTGGTGATGATCGGTTTCGTATATCTGATGGTGATCGGAAGCAAGCTGAAGCTTCGGTTCCCATCCAGGCGCCTGCTGCCAAGGATTGCCGGCGTAGTAGCGGCGGCTGTTCTGATGGTTGGATACATTACTGCGGTGAAGACCGACGAGGTAGGGGATTTGGTGGGGCTGGATACGACGCTGTTTACCCCCAATGTCCTTTACAGGAATAATGGTTTTATGGCAGCCTTTCTCTCTAACCTGAAGTACATGGACGTGGAAAAACCTGAAGGCTACAGCCCGGAAGCTGCCCAGGAAATTGCCTCCGCAGGCTCTGGCGCAGGAGAGGGAGGGGAAGCTTCGGCGGACTCCGGCAGCGGGACCAAGCCGAATATCATTGTCATCATGAACGAAGCCTTCTCAGACCTTTCTGTCTATGGCGACCTGAACGTCAGCGAAGATTATATGCCCTTTATCCACTCTCTTCAGGAGAATACCATTAAGGGGGATCTGTATGTTTCCGTGAAAGGAGGAAATACTGCAAATACAGAATTTGAATTCCTGACAGGAAATTCTATGGCGTTTCTCCCGGCGGGCAGCGTCCCCTATCAGCAGTATATCAAAGGGGAAATGCCGTCCATGGCAAGCCATCTGGCAAGCTTAGGGTACGAGACCCACGCGCTGCATCCTTATAACGCCAGCGGCTGGAACCGGGATCAGGTTTATCCGTGGCTGGGCTTTGAACATTCGCATTTCCGGGATGACTTTGAGGAGGTAAGCTTGCTGAGAGGTTATGTGGATGACCATTCGGCATTTCAGAAGCTCATAGAGCTCTATGAGGAGAAGGAAGAGGGGACTCCGCTTTTCGCCTTTGAGGTGACGATGCAGAACCACGGGGGATACAGCAAGGAATATACGGACCTGTTCCCTGATATCAAGCTTCTGGACTATGAGGGCAATGAGACCACCAGCGTCCAGGCGGCTGAGAAATATTTGACCCTGATCCAGAAATCGGATGCGGCATTTCAGGAGCTGGTCACCTATTTCCAGAACCAGGATGAGCCTACGATCATCCTGATGTTTGGCGATCACCAGCCCAGCGATTATATCTGCAATCCGATTTTAAGGCTGTTTGGAAAGGACTCCACCAGTATCCAGTCCTCCATTGAGGAATTCCGGAAAGGGTATGTGGTTCCTTATGTGATGTGGGCAAACTACGATCTGGAAGGAGAAGGAAAGACCCTGAGCGCCAATTATTTGGGTGGCTTCCTGATGGAACAGGCAGGACTTCCCATGAGCGGATACCAGAGCTGGCTCTCAGAACTTTGGCAGGATTATCCGGTTCTCACAGCCAATTTCTACGGGAAAGAGGAGACAGCTGGGAAGTTGTCCTTCCATGAGGTGGATGAGATCCGTTCCGAGGGAAAAATACAGGATTATGCAATCCTTCAATACAATGATTTAAGCGACAGCAAAAACAGGATAGAAAATTTTTTTGAGTGAGGATGAAAAATGAAAAAAATACCATTTGTGACGAAGGAACAGTTGACAAAGATTGTAAAGCAGTATCCCACCCCGTTCCATCTCTACGATGAGAAGGGCATCCGGGAAAATGCCAGAGCCCTGAAGGAAGCGTTCGCCTGGAATCAGGGATACCGGGAGTATTTTGCCGTGAAAGCAAACGCCAATCCTTTTCTCATCGATATTATGAGAGATGAGATCGGCTGCGGCTGCGACTGCTCCTCGCTGACAGAGCTGATGCTGTCCAAGGCAATGGGAGTGACTGGGGAAGAGATCATGTTCTCCTCCAACGATACTCCGGCAGAAGACTTCAAGCTGGCGGCGGAACTGGGAGCCATCATCAATCTGGACGACATCACGCACATTGAATTCCTGGAGAATGCCATCGGTACCCTGCCGAAGAAGATGTGCTGCCGGTACAATCCCGGCGGGGTCTTCAAGATTAGCAACGGTATCATGGACAATCCGGGAGATGCCAAATACGGTATGACCGAAGAGCAGATGTTTGAGGCGTTCCGTATCCTGAAATCCAAAGGAGTAGAGGAATTCGGAATTCATGCATTCCTTGCCAGCAACACGGTGACCAATGAGTATTACCCGATGCTTGCGAAACAGCTGTTTGAGCTGGCTGTGAAACTGCACAGGGAAATGGGTGTCCATATTTCCTTTGTCAACCTTTCCGGCGGGATCGGAATTCCCTATCGCCCGGATCAGGAGCCCAATGACATCAAGGTCATCGGCGAAGGTGTGAGAAAAGTCTATGAGGAGGTTCTGGTTCCAGAGGGAATGGACGATGTGGCAATCTACACAGAGCTGGGACGCTATATGACAGGACCCTTTGGCGGGCTGGTCACGAAGGTGATCCATGAGAAGCATACCCATAAAGAATACATCGGCGTGGATGCCTGCGCCGTAAACCTGATGCGCCCGGCAATGTACGGCGCTTACCATCACATTACCGTGATGGGCAAAGAAGAGGAAGCAGAAGAGTACAAGTACGACGTCACCGGTTCCCTCTGTGAGAACAACGACAAATTCGCGGTGGACCGGATGCTTCCCAAGGTGGAGATCGGGGATCTCCTCTTTATCCATGATGCAGGGGCACATGGCTATTCCATGGGCTACAACTACAACGGACGTTTGAAATCCGCAGAAATCCTGCTCCAGCAGGACGGAAGCGCAAAGCTGATCCGGAGAGCGGAGACTCCTAAGGACTACTTCGCGACCCTGGACTGCTTCCCCATTTACGATAAGCTGTTCGAATAAATCTGAAAAAATCGATAGAAAAAAGACCGGTATAGAAGAAGTACCGGTCTTTTTTCATATTTATTTAAAAGGAAATGTATTTAAAGGATGTTCCGTCAGGCTTACTTGTTTACGGGCTGCATCAAGCATGACGCTGCAGCCGATGGGCAGCGTAAACATAGGATGTGTATGACAGCAGTCGAAGTCTGCTAAAATGGGAACCTTAGGATCGCCCATGACTTCCAGCAAAATTTCATAGGGTTGTTTTCCAGTACCATTGTCGTCGAATTTTTCATGTTTTCCTAAAATAAGTCCGCCTATTTTCTCGAATACACCGGCTAGTTTTAAGAGGGAGAAGGAGCGTTCGATGGTACAAGCGTCTTTCAAGGAATCTTCCAGAAATAAAATGTCCCCTGTTTCTATTTTCGGCATGTATTCCGTACCGAAGAAACCCTCCATAGTATTCAGGTTTCCGCCGATCAGCCGCCCTTTGCAAACACCGGGATTTACGCAGATCCACTCTCCAGGAACTTCTTGCTTTCATATCGTTTCTCCTTGAAATAGAATCTTGTGACAATACCAAAAAAGGTTCTGAGCTACATAGCACAGAACCTCCAAGGAAATGCCGGCAATGGGACTTGAACCCATACGTGGTTGCCCACAACAGATTTTGAGTCTGCCTCGTCTGCCATTCCGACACGCCGGCGTTTCAACGGTCTTTATTCTACCATACCTGTTTTCGAAATGCAAGTAGTATTTTCAAAAATTCAAAAATTTTGCCTTGCTCAAATGGTGTGAGACGGGTATACTATTAGACAGGACTATTTCGTTTCACACTGGCTTAAAGGAGGCATGAGGATGGACTGCAAAACAGCACAGAGCCTTGTCATCCCATATATCAATAAACAACTGTCCGATGAGGACATGGAAGCCTTTTTAAAACATATCCAGAGCTGCAAGGAGTGCTATGAAGAGCTGGAGATTTATTACACCGTCCATTTTGCCCTGCAAAAGCTGGACCAGGATGACAAGGCTTCCTATAATATCCAGAAAATGCTGAAAGAGAATCTGCACCATGCGGAAAGCCGGGTGATGCAGAGAAGGATCCTGCATTACTTGAGCAGCGGGGTGATGCTGGTGGCGGAATTGTTTTTGGTCCTGATGCTGTTTACCCAGGCGGAACTGCTGCAAAGCGGAGACATCCGCCAGTCTACGGTCTATCGTGTGATCTATGAGAGACCGGAAGAGGAGTATCCCCATTACCGTCCTTTGCGGGAGCCGCCGAAGCTCTGGCAGCCCATCGGCGAGGAAGAACCGACAGGACCGGTATTTCTGGAGGAGGACAGCCTGGGGGAAGAGGCAGAAAGGATGAGCGAAGAAGCATCGGAGGAACGAGATGAGTGAAAAAATAGTTTTGATAGATGGACATAGTATCCTGAACCGGGCATATTACGGGGTACCGGAGCTGACCAATATGGAAGGGCTCCACACCAATGCCGTGTATGGCTTTCTGAATATCCTGTTTAAGATCCTGGAGGAGGAACAGGCGGAGTATCTGGCAGTGGCATTTGACCTGAAAGCCCCCACCTTCCGGCACAAAATGTACCAGGAATACAAAGGTACGAGAAAGCCGATGCCGGAGGAGCTGCACGAACAGGTACCGGTCATGAAGGAGGTCTTAAAGGCGATGGAGATCCCGCTTCTGATGCAGGAGGGCTATGAGGCGGACGACCTTCTGGGAACCATCGCATCCAGGGCGGAGAAAGCAGGGATGGGGGTTTCCATCGTATCCGGGGATCGGGATCTTCTGCAGCTTGCCACAGACCACGTCCGGATCCGCATTCCGAAGACGAAGCGGACGGGGACAGAAATTGAAGATTACTATGCGGCGGATGTGAAGGAGAAATACCAGGTAACTCCCACAGAGTTTATCGATGTGAAGGCCCTGATGGGAGACCAGTCGGATAATATTCCTGGAATTCCGGGTGTTGGGGAGAAGACAGCTACCAAGATCATCGTCGCCTATCAGACCGTTGAAAACGCCCATGAGCACCTGGAGGAGATCAAGCCGGCAAAGGCGCAGAATTCCCTGAGAGATCATTACGACCTGGCGCTTCTGAGCAAGAAGCTGGCAAAGATCGACACGGATGTGCCGGTGGAATTTTCCTTTGAGGACGCCAGAATCGGGCAGCTTTACACTCCGGAAGCCTTTGAGTGGATGAAAAAGCTGGAGTTCAAGAATATGCTGTCCCGCTTCCAGAATACGGAGGTGAAAGACGCCTTTCAGGAGCAGTTCCAAAGGATTGCCGGGCTTGGGGAGGCGGAACGCTTTTTCCAGAAAGCCAAAGAGGCGGACGGCATCGGTTTTTGCTGGATTATGGAAGGGCTTACTCCCCTGGGGCTTGGCTTATCCCTGGGAGAGGGGCAGAACGCGTTCCTTCCTGTGGAAGGCTTTGTGACAGGCAAGTATCTGAAGGCCGCATTTGAGGGAGTTCTTCAGCAAGTCTCCTGGGCGTCCACCCTGGATCTGAAAGAACAGCTTTCGGCTTTTGAGGCGGAGGATCGGACAAAGATCTGGGATTTGGCGATCGGGGCATATCTGATCAACCCTTTGAAGGATACCTATACTTACGATGATGTGGCAAAGGAATATCTGGGGCTTTTGCTTCCCTCAAGAACAGAGCTTCTGGGGAAGGAACGTTTTTCTTCTGCCATTGACAAGGAAGAGCTGACCCGCCTTGCCTGCCTGAAGGCATACACAGCGTGTCAGGGAAAAGAACCGGTGGAGAAGAAGCTTTTGGAGCTTCAGATGACGGAACTTTTCTGGAAGATCGAGATGCCTCTCGTCTATACCCTGTACGGGATGGAACGGGAAGGAATTGCCGTGGAGGCGGAGGAACTGAAGACCTACGGGGAACAGCTTCAGGGCAGGATCACAGAGCTGGAAAAAGAGATCTATGAACTGGCAGGGGAAACCTTTAATATCAATTCTCCCAAGCAGCTGGGTGTGATCCTTTTTGAAAAGCTGGGCTTAAAGGGCGAAAAGAAGACGAAGACCGGATATTCCACCGCAGCCGATGTATTGGAAAAGCTGGCACCGGAATCCAAAATCGTTTCCCTGATCCTGGAATACCGGACCCTGGCAAAGCTGAAGTCCACCTATGCGGACGGCTTGGCGGCATTTATCGGGGAGGACGGCAGGATCCACAGTACCTTCAATCAGACGATCACCGCCACCGGAAGGATCAGCAGCACGGAGCCGAACCTCCAGAACATTCCCATCCGGGTGGAGCTTGGCAGGCTGATCCGAAAGGTGTTTGTACCAAAGGAAGGATTTGTCTTCGTGGATGCCGACTACTCCCAGATCGAGCTTCGCGTCCTGGCGCATATTTCCGGGGACGAACGTCTGATCCAGGCATACCGGGAGGCGAAGGATATCCACCGGATTACCGCATCCCAGGTTTTCCACATTCCCTTTGACGAGGTGACGCCGCTGCAGAGACGAAATGCGAAGGCAGTCAATTTCGGCATCGTTTACGGCATCAGTTCCTTTGGC
Source organism: Candidatus Limivivens merdigallinarum (assembly GCA_018713105.1). Taxonomy (GTDB): domain Bacteria; phylum Bacillota; class Clostridia; order Lachnospirales; family Lachnospiraceae; genus Limivivens; species Limivivens merdigallinarum. Next base: position 45,108 of record DVFT01000158.1, on the reverse strand, counting down.
TTGAGCCAGGATCTGAGCATCAGCAGGAAGGAAGCGTCCGACTACATTGAGAAATATTTTGAGACCTATCCCGGGATCAAGACCTTTCTGGACAATGTGGTCAAGGAGGCAAAGGAAAAGGGCTATGTGACCACCATCTACGGGCGGAGACGTCCGGTGCCGGAGCTGAAATCTTCCAATTTCATGCAGCGCTCCTTTGGGGAACGGGTAGCTATGAACGCGCCGATCCAAGGGACTGCCGCGGATATCATCAAGATTGCCATGATCCGGGTGGACGACCGACTGAAACGGGAAGGGCTGAAGTCCCGCCTGATCCTCCAGGTACACGATGAACTGCTCATTGAAGCGGCAAAGGATGAGGTGGAAGAGGTAAAGAAGATCCTTTCCGAAGAGATGCAGGGCGCAGCGGATCTTTCCGTAAAGCTTGAGGTGGATATGCATACGGGAGAGAACTGGTACGAGGCAAAATAGGAGAAAAAGCTAATGAAAGTCATTGGAATCACAGGCGGCGTGGGAGCCGGGAAGAGTACGGTCCTGGATTACCTGAACCGCCGCTATCACGCGAGAATCATTCAGGCAGACCTGGTTGCCCATCATCTGATGGAGCCAGGAATGCCGGTTTACTATAAGATTGTGGAAGCCTTTGGCAGCGGGATGCTGAAAGGAGACCAGACCATTGACCGGCAAAGATTAGGGGAACTGGTCTTCGCCGACCAGGAAAAGCTGGAAAAGCTGAATAAGCTGGTGCATCCGGCGGTGAAGGAGTACATAGCCTCTGAGATTGAAGAGGAAAGAAAGCAGAAAAGAGTTCCCTTTGTGGCGGTGGAGGCTGCCCTTCTGATTGAGGATCATTATGAGACCATCTGCGATGAGCTGTGGTACATCTATGCCGATGAGGAGGTACGGGAACAGCGTCTCCTTGCCTCCCGTTCCTATACGAGGGAGAAGAGCCGCTCCATCATGAAGCAGCAGCTCCCGGATGACATTTTTCGGGAATCCTGCCAGTTTGTCATTGACAACAGCAGTGAAATCCTGCAAAATACATTTGAACAAATAGACAGAGGATTGATAAGTCATGGAATTTTGTAGTATTGCCAGCGGGAGCAGCGGAAACTGCATTTTTGTTGGCGGAGAAGAGGATGCAATTTTGATCGACGCCGGGATCAGCGGAAAGAAGGTGGAAGAAGGGCTGTTCAAGATCGACCGTTCGCCGCGGGACCTGAAAGGGATCATGGTCACCCACGAGCACTCAGACCACATCAAGGGGCTGGGGGTTTTGGCGAGAAGGTACGGGCTGCCGATTTACGCCACGCCGGGGACGATCCGGGCGATGAAAGAGATGGGTTCCTTAGGAAAAGTGGACGATGCCCTGTTTCAGGAGATCCATGCGGATGTACCTTTTGAGATCGGAGAGCTTTTGATCAAGCCCTTCCGGATTTCCCACGATGCTGCCGAGCCGGTGGCATACCGGGTGGAGAAGGGAGAGAAGGCAGTGGCGGTCTGCACAGATCTCGGGTACTATGACGATTATACCGTGGAACACCTAAAGGGTCTTAGCAGCGTGCTTTTGGAGTCCAATCACGACATCAACATGCTCCAGGTAGGCAGCTACCCCTATTACCTGAAACAGAGGATTCTCGGCAAACGCGGGCATCTTTCCAATGAAAATGCCGGAAGGCTGCTCTGCGAGATCCTTCACGATGGGCTGAAATCCATTTTCCTCGGTCATCTAAGCCGGGAGAACAATTACGAGGAGCTTGCTTTTGAGACCGTATGCGCGGAGATCACCATGGGGGAGGTTCCCTATAAGCCCAGCGATTTCCCCATCATGGTGGCAAAGAGGGACGTACCCACCCGCATGGTGACGGTATAGCGCTCCAGCGAAAAGCTGCCGCTGATCATTATAAAAAAGAGGAGTGACAATAGTGAAAAAGACAATCATCACCGTAGTAGGAAAGGATACCGTAGGTATCATCGCCAGAGTGTGCACCTATCTGGCAGAGAACAATGTGAACATTCTGGACATTTCCCAGACGATCGTGCAGGGATTCTTCAACATGATGATGGTGACGGACGCCACCAGAAGCGAGCGTACCATAGGCGAGCTCTCGGACGGTTTGAACAAGCTTGGCGAGGAGATCGGAGTGGACATCCGCTGCCAGCATGAAGATATTTTCAACAAAATGCACCGTATCTAAAGGGGAGAAGAACAGACTATGATCAATATCTTTGAAGTAAACGAGACCAACCAGATGATCACCCAGGAGAATCTGGATGTGCGTACCATCACCATGGGAATCAGCCTTCTGGACTGTGTTTCGGATAATCTGGATACCTTAAACCGGAATATTTACCACAAAATCACCTGGCTTGCCAAGGATCTGGTTGCCACGGGGGAAAAGATCGAAAAGGAATTCGGGATTCCGATCGTCAACAAAAGGATCTCCGTCACCCCCATCGCTTTGGTGGGTGGGAATGCCTGCAAGACGCCGGAGGATTTTGTGACGGTTGCGCAGACGCTGGACCGGGCTGCGTCGGAAGTGGGCGTAAACTTTATCGGCGGATATTCCGCCTTGGTTTCCAAGGGAATGACAAAGAGCGATGAGAATCTCATCCGTTCCATCCCGGAAGCGCTGAGCAGCACCGAGAGGGTTTGCAGCTCCATCAACGTGGCATCCACCAAATGCGGCATCAATATGGACGCGGTGCGCCTGATGGGCGAGATGGTGAAGGCGACGGCGGAGGCAACCAAGGAGCAGGATTCTTTAGGCTGCGCCAAGCTGGTGGTATTCTGCAATGCGCCGGACGACAACCCCTTCATGGCAGGAGCCTTCCACGGTGTGACAGAGGCGGACGCGATTATCAACGTGGGCGTCAGCGGTCCCGGTGTGGTAAAGCATGCCCTGGAAGCGGTGAGGGGACAGAGCTTTGAGGTGCTCTGTGAGACCATCAAGAAGACTGCCTTCAAGGTGACCCGCGTGGGGCAGCTGGTGGCGCAGGAAGCCAGCAAGCGTCTGGGGATTCCTTTTGGCATCATCGATCTCTCCCTGGCGCCGACCCCGGCGGTGGGAGACAGCGTGGCAGAGATCCTCTGTGAGATCGGACTGGAATATCCGGGAGCGCCAGGCACCACGGCGGCGCTTGCCCTGCTCAATGACCAGGTGAAAAAAGGCGGCGTCATGGCGTCCTCCTATGTGGGTGGCTTGAGCGGAGCCTTCATTCCGGTGAGCGAGGACAAGGGAATGATCGACGCGGTGAACGCGGGCGCCCTTTCCATCGAGAAACTGGAGGCGATGACCTGTGTCTGCTCCGTAGGGCTTGACATGATTGCCATTCCGGGAAGCACCAGCCCGGCGACCATCTCAGGCATCATTGCCGATGAGATGGCAATCGGTATGGTCAACCAGAAGACCACGGCGGTACGCCTGATTCCGGTCATCGGAAAGGACGTGGGAGAGACGGTGGAATTCGGCGGGCTCTTAGGCTATGCGCCTATTATGCCGGTGAATTCCTGCTCCTGCGAGGACTTTGTGAAGAGGACCGGTCGGATTCCCGCACCGATCCATAGCTTTAAAAACTAAAAAGAACTGCCGTTTCAAAGCTTCCTAAGCTTCTGGAACGGCAGTTTTCTGCGTAATACGTCCGATAGAGGTTTGCTTAGCACCGATTGTAGCGGAGCGGAGACCAGAGTTAGCTGTGAGTGCGACAGATCGGGAAGAAAATCGCCCCGTTCCATCTGTATGGAAGGACGTTACGGAACGATCACAAGTTTTTCCCGATATTCGTGATAAGCCTCCCCCAGGTGATACACGGAGGAAAAAAAGGCTTCCTGGTCAGAAGAAGCACCCCTGGATGGACGGCTCACCACCGGAAGCCTGCTTTCTTCTTTCAGCCTCCGAAGGAGAGGGGCGGCTTCTCTTCGGAATCCCAGGATCCGAAACTGGGAGGGCAGGGCAATGTCTGTGTTTCGGATTCCCAGCAGGATGTGGAGCAGCGCCCGGGCGATCCGGGTTCTGGTGTACTGCCGGGTCTTCAGGCGGTCCAGAAATGCTTCGTAGCCGGAAAATTCATGGCGGAGACGGAAGATCCGCCGGGAAAGATCAGGGGACACATCTAGAAAAGCGGTAAATTCCAGTGGGTCCGAGGCGGCAAGCAGCCGGTAGTGGAGGGGCAGCGAAAAATCCTCTAGGGAGACCAGCCTGCGCCCGTCCGTTAGGAGGCGGAGGCTGGTCTCCGGAAGCTGGGAGGATAAAGGAGAGACGAAGGGTTCCCGGAAAGGAACGCTCTCCTCCTTAAAGCTGCCTTCCCGGAACGCCCCTTCCAGGAGAAAGCGCCGGATTGCACTCGCCGAAGCAAAGCCCCCGTCAGGGAAAAGCCCTTCCCCGTGGTAATTACCTATCCGTCGGACCGTACAGGGCTTGATGCGGCTGCCTCGTTTGAGGAGGGCTTTCACATATTCCACGGCAAGGATATTGTTGGGGGAGGAAAGAAATCCCTCGGGGAGATCCTCCGCCGCCAGGATAGATGCAAGGGCGTGCTCCCTGGCGGTGGGGAAGCTATTCCCCGCCTTCAGTTCCGCCTTCAGCACAGCCCGGTAAGCTTCCGGTTCCTCAATCAGAACTTCGGCAGCCCTTTGGACGAGTCCGAGATCCCCGGATTCACTTCCGAAGCAGAGGGTATCCACCACCCCGGACTGATCCAAGAGCTCCACTGCGCCCTCTGCAAAATATTCCGCACTTCCGGTGGCAAAGGGGGTGGGCAGTTCCGCGACTAGATCGGCGCCGCCTCTTAGCGCCATTTCCGTGCGGGCGAATTTGTCTACAATGGCGGGCTCTCCCCGTTGCATGAAATTTCCGCCCATCACCACCAGGAGATAATGGGCTTTGGTGAGCCGTCTGGCTTCCCTGAGGTGGTAGGCATGACCATTGTGAAAGGGATTGTATTCTGCGATGATTCCGGTTACTCTCATAATATCAGGCACTCCATTCCGCCGCCTACGGGACGGCATTTCAGTGATCATCCATGGGCAATTCCTCAAGAAAGACAGACGGAGGAGTCTCCCATGGGCGTTATGACGATGAATGAAACTATTATACGGCTTTTTCCGTAAGTTGTATACAAAAAGATACATAATTTTTAGTTGAAAATGGGGAAGGAGAGCGATATAATAAATGTATATGCGGCTGAGGTATTTTTGTGCCGTAAAATGGAGGCCTGAAGGGGTTTCCCGCCTTCGTGAAAAATAACTGTTTACATGAAAGGAGTCAGAAATCATGGGATTTATTGACGTAATCAAACAAAGAGCGAAATCAAATAAGAAAACGATCGTTCTGCCGGAGACCGAGGACCGCAGAACCTATGAAGCTGCCGCACAGATTCTGAAAGAAGGAATCGCAAACATCGTACTGGTGGGCAGTGAAGAGGCAGTCAAAAAAGGCAGCGAAGGACTGGACATCACCGGCGCCACCATCGTGGATCCGGCAACCTCCGAGAAAACCCAGGGCTACATCGACAAACTGGTTGAGCTTAGACAGAAGAAAGGCATGACGCCGGAGCAGGCAAAGGAGATCCTCCTGAACCAGTATCTGTACTATGGCGTTATGATGGTAAAGATGGGGGATGCAGACGGTATGGTATCCGGCGCATGCCACTCCACCGCTGATACCTTAAGACCGTGTCTCCAGATTCTGAAGACCAAGCCGGGCACCAAGCTGGTATCCGCATTCTTCCTGATGGTAGTTCCGGACTGCGAATACGGTGCAAACGGAACCTTCATCTTCGCAGATTCCGGTCTGAACCAGAACCCGAATCCGGAAGAGCTGGCAGCGATCGCAAAATCCTCCGCAGAATCTTTCCAGCTTCTCGTTCAGGAAGAGCCGGTTGTCGCAATGCTGAGCCATTCCACCAAGGGTTCTGCAAAGCATGCGGACGTTGACAAGGTTGTGGAAGCTACCAGGATTGCAAAGGAAGAATATCCGGATCTGAAGCTGGATGGAGAATTCCAGCTGGATGCAGCGATCGTTCCCAGCGTAGGCGCCAGCAAAGCACCGGGCAGCGACGTGGCAGGCAAGGCAAACGTCCTGATCTTCCCGGATCTGGATGCAGGAAACATCGGATACAAGCTGACCCAGAGACTGGCAAAGGCAGAAGCTTACGGACCTGTAACCCAGGGTATCGCAAAACCGGTGAACGATCTGTCCCGCGGATGCTCTGCAGAGGATATCGTAGGCGTGGTAGCGATCACCGCTGTACAGTGCCAGGCTGAATAATTCGGTAAGGCAATGACTCTGCGGCAGATGCAAGAGAGGCGGAAGGTTCCTTCGTTGAGGCGGATGCCGCAGGAATAAGCAATAAATGGAGGATAAGAAGAAATGAATGTATTAGTGATTAACTGCGGAAGTTCTTCCCTGAAATATCAGCTGATCAATTCTGATACGGAAGACGTTCTGGCAAAAGGACTCTGCGAACGTATTGGCATCGATGGTCGTCTGGTATACCAGAAAGCCGGCCTGGACAAGGAGATCACCGAGGCTCCCATGCCCACCCACAAGGAAGCAATCCAGATGGTGCTGGATGCGCTGGTAAACCCGAAGACCGGGGCAATCTCCTCCCTGAAGGAAGTCAATGCAGTAGGTCACCGTGTGGTACACGGCGGAGAGAAATTCGCTTCCTCCTGCGTGATCACCGATGAGATGATCAAGGCAGTGGAAGAGTGCAACGATCTGGCACCTCTTCACAATCCGGCAAACCTAATCGGGATCCGTGTCTGCCAGGAGCTGATGCCGGGCGTACCGCAGGTTGGCGTATTCGATACCGCATTCCATCAGACCATGCCGCCGAAGGCTTATCTCTATGGTCTGCCCCTGGAATACTACAAGAACTACAAAGTGAGAAGATATGGTTTCCACGGAACCTCCCACAGCTTTGTCTCCAAACGCGCTGTAGAATTCCTGGGTCTTGACAAGGACAACTCCAAGGTCATCGTCTGCCATCTGGGCAACGGTTCCTCCATCAGCGCTGTGGTAAACGGCAAGTGTGTTGATACCACCATGGGACTGACCCCGCTGGAAGGCGTTGTTATGGGAACCCGTTCCGGAAGCATTGATCCGGCAATCATGGAGTTTATCGCAAAGAAAGAGAACCTGGATATCGCAGGCGTGATGAATGTCCTGAATAAGAAGTCCGGTCTCTTGGGTCTGTCCGGCGGTCTGTCCAGTGATTTCCGTGACCTGAACGAGGCAGCTGAGAACGGCAACGAGGCAGCAGCCAATGCCATCGAGGTACTCTGCTATGGCATCGCAAAATACGTAGGCGGTTATGTAGCTGCTATGAACGGTGTGGATGCGATTGTATTTACTGCAGGAATCGGTGAGAACGCAATTCCAGTCCGTGAGAAGGTAGTCAGCTATCTGGGGTATCTGGGAATCACCCTGGACAAAGAGGAGAATAACCACAGAGGCGAGGAGAGAGTTATTTCCACCAAAGATTCCAAGGTAAAGGTAGCTGTCATCCCCACCAATGAGGAACTGGCAATCTGCCGCGACACCGTTGCACTGGTAAAATAAACGGACCAGCTTGAGAAAGCTTTTATAGGCGGGGCGTTTTGCTCCGCCTATTCGATTGCTAGAGCTGTTGCAAAAAAATATAGATTAATGGTTGACAAACCAGAATTGGCTATGTATAATAGTAAAAGTGTGAATAGGAGATCGTTATGCAGATAGACCTGAATACTGTGTTGAAAACCGATGATAAAACGATTACCACAGAGGCGGGGATTGAGATGGATGCTTTTTCCTCTCGGCTGGGGACATTTCCTATTGTAAGCAAGACGCCGGTACTCTTGACGTTGACTAACAAGGGAGAGCGCAAACTGCGCATCAGTGGCAAGGTGACATTGGATATCGTGATACCATGCAGCCGTTGCCTTCAGGATGTGACGAAGGAGTTCGCTCTGGATTTCGAGAGGAATGTAGACATGTCTCTTTCCGAGGCTGAACGGATGACGGCGCTTGATGAGCACGACTACATTGATGGATACAGCTTGGATGTAGATAAGCTGATCTACGGTGAGCTTCTGATGAATTTTCCGCTGCAGGTATTGTGCAGGGAGGACTGCAAAGGGCTCTGTCCCGTATGCGGTACGAACCTCAATGAGCAGACCTGTGACTGTGAACGCAAGAGCTTAGATCCGCGGATGGCGAAAGTCCTGGATGTTTTCAGCAAATTTAAGGAGGTGTAATTCATGATTTGTCCAAAGAATAAATCTTCCAAAGGCAGAAGAGATAAAAGAAGAGCAAACTGGAAAATGGCTGCTCCGAACCTGGTAAAATGCAGCAAATGCGGTGAACTGATGATGCCGCACAGAGTTTGCAAGAACTGCGGAACCTACAACAAAAAAGAGATCATTCCTCAGGAAGACTAATCAGGAATTTGAAAGGCTGACGATGCAGAAGATGTTGCATGGTCGGTCTTTTTTTATGCTCAAAATTTTTTTCCTGACCTCAATCATTTTCTTAAATGATCACGTTCTATATAATAAGGGGACGCCCTTAGGAGGAAAAGTCTTGACGCGTGAAGATACATTGATGAGAAAAATTGAACAGGGAGACAAAGAGGCACAGAATGAGCTGATCGCCATGTACTATCCGGAGATCCTGCGGTATTGTCTGTTTCATGCGCCCAGCCGGGCTCTGGCAGAGGATGCCGCCCAGGAGACATTCTTAAAGGCGCTCCGCTATTTTGACCGGTATGAGCATAGGGGACATTTCAGGGCATTCCTGTACCAGATCGCAGCCAATGTCTGTATCGATTTTGGCAGGAAACAAAAGGTCGGGGAGATTTCCCTGGAGGAACTGGCTGTGGAGAAGGGATATGAGGAAACCGGGTTTGAGCGGGTACAGGCGGACATGGAGCTTCTAAGGCTTGTAGGGCTGCTTCCGGGGGAACTTCGGGAGACGGTGCTCCTTCGATATGCAGGAGAGCTTTCCATGAAGGAGATTGGGAAAATCCTTGGAATTCCCCTGCGCACCGTCCAGTCCAGGCTCCATTCTGCAAAGAAACGGCTGAAACGGGAATTGGAAAGAGGGGAAGGAGGATGAGAAAAAGGATGAGCATGGAAAAAAGGATGAGACAGACCTTCCGTGAGTTGGATGTCACGGTGAACGGCGAAGCTTTGAAGAAACTCCAGGAGATGGCAGGAGAGGAACTTCCGGGCAGGCAGCGGGAGAAAAACATGTCCTTCGGGCGTTTTCTCCTGACGCAGATCCGAAGTATCGGTTGGAAGATCTGGCTGGCACAGGGAGGGATTCTAGCAGCAGAGGTGTGCGGGCTCTGTTCCCTGCAGCAGTCGTTCGGATGGAATGGAAGGCTGATTGCATGTTACCTCTGCCTCTGCGCGCTGCTGATGTTTCTCGCCTCTGTCCCAGTCCTTAGGAGGGGACTCCGCTATGGGATGCATGAGATCGAAGCTACGGCGCATTTCTCCTGGAGAAGGGTTTTGCTGGCGAAGCTTTTGATCCTGGGGATGGGAGACGGCGTCCTGCTTGGGGGAATGGGAATCCTGGCGCTGTCTCTGACAAAGCTTGGGCAAGGCGGCGTATGCCTGGCGCTCTTTATGCCGTTCCTTGGGGCGAGCCTGGGAGGCATGTTCCTTCTGGGGCGTCTGCCGGGAGAGGCATTTGCCCCGGGCTGTGTGGGAATTGCTGTTTTGACGGCGCTTCTGACGGGAATGGCGGCAATCTCCTGCCCGGAATGGATCCTGGCGGAGCTTACCTGGGTAGGAGCCATCGTTCTGGTGTTTTTGGGAGCTGCCCTGATCTGGCAGATCCGGTATCTGCTTGTCCGGTCTGCCTACGGGGAGCTGCAGCTCAGATAGGAGGAAAGGATGAATTTATCAATCGAACAAGTATCAAAACAATATAAGGATAAAAAAGCCGTACAGGGGGTGTCCTTGCGTCTCACCCATGGAGTGTGGGGGCTTCTGGGCGCCAACGGGGCAGGAAAGACGACGCTGATGCGCATGGTGGCAGGGCTGCTGAAGCCGGATGCCGGGAGAGTGACCTATGACGGAATTCCCATCGAAGTTCTGAAGGGACGCTATCGGGATATCTTTGGCTACCTGCCCCAGGAATTCGGATTTTACCCGGAGTTCCGGGTGCAGGATTATCTGGAATATGTGGCGGCGCTGAAGGGATTGCCTGCAAAGCGGGCAAAAGAAAAGATTGACAGGCTTTTGGAGCAGCTGACCCTTGCGGAGGTTGGCAAGAAGAAGATCAGCAAGCTTTCCGGCGGGATGAAGCGGAGGGTAGGGATTGCCCAGGCGCTTCTGAATGATCCGAAAGTCTTGCTGCTGGATGAACCGACCAGCGGTCTGGATCCGGGAGAGCGGATTCATCTGCGTAATCTCATCTCTGAATTTGCCAGAGAACGGATCGTTCTGATTTCCACCCACATCGTCTCAGATGTGGAGTATATTGCCACAAGGAACGCCATCATGAAGGATGGACGTCTGGTGGCGGAAGGCACCACGGAGGAGCTGATCCGTCTGGTGGAAGGAAAGGTGTGGAGCAGCCGGGTTCCCACAGAGGAGCTTCCCGCCCTGGAGAGGCGGCTTCGGATCATCAATCTAAGGAACGAAGAAGAGGGCATGGTGTCCATCCGGTATCTGGGAGATATGCCTCTTGACGGAAATGGAGTGCGGGAAAAGGAACGGCTGGAAGATCTCTATCTCTGGCTGTTTCCTCAGAATGGAAGGGAGGAAGCGTGATGAGGTTATTTTGTCTTGAGGTAAAACGGGTCTGGAGGACCAGAATGACAAAGATTCTGATGCTTCTGGCTCTTGCTGCTACTGTATTTTTTGCAGTTTTACCGCTGTCTTTTCCCTATGGGACTGTCTGGGAGGAAGATGGGAGCACGCGGATTCTCCGGGGGTTGGAAGGAATCCACTATATCAAGGAGCGCCAGAAAGATGTAGCAGGTACTGTTACTTCAGAGAAAGTGAAGCAGGCGGCGTATGATTATCAGTCCGTGCTAGATGAATATGAGGCTGGAACTACCTATGAGCTTCTGGATGAACTTTACGAGAAGCGTATCCGCCCCCTGACGCCTTTGACCAATCTTTTGAGAGAGGCTTACACGGATTTGGAGACCGGAATCGCTCCAAGTATCTGGGAAATCGACCTGGAGTCAGTTGGAGATGTGTACAAAGTTTTGGATGACAGACTTTCCACTATGATGGAATTGCAGCAGGAAGGGCACCCGGAAGTGCAAGAGCAGGCGGAAGCTCTTTATGGGCAGGTAGAAAAGCCCTTTGTATTTTATCCAGGAGGCGACGGTAACCTGATGGATTATGAGATCCTAGTAGCTTTTTTGATCCTGATTTTTTGTGTAGCGATGGCTGCACCGGTTTTTTCCTCAGATTATCAAACGGGAGCAGATGACATCCTCCGTTGTACAAAACATGGAAGGCTTCGGCTGGGATTTGTCAAGGTTTTATCTGCGCTGGCGATCAGCGCAGGAGCGACGATACTATGTTTAGTCGTATATCTTTTGATTTCAAATGGATTGGTTGGCTGGGAATGGACGAAAAGTTCCATGCAGATGTTTTACTCTGCCCTAAGCCTCCCCAACCTGACGATCGGGGAACTCCAGTGGTGCATAGCGGCTTCCGGTCTCCTCACGATCCTGGCTACTGTGGGGACGGTCCTGTTTGTTTCCTCCAAATGTTCCAATGCCATGGTGACGACGGTGGTGGGGGTCTTTCTCTGTATCCTGCCGGCGATTGCCAATATCTTCATACCGGGGGATGCAGGTCTTTGGCTTGGCACCATACTGCCCACCGGCGGCGTAAGCCTCCAGGGAAGCATGCTCTATGCGCTCTCAGACTTCCAGTTTCTGCACCTGGGGAATTACTCGGTCTGGACGCCCTATGCGATCCTGGCATTCGCTGCCCTAGAGTTCGTCGGATTTTCCGCAGCAGCGGTCTTCTCCTACGCCAGGTACCGGAGAGCTTAGAAAAAAGAACGTATGAAAAAGCACCGAAAGGCGGGAAAAGCCCTTCGGTGCTTTTTTCGTGGGAAAAGAAAAGCCTTCCGGAACGTGTTTGCATATGATAAAATTTCGGGAAGGTCTGCCGCACATTTCGGTGAAAAAACCGTTATACATAGTGAAAGGAGGTTTCCAGATGGCGATCGACATGGAAGAAGAGTATGAAAAAATATACCGGTATTGCTATTTTCATGTAAAGGATGCGTACCTGGCGGAGGATCTGACCCAGGAAACCTTTCTGCGCTACCTAAACCGGAACCCTGGGCTTTTCGGCGGGAAGCGGCTGGCTTATCTGTATACCATTGCACGGAATCTGTGTACGGACACCTACCGGGAACGACAGCCTGAAGAGCTGAAGGAAGAGCCGGTACTGGAGAATGTCATGGAACACCTGGAGGTCAGGATGGATATGAAACAGGCAGTGAACGCCCTGAAAAGGGAAGAACAGGAGCTTTTGCTCCTTCGCTACCATCTGGAACTTTCCGTCAGGGAGGCGGCGGATATCCTTGGAATCTCCCGCTTTGCATTCTACCGCAGGGAGCGGGAGGTGCTGAAACAGTTAAAAATCCGCTTGGAAGGAGGCAAAGAGATATGAAATCCTGGAAAAAAGAGATCAAGGAGGCGTTCTGGGCGCCGCCTCCAGAAAGGAAAGAAGCCTTTCTCTTGGAACATCTTCATGATGAGACGAGCCTGTGGGAATTCCTGCTCAGCCAATCTGGCTGCCTGTCCAAAAGCACCTGGCTGTCCCTGGCTGCCCTGTTTGGATTATCCCTGCTTTTGGGAGGCTTCGCTGCTGATTGCGGAAAGAGGAATGCCGTCTGGATGGTCTCTGCCCTGCTGCCCTTTTGGAGCTGTCTGGTCACGAAGGAGCTTCTGAGGTCCAGGCGTTTTGGCATGGAGGAATTGGAGCGTTCCGCTCCCCACAGCCTGGTGGAGGTACTTTTGGCAAGGCTTTGCTTTCTGGGCGGAGCAGAGCTTTTGGGGCTTGGCGTTTTGAGCATCCTGCTTGGAGGAGGAAGCGTGGGAGTGGAAGGAAGCCTGTATCTTTTGACGCCATATTTTTTGACGGCATTTCTGACCTTACACTTCCTGAAGCGCTGTGACCGGGAAAATGAGCTCTGGTATTGTCTGTTGGCAGGAATTTTGGTCAGTGCACTGGTGATCCTTGGGGGGAATCAGTTTCCGGGGATCTATCTGGAATCTGAGCTTGGTTATTGGGGGATTGCCCTGCTTTTGCTCCTTTGGGGAACAGGAAGGGAAGTTTGGAAATTTTTGAGACAGGAGGGAACATTATGGAGCTTCAATTAGATCGGGTCAGCAAGCGGTTTCAGACAAAGATTGCGGTGGATCGGGTATCTTTGAGCATGGGTGAGGGGCTCTACGGACTGCTGGGCGCCAACGGCGCAGGCAAGACCACCTTGATGAGGATGATGGCGGGCATCCTAAAGCCGGATGCAGGGGAGATCCGCTTAGGCGGAAGGGAGGTATCCAGCAAAGCCTATCGGGAGCTTCTGGGCTATCTGCCCCAGGAGTTCGGCTATTATCCCTCCTTTACGGCAAAGGATTTTCTGCTTTACCTTGCGGCGCTGAAAGGGGTTCCGAAGGCAAAGGCGAGGGAAAAGGCAGGGGAACTTCTGGAGCTGGTCAACCTGACGGAATATGCCGGGAAAAAGATCAAGACCTTCTCGGGCGGCATGAAACAGCGCCTCGGGATTGCCCAGGCTCTTTTGAACCATCCGAAGCTTTTGATCCTGGATGAACCGACTGCAGGGCTGGATCCCAAGGAGAGGGTAAAATTCCGAAATCTGATCTCCTCCCTGAAAAAGGACAGGATCGTCCTTCTATCCACGCACATTGTCTCGGACATCGAGTACATCGCCGATGAAGTCCTCATCATGAAAAACGGCGCCATCCTTCATCAAGGAGAACCGAAGAGAATTCGGGAGGTGATCGAAGGCAAGGTATGGGAGTGCTTTCTTACAAGGGAAGAACTTTTCTCCATGGAACAGGAATTTGCCATCCTGAATCTCAGGGAAGAAGGATCCGGAATCTTCGTAAGGGCAGTGGGAGAGCGGTGCCCCAAGGAAGGGGCAAGGGTCGTGCCGGCGACTTTGGAGGATCTTTATCTTTATTATTTCAATGAACAGCAGGGAGGGATGGGATGATGTGGTTGACATTGCTTGGCTATGAGTTTAAAAAGATGTTTCACAGAAAAAGCTTTTGGATCAGCCTGGTGGGGGTCTATCTTCTCCTGCTTCTGGTCAATTCCATGTGGATCTTCGGGAATGTCTATGTGGAAGGAACCCAGGTGGCGACAAGCCGCCAGCTTGCCAGGGATGAAAGCCAGGCAGGGAAAAAGCTGAACGGGCTGCTCCTCACCAATGAGGTGATCCAGGAGGCGTTCAGGGAGGAGGCACAGTTTCCGGGATATACGGCAGAGCATTTCCTGGAGGAAAACCGTAAGGCGCTGAAATCCCAGAAGATCACAGAATTGTTTGGAAATCTGATGGGAAGCATGGGGGAAGGGATTACGGAGACGGAAACCGGACGATCAGAGGCTGATACCGATACTCCGGATTATTATCAGAGCTGGAGGGAATACGTCCGGGCATCTTTTTCGGAAGAAGGGCTTACCCCTGTGGAAACCGCCTACTGGGAAACGTCTCTGGAGCAGGTTGAAACACCCTGGCGCTATGCCTACAACGAAGCCTACGCACGGTTCCTGAATATGCAGAGCATGAATTTGTTCCTAACGGCGCTCGCCATCGTGATCTGCCTGGCTCCGCTGTTCGCCCAGGAATGTACCGCCAAAACGGATGCCTTGATCCTGTCCGGCAAATTCGGCAGGCAGGAGGTGTTTTGGGCAAAAATCACGGCGGGGATCCTCTTTTCCGTTCTCTGGTCTGTCCTTGTTTATGGCTCGGTACTGCTGGAGGAGATTATGATCTACGGGGCAGGGGATTTGACCGTCCCGATTCAGACGCTCCCGGCATTTTTCGGAAGCGCCTGGCAGGCGTCGGTTGGAAGCATGCTCTTAATTCTTTTGCTGTGCAGCATCCTTGCCTCAGTACTGACGGCGCTGTTTGCCATGCTGTGTTCTGCGGGAATGAAAAGTGCCTTCGGTCCGGTGATCCTTGGTCTGATCCTGACCTTCTTACCGGTATTTTTGGGGTCTGTTCCCCGGTCTTTCCGAAGCATTTATCTTATCACCCAGCTCCTTCCGGGGAAATTTGCCAGTGTGGATTCCCTGTTTGGGGGGACGCTCTTTTCCATTGGCGGTTTGTCGCTGAGGGCATATGAATACATTCCCATCGCTTATGTGGGGATTGGGGCAGCGTGCCTTTTGCTGGCGGGATATGGCTATTTAAAACAAAGACGTGTATAAAAGTGTACCGGCGGTCCGAATGGATCGCCGGTGCTGCAGTTTGAGACAGGAATACATCCCCCATGTCCTGGCTGCCTCAGACAGCGTTATGAGACTGTGGGGGCAGAGGTTTCAGGAGGTGCCTGTACAATGACTCTGCATTTCTGTGTTTTGCCCATGTAGGTGGCATAGACGAAGCAGCGTCCCTTTGCCTTACCGGTGATCACACCGGATTTGGAGACGGAGACCACGTCCTTTTTGCCGCTTCTCCAGGTGATGGAGGAAGCTTTCACATTCGCCTTCAGGGTTTTCTGCTGCCCTGCCTGGATCGTGATGTCGGAGGTCTTTAGCCGAAACGGATTTTTGACGATGATCCGGCAGCGGTAGTTTCTGCCGTTGTACCTGGCGGTGATCACGCAGGTTCCGGCTCTCTTGGCTGAAACGGTTCCGTTGGAGCTGACAGAGGCAATCCGTTTATTTCCGGAAGCCCATTTGACGGTTCCCTTGGCATTTTTTAATCTCAGCCTGGAGCGTTTTCCCACGGAGAGGGTAACCCTCTTACGGTTCAGTTTTGCGGCTGGTCTGGAAACAGACGGGGAGCTGGAATTCGTGGAACCAGAGCCCGTAGAACCAGAGCTTGTGGAACTGGAGCTTGTGGAACCGGAACTAGCAGAACCGGAATAAGGACAGACACCGTTGGGGTGCAGGTGGGCGGGGTGACCGCCGCAGTGATAGTGGTAATAGCCAAGACCGCTTGCGTTCTGGTTGTCACGGTGACCGCCATAGGCATCTGTCCTGCCGGAATGAGCTTCCACAGTCAGCGGGCAGCCGGCAAACAGCGGCTGCGGGGCAAGCCCGAGCAGCAGGGTGAAGGCGATGAAAAACGCCATGCATTTCGTTTTCAGTTTCATAGATCTTCCCTCTTTCTCTTATCATGTGTTTGTCTATTGTACGAATAGACAAGTATAGTATAGCATTTCTTAACAAAAATGAAAATCCTTCCGATAAATTCTTAAGTTCTTCCAACGAGATTGACTTCCCCATGGAAGTATGCTATATTCCAGACAAGATATAAGAGGGAGACGAAGAGCGTTTTCAGTACGGGAAGGAGAAACGATGGATCAGGAACTGATCAATGTGGCGGGTGCGGGCGAACAGGCGCTGATCAGCCTGGAGGAAGCACTCCAAATTGGAGGAAGCGGAGGAGGTGCTGAGGATTGCGAGGAACGATCTTCAGTTTTTTTCAGAAAGCGTCCGCGCTCTTCCGCAAATGGGAGAATTAAGAATCGATATCGGCAGCTTTTTGGTGACGGCGGACTATCTGCTGGACGGGCTGCTGGTGGACTATCTGGTGTATTCCAGAATTGCCGAGGTTTTGGAGAGGGTGGATGACGCCATTTCCCAGATCCGCTGGATTTTGGAAGAGCTTCGATACCGAAATGGAGGTTACTGACAAAGGATGGGTTGTTTAGGAAATTTGCTCTGGTTTTTGCTGGGAGGTCTAGTAAGCGGTTTGAGCTGGTGCCTGGCGGGCTGCCTGTGGTGCATCACCGTGGTGGGGATCCCTGTAGGTCTGCAGTGTTTCAAATTCGCCTCGTTAAGTTTCTTTCCCTTTGGGAAGGAGGTTCATTACGGAGGCGGGGCAGGATCTTTACTGCTTAACGTCCTGTGGATCCTCTTGTCGGGTCTTCCGTTGGCGATTGAGCATCTGGCGTTCGGCGTGGTGTGCTGTGTGACGATCCTTGGAATTCCTTTTGGCTTGCAGCATTTCAAGCTGGCAAAACTGGCTTTGATGCCCTTTGGTTCAGAGGTGTACTGAGTAAGCCTACATACGCCCGCTGGGCAGGCGTATCACTATCCCGGAAAATTCCGGCGGGCGTATTTGGCATCCCTGAATACATGCCGTCTATTCGGCGGCGGACTTTTAGAGTAAAAAGAGAAGGAGAAAAAAGAAATGAAAGCGTCTTTGGAAGCAAAATGCAGGTTATTTATTGAAAACAGAAATTTGATCCGTTCCGGATTTGGCTGGGAAAGTACCTATATGTACCCGCTCTGTGCGGAGATCGTGACCTCCAAGAACCAGACGGCGGACATGGACAAGATGGAACGGTGCAAGCGGCTGCTGAAGCAGGAGACGGGCGCTTTTTCCAATTTTCGCGGAATGACCAGGCTGGTGACGATCACCAGACTGTCCATGGAGGAATTTCCGGAGGACAGCCTGAGGCGTACCCTGCTGATCTATGACAAGCTGAAAGGGGTATTTTTCACCTCCACGTATCTTCCTATGGTGGCACAGGTGATCGCAGAGCTGGCAAAGGAGGAGGAATATGACAGTATTGTAGAGCGTACAAGGCGGATCTATGACTTGATGAAGAAGAAACATCCCTTCCTGACCTCCGGCGAGGACAGTACCTTTGCAGCCCTTTTGGCTCTGGCAGGATTGGAGGAAGAAGCGGCGGTGGAAGAGACGGAGCGCTGCTATGAGATCCTGAAACGGGAATTTTACTCGGGAAATTCCGTACAGTCCTTAAGCCATGTGCTGACTCTCGGAGAAGGGAACGCGGAAGATAAATGCGCCAGGACTGTGAAGCTTTACCAGGAACTTAAGAGCAGAGGGCATCGTTACGGAAGAAACCAGGAGCTGCCCACTCTGGGAGTGCTCTCGATGATGGATCAGGATCTGGGAGAGCTTGCCGGAACCATCTGTGAAGTGGATGGATATCTCAAGCATCAGAAAGGATTTGGCTTGTTTGGCGTGGGAGAAAAGCAGCGTCTAATGTATGCAGGGATGCTGACCATGAGCGATTGTGTGGATGAGCTGTCTGGAATGTCCCTCTCTATGGCGGCGGTGAACGGTGCAATCTCCTTGATCGTGGCTCAGCAGACGGCGATCTGTGCAGCAACGGCTGCATCGGCGGCGGCAGCGTCTTCCAGCGGCTCCTCTGACTGACATTCTTAGGTACCAGTATCAGGAAAAGATTGTATCAGGGATTCGTTTGTGTTACACTGTAACCAGACCAATCCCTGATTTTTTTGCGCAATACGACGGAGGAAAGCTGCATGGATAAGCAAATTTAAACAGACCATGCAGGGAGGGAAGATCGTTTCCCCATCCGGCCGCAGAAAGGCGCAGCGGATCTAGGGAAAGAAAGGAGCGATAAGAGATGAAAGCGAAGAAGAGGGAGTGGCTTGGAGCCCTTTGCGCAGTGCTGTTTTGTATACTGGCGTTTGGAAGCTTTCGGATGGAAGCGGCGGCAATGAATGTGATCAGTACGCAGGGGTTAGCGGAGGGGATTATCGTTTATCCCTATCAGGAGGCTGGGAAGAAGCTGACAGACTATTCGGAGAAACGGCTGGTTTTGGCATATGGTAGAACCAGATGCCCCAACACCAAGGCGATGCTGCTGAAAGCGGCAGAGCTTCGTGAAAAAGGATATTCGGTACAGGGAATTCTGATGGATGTAGATTCCTCGGCGGGGGAGCTTGCAAGCTTCAAATCTGCCTACCCGGAGCTGGTGGTAGCGCATGACGGTTCCTACAACAGCCAAATGTGGTCGCTTTTGAAACAGTTGGGAGTATCCGGCAGCAGCACGACGCTTCCGCTTGCCTTGGTGCTGAATGAGCAGCGGGAAGTGATCGCCTGGTCCATCGGCAGCGATACCGCTGGGCTTGAAACGGTTATAACAGGGCAGGAGGCAGGAAACTCCTCAGGCGGAGGAGGGACAGCAGTTCCGGGGCGCTATACAATTACCTATCATTTGAACGGAGGAATCCAGAATCCCGAAAACCCGGAATATTACTATGCGGGAGATACGATTGTCCTTCAAGATCCTACCAGGGAGGGATACACCTTTGAAGGATGGGAAGTGGATCAATATCCAGGAAGTTATATGATTGCGATCTATCCGATTTATCACGAGGACTTTTCTCTCACAGCCAGGTGGAGAAAGAATCCGGAAACCTCAGATACCGAAGCCCCCACGACAGAAGCGCCGTCGTCGGGAGGATCTTCGGCAGAGTCCCCGTCTGCTCCGAAACCTTCAGAGGAGCAGGTAAAGATCAGTAAAAAGACGGCAAAGCTCACAGTAGGAAAAAGCCTGAGGCTTCGTCTAAGCGGTGCCAAGGGAACGGTAAGCTGGAAAAGCAGCGCATCCTCCGTTGTCTCGGTTTCCAGCAGCGGGCTTATCAAGGGAAAGAAGCCTGGAAAGGCAGCGATCACTGCTTCATGGAACGGGAAGACCTACAAGTGCACGGTTACCGTCAATCCTGCCAAGCAGAAGATTGTCTACGCGAAGAGCAACAGGCCAGGAAGTACCCTTATCCGCTGGAAAAAGGATAGGACAGCCAAGGGTTATCAGATTCGCTATTCCACCAGCAAAAGCTTCCGAAAAAATGTCAAAACGGTCACGGTCACGAAATACAGTACCTACAAGAGAACGGTCAGCAAGCTGAAGAAGGGAAAGACCTATTATTTCAAAGTGCGCTCCTATGGAACCTACAGAGGGAAGAAATACTATGGAGCATACAGCAGTACCGTCAAGGTGAAGGTAAGGAAGTAAGTGTATGAAGATTGCGGTGATCGGCTACAGCGGAAGCGGAAAATCTACGCTGAGCAAGGAGCTGAGCGTTCGCTACCAGCTCCCCCTGCTCTATCTGGATTCGGTTCATTTCCTTCCGGGGTGGGTGGAACGGGAGGAGGGAGAAGCAAAACGGATCGTCAAACGTTTTTTGGAACAGAAAAACTGGGTGATCGACGGAAATTATCTGGGACTTTGTGGAAGGAGAAAGCTGCGGGAAGCGGATATCGTCATTTTTTTGAAGTTCAGCCGTCTCTCCTGCCTGTTCCGTATCCTGAAACGGTTTCTGAAAAATAGAAGGAAAACCAGGGAGAGTATGGCGGAGGGCTGCCAGGAGAAGCTTGACCCGGAATTCCTTCTATGGGTTCTTTGGAATGGGAGAACCAGGAAAGCAGACAGGCTTTACCGTCTGGCAGCTGGGCGATATCCAGAGAAAACACTTGTGATTCGCAATCAGCGCCAGCTAACAGCATTCAAAAATCGGTTTTTATAAAGGCAGACGGTTTCCCTCGCTCGCTTTTTTCATATGATGGAAAAGGGGAGGAGGGATTTTTTGATTTCCATCAGTTTGTGTATGATTGTGAGGGATGAGGAGCAGGTTCTGGACCGGTGCCTGCGAGGAGCTTCCCAGGTCGCAGAAGAATTGATCATTGTGGATACGGGATCCGAAGACCATACACGTGAGATTGCAGGAAAGTATACGGAGCAGGTGTATGAGTTCCCTTGGGAGGATGATTTCTCCAAAGCTAGAAATTTCAGCTTTGAAAAGGCGACCAAGGAGTATTTGCTGTGGCTGGATGCAGACGATGTGATCACAGAGGACAGTGTGCAGCGCCTGAAAGAGCTGAAAGAAACATTGCCAAGAAAAACGGATATCGTTATGATGCCCTATGTCACTGCCTTCGATCCAGAAGGAAATGCTTTGTTTTTCTATGATCGGGAGAGGATTGTGAGAAATACGGAGGAATATCGGTTCGAAGGCAGGGTTCATGAGGCAATTCCACTGAAAGGACATATTTTTTACAGTTCGATTCCTGTGGAGCATAGGAAGAGTAAGAATGCAGATGGCAGACGGAATTTGAGGATTTACAGGAAGATGGAACAAGAAGGTGTGAAGTTTCAGGCCAGGGAGCTGTATTATTATGGACGAGAGCTACTGAATGCAGGGAAATTCAGGGAAGGGGCAGATAAGCTGGAATGCTTTTTGAAGAGAGAAGATGCGTGGAGGGAAAATCAGATTGACGGTACGCGTCAGTTGGCAAAATGCTATGAACGGATGGGCAGAGAAGAGGAACGGTTACATGCTCTTCTTAGAGGGCTTTCTTTTGATGTACCGAGAGGCGAGACGGCCTGTGAGTTGGGCAGATGTTTTTTGGAGAGAGGGGAATTAGAACAGGCTGCCTATTGGTATCATCAAGCATTGTCAGCCAAAAAAGCGGTAAGGGCAGGTGCTTTTATTCAAGAAGAATGTTATGGGTATCTTCCGGCAATTTCCCTTTGTGTCTGTTATGACCGGATGGGAGAATTTGAAAAAGCAGAGGCGTATAATGAGCTGGCAGGCAAATTCCAGCCATATTCTCAATATTATCTCCAAAACAGGGTTTATTTTCAGCAGCGAAAAGAAGCTCACCCAGTCTAGCAGTATGTCATATTATATAGGGAAAACTCAATGGAAGAAGGAATCTCTATGTTTTGGTTTCGCAGTGAAAAGAAAGAAACGGATGTGGAGGGGCAAAATGTAACATGCGGCTGTTGTCCAAATGGCTGCCGTCCTAAACCGCCATGTCCCCCATCGTGTCCGCCGGGACCAGAAGGACCTACCGGGCCGCAGGGAGTAACTGGAGCGACCGGGCCTCAGGGAGTAACTGGAGCGACCGGGCCGCAGGGAGTAACCGGAGCGACCGGGCCTCAGGGAGTAACTGGAGCGACCGGACCTCAGGGAGTAACCGGAGCGACCGGACCGCAGGGAGTAACCGGAGCGACCGGACCGCAGGGGGTAACTGGACCTACCGGACCGCAGGGAGTAACTGGAGCGACCGGGCCGCAAGGTGCGACTGGGGCTTCAGGAGCCGTTTCGGAATTTCTGAGCGCATATTCAACTCCGTCTCAACCTGGTACCTCAGGCAGCAAGCTGATTTTTGACCGAAATGCAGTCTCTTATGGAACATCTGTGACACACAGCCAGAACTCTGCAGACGTTACCATTGAACAGCCAGGATATTATTACATTTCTTTTCATGGATCGATTTCCCCGGCGCAGGGGCAGAAGTATCCTTTGACGATTCTGATGAATCTCCAGCAGCAGGGCAATGCAGTGCCGGGGAGCAGCGTACATTGTGTCTTCCAAAATTCCTCTGGAGTCAGCAATATTGCGTTTACGCAGATTATCCAGGTGAAAAATGTGCCTGCTGTCGTGAATGTAGTAGGATCAGGCGGAGGTTTTCTGTATACGGAGATTTCCATGAATATCCAAAAGCTCGTATAGAGTGGAAGAAGCTTTGTAAATTTGGCGGCAGCCCTTCTATTGCGGCTGTCGCCCAGCCAATGAGTGAGGAAAGATGAAAAAAACAATTCCCTATTTTCAATTAAAAGAAATCGCGGATTCGGGTCAATGCTTCCGCATGGAACAGATAAGAGAAGGAGAATATGCCGTGAATGCCCTTGGACGGCGGCTTAGGCTTGCCCAGAAAGGGGAACAAGTGACGTTTTTCTGTACGGAGGAGGAATTTCGGGAAATCTGGGAAGAATATTTTGATCTCGGCAGGGACTATGGGGCGCTTCGGGAAAAGATAGACCCAAATGACGCCTATTTGGTGAAAGCTGCCGAGTTCGGAAACGGGATCCGGATTCTTCATCAGGATTTGTGGGAAATGATTTTGACGTTTTTGATTTCCCAGCAAAACAATATCAAACGGATTAAAACGTGTATTGCGGTACTCTGCGGCCATTACGGTAAGAAAAAAGAAACCTTGGAAGGGGAAATCTATGATACATTTCCGGGACCAGAAGAGCTGCGGGATGTCTCAGAAGATACGCTGCGAGGCATGAATTTCGGATACCGAAGCAAATACATAGAAAAAACAGTGCAAAGCGTTTTGAATGGGACGGTGGATCTTTGCCGGATCCGAAGTCTTCCCTACCAAGAAGCGAGGGAAGAGTTAAAGCGTTTGCCAGGTGTAGGAGATAAGGTGGCAGACTGTATCTGCCTGTTTGGCCTTGGGCATCTGGAGGCCTTTCCGGTAGATACACACATCAAGAATGTGCTGCAGCGGGAATATCCTCAAGGATTTCCCTTTGAGCGTTACGGCAGGATGGCAGGAATCATCCAGCAGTACCTTTTTTACTATGATTTGAAGGGGCTGCATGAGGCAGGCATGCAAAGGACAAAAACGGCTGTTGACAGGAGTTAACCTTGACTAATATTGTGAATGGTTGATATAATCTCCACATTATCAGAAAAACATTCAAGGAGGATAAAGAACAAATGAACGAATGTGTTGGATGTTCCACATGTAAGAGTGCAGACAAGCCATTGGAAGGTTATATCAAAGGGCTTTCTATGGAAACCTCCCATCACCGGGTAGAGAGCCAGAGTACCAAATGCGGCTTTGGGCTGCAGGGAGTATGCTGCCGCCTGTGTTCCAACGGTCCCTGCCGGATCACACCGAAGGCACCGAGAGGAATCTGCGGCGCGACCGCTGATGTGATCGTGGCACGGAATTTTCTGAGAGCTGTTGCAGCAGGCTCCGGATGCTATATCCACATTGTGGAAAATACGGCATTGAACGTATTAAAGACGGCGAAGGCAAGAGGGGAGATCAAAGGAAAGAATGCCCTGAACCATCTGGCAGAGCTTCTGGGAGTGGAAGCTGAGGATAAGTACGAGAAGGCAGAGCAGGTAGCGCAGAAGGTGCTGGACGATCTGTACAAACCGGAGTATGAGAAGATGGAGCTGGTAGAGAAGCTTGCCTATGCTCCCCGTTATGAGAAATGGAAAGCTTTGGGTATTCTTCCTGGAGGAGCTAAGGGAGAAGTCTTCCACGGAGTGGTAAAATGTTCTACCAACTTGAATTCTGATCCGGTGGATATGTATACGGACTGCCTGAAGTTGGGAATCTCCACAGGGCTTTACGGCTTGACGTTGACCAATCTGCTGAATGATATCCTCTTAGGAGAGCCGGAGCTTCGTCTTGCGCCGGTAGGACTTCGGGTGATTGATCCGGACTACATCAATATCATGATCACCGGACACCAGCACACGATTTTTGT
This sequence comes from Candidatus Limivivens merdigallinarum, assembly GCA_018713105.1. Classification (GTDB taxonomy): domain Bacteria; phylum Bacillota; class Clostridia; order Lachnospirales; family Lachnospiraceae; genus Limivivens; species Limivivens merdigallinarum. The sequence continues at coordinate 20,853 of DVFT01000158.1, read as the reverse complement.
GGATCTGCAGGAGCGTCTGAAAAGCGAGGAGGCTGTTGCAAAGGCAAAGGCAGCCGGAGCAAAGGGCTTTAAACTGGTGGGCTGTACCTGTGTCGGGCAGGATCTGCAGCTGAGAGGCGCCCACTATACGGATATTTTTGAAGGCCATGCCGGAAACAATTATACAAGCGAGGCAGTGCTTGCAACTGGCGGCATCGATGCCGTACTGTCCGAGTTTAACTGTACGCTGCCCGGCATTGAGCCCATCTGCGATCAGCTCATGATCAAACAGATCTGTCTGGACGATGTGGCAAAGAAAGCAAATGCAGAGCTGAAACCCTTTGATTTTGATAACAGAGAGAAGCAGAGCATGGAGATCATCGATGAGATCGTGGAAGCATACAAGGCAAGAAGAGGCAAGGTAACGATGAACCTCTTCCCGGAACACGGCAATGACGATACCCTTACCGGTGTCAGCGAGGGTTCCCTGAAGAAATTCCTGGGCGATACCTGGAAGCCGCTGATTGACCTTCTGGTATCGGGAGATATCAAAGGGGTTGCAGGTGTGGTAGGCTGTTCCAACCTGACGGCAGGAGGACACGATGTCTTGACCGTAGAGTTGACCAAAGAACTGATCTCCAGGGATATCCTGGTGCTGACGGCAGGGTGTTCTTCAGGAGGAATCGAAAACTGCGGCCTGATGGAGCCGGAAGCTGCGAAACTTGCAGGACCGAAACTCCGTGCAGTCTGTGAGAAGCTGGGAATCCCGCCTGTGCTGAATTTTGGTCCTTGTCTGGCAATCGGGCGACTGGAGATCGTAGCTACCGAGCTTGCCAAGGAGATCGGCGTGGATATTCCGAAGCTTCCTCTGGTGCTGTCCGCTGCCCAGTGGCTGGAGGAACAGGCACTGGCTGACGGCTGCTTCGGGCTTGCCTTGGGGCTCCCGCTGCATCTAGGCCTTCCGCCTTTCGTGACTGGAAGCAAGCTGGCGGTGAAGCTTTTGACAGAGGATATGAAGGAGCTGACCGGAGGGCAGGTGATTATCAACGGCGATGCCAAGGAAAGTGCAGACATCCTGGAACAGATCATTATGGAAAAACGAGCTGGCCTGAATATCTGATAAGGGGGCAAGCAGATGAAACGAATTATCATAGACGCCGAAAAGTGCGACGGATGCAAAAGCTGCAGCCTTGCCTGTATGCAGGCACACCGGAAAGAGAACGGCAGCATCTACACGCTGGATCTTTCGGATCCCGCCAACGAGAGCCGCAATTTTATTTACAAGAGTGCCGATGGCTACAAGCCGATTTTCTGCCGCCATTGTGATGAGCCGGAATGTGTGCTCTCCTGTATGAGCGGAGCGCTGACAAAGGATCCGGCAGACGGCCATGTCTATTACGATCGGGAAAAATGCGGTTCCTGCTTCATGTGTGTGATGAATTGCCCTTATGGCGTCCTGAAGCCGGATGATGCGACTAAGAGCTATGTAATCAAATGCGATTTCTGCAAAGATTTAGGACAGGATCCAAGCTGTGTGAAGGCATGTCCCAAGCAGGCGATCCATGTGGAGGAGGTATAGGCTATGAAGTATGTGATCATCGGGATCGGAGCTGCGGGGATGACCGCAGCAAAGACCCTTCGGGAACTGGCTCCTCAGGATGAGATCGTCATGATCTCTGCGGAAGAACAGCCCCATTCCCGCTGTATGCTCCACAAATATTTGAGCCATGAGAGGGATGAGGATGGGCTGAATTTTGTACCGGCAGATTTTTTTGAAAAAAATCACATCGGTCGGATCACCGGGCAGAAAGTAACGAGGCTGGATGCAGAGGAAAAGAACGTTTATTATGGAACGGACGGCAGCAGTGTCCAGTATGACAAGCTTTTGATCGCTACCGGTGCCGAGAGTTTTATCCCTCCGGTAGGGGCGCTCAGGACTGCTTCCAATGTTTACGGGCTGCGTCACTTAAGTGATGCAAAGGCAATCAACGAGAGAGCGCAGAACTCCAAGAAAGTAGTGATCATTGGTTCTGGACTGGTGGGGCTGGATGCTGCATACGGGCTTTTGGAGCAGGGCAAGGAGATTACCATTGTTGAGATGGCGGATAGGATTCTGCCGATCCAGTTGGATGAAAAGGGCGCTTTGGAATATCAGAAACGTTTTGAAAAGGCAGGCTGCCGGTTCTGTCTGGGAAGGAAGGGCGAAGACACCCTCTTAAGCGAAAACGGGGATGTCACCCACGTGATCCTGGACAATGGAGAGAAGCTGGAATGTGATATGGTGATTGTGGCAGCTGGTGTGAGAAGCGCAGTGGCGTGCTTTGAGGGCAGCTCCCTTTTGATCGACCGGGGGATTAAGGTGGATGAATATCTGAGAACCAATCTGCCTGACGTCTATGCGGCAGGCGATGTGACAGGGTTGTCAGGGATTTGGCCAAATGCCCAAAAACAGGGAAGGACGGCAGCCAGGAATATGGTGCTGGGTGACCAATGCCGGTATACGGATCGCTTTGCTGCCAAGAATACCATCAATTTCTTTGGGTTGGTTTCCCTGTGCGTAGGAGCTTTGAATCCCCGGGAGGGCGATCAGGTCGTTGCCCGGGAAAGCAGGGAACAGTATGAAAGAGCAATTTTCAGAAATCACCGCCTGATCGGATTTCTGCAGCAGGGGGATATCTCCCATGACGGAATCTATCAGTACCTCATCAAAAACGAGGTCGATCTTCGCGCCAGGGAAGAGGAAATATTCTCCCTGACTTTCGGAGATTTCTATGGGGTGAAGGAGAACGGGGAATATTGCTATGAATGAGATCAAACCGTATCGCCACACAGTGCAGTATTATGAGACAGACAGGATGGGAATCGTTCACCATTCCAATTATATCCGCTGGTTTGAAGAAGCTAGAGTTGATATTTTGAACCAGACCTCCATCACCTATGACGCTATGGAGGCGGCGGGGGTGCTGATTCCGGTTTTGGAAGCACATGCGTCCTACAAGACCATGACTAGGTTTGGAGATTCCGTGATGATCCGTACCACGGTAAAGCAGTACAACGGAGTCGTGCTGACGATGGAATATGAAGTGACGGACGAAAAAACCAACGAAGTGCGCTGCGTTGGAGGAACAAAACACTGCTTTTTGAATCCTGAGGGAAAGGTGCTTTCCCTGAAGCATTCCCACAAAGAGATCCACGCAGTGCTGAAAGAACTGGCAGAAGCAGCAGGGCTGCCGGAAAAAGAATCCGGGCAGCGGTAAAAACGCAGATACAGCTCAAAAAGCCGATTCGGACGGAATCCCAATTTGATGGGATTCTTGCCCGAACCGGCTTTTTCTTTACATCAGGGAGTTCAGATCTTTATAAAAGGATGGGTAACTGATATTGACACATTCCGCGTCCCGAATGTCGGTCTTTCCCTCCGCAGCCAGGGCGGCTACGGCGAAAGACATGGCGATCCGGTGATCCATATGGCTGTCAACGAGACCTCCATGAAGCCCATGGCCGCCTTCGATGACCATCCCGTCTTCGGTGGCAGTAGCGTTTGCGCCCATGGCTATCAGGTTTTCCACGACGGTATCGATCCGGTTGGATTCCTTCACTTTTAGCTCCTGGGCATCTTTGATATAAGTGGTGCCCTCCGCAAAGCAGGCGAGCACGGCAAGAATGGGGATCTCATCGATGAGGGTGGGGATCAGACTGCCCTCGATGGTTACCGCTTTGAGGGATGAAGATTTCACCAGCAGGTCGGCGGTGGGTTCCCCCTCCCCTTCGGAGTGGTTTAACAATGTAACATCAGCACCCATCTGCCGGGCAACCTTCAGGATGCCGTTCCTTGTGGGATTGATCCCCACATGGCGGATCAGAACCTCGGAGCCGGGTACGATCAACGCGGCTGCCAGGAAGTAGGCGGCGGAGGAGATATCTCCCGGGACAGAGACCTTACGTCCCGTAAGGCGTGGATTTGGCTGTATGGTGACGGTCGTCCCTTTACTTTTGACATCGCCGCCGAAGTAATTCAGCATGAGCTCCGAGTGATTGCGGGACAGGCTGGGTTCCGTGACGGTAGTGGGGGAATCGGCATACATTCCCGCCAGGAGAATGGCGGATTTCACCTGGGCAGAAGCCACAGGAGAATGATAGTGGATTCCTCTCAGCGAACCGCCGGTAATGCGAAGGGGAGCGCAGTCATTTCCGCGGATGCTGACGATGTCGGCGCCCATCTGCCTTAAGGGTACCATAATCCGCTTCATGGGACGGCTTTGGATAGAAGCGTCGCCGTTTAGGACGGTGGTAAAGGGCTGGCCGGAGAGGATACCGGAGATCAGCCGGGTAGTCGTGCCGCTGTTTCCGGTATCCAGAGTGTCTGAAGGAGCAGAGAGCCCGTAAAGCCCTTTGCCGTAAATGCGAAGAATCTCCTGATCCTCCTCAATCCGGATCCCAAGGTTTCGGAAACATTGGATCGTGGAAAGACAATCAGCTCCCTTCAGAAAATTGGTGACCTCTGTCATGCCATCCGCTAAGGCACCCAGCATGACAGCGCGGTGGGAGATGGATTTGTCTCCCGGAATGCAAATCTCGCCCTTTAGGGCGGAAGCTTTTGAAAAATTCATACCACACCTACCTCCTCTTAATTGCGTTCATAGATGACATAGCGGTAACGGCGGAGTAAGGAGACAGCCCTTCGCATGGCATCCTCTTCATAGAATTCTACATGGAGGACGGCTTCCTCAAATTCCCGGTTGTGTACAATCCCGATGTTTTTGATGCTGATGCCGTTGGTGGCAAGGATTGTGGCAAGCGCCGCGATGCCTCCTGCCTCATCGACCATGTCACAATAAATGGAGTAGCTTTTGGGAAGCGGTCCTTTTGCTGTGTCTGAGATGGAGTTTCTGTAGTCTCTCGACTCTTCAAACAATCGGTAGATTGCATCATGGTCACCGTCTGCGAGAAATTGACGGATGGAGGAGAGACTTCCCAGATAGGCGTCCAGAACCTTCAGGATGTTGTCACGGTTGGTGGCGCAGATCTGCTCCCACATTTCCGGGGAAGAAGATGCAATCCTGGTGATATCCTTGAAGCCGCCTGCTGCGATCGTCTTCATCGTCTTCTTCTCTGTGTCAGAATCGTGTACGAGATTGACCAGGGAGGAGGCAATGATATGGGGAAGGTGGCTGACAGCCGCTGTTGAATAGTCATGTTCCTCATAGGAGAGAACCAGGGGCAGCGCCTTCAGGGAACGCACCAGCTTTCGGAAACGTTCCACCTGTTCCGTTGGAACGTCCTTTTCCGGGGTCAGTATGTAGTAAGCATTTTCCAAAAGGATGCGCTTGGAATTTTCAATCCCGGTTTTTTCAGAACCAGCCATAGGATGCCCCCCGATGAAACAGTGAGTAAGCCGTGCTTCCTGAACTTTTTGATGAATATCTCCTTTTGTGCTTCCCACGTCCGTGAGGATGCATCCATCTTTCAAAATGGGAGCGATCGTCGGCAGATAGGACGCATTGGTTTCCACCGGAGCACAGAGAAAGAGATAATCGCAGTCATGGAACGCATCTGTGATGGCTGGATAACCTTCGTCGATGATCTGCTCCTTCTTTGCAAAGTCCATCGTGCGGCTGCTCCTGGTATGTGCCAGGATGCGGGCGTTCGGATAATAATATTTAATGGCGCGGGCGATGGAACCACCGATCAGTCCGAGACCTATGAAGCCGACGGTAAGATCACTCATGAAAATTTCCTTCCTTCCAGCTCGCAGTAAGGAGCGAGCTTTTGTGTGAGTTCCTGGAACTGTTCGAGGGTCAGGGACTGCGGCCCGTCAGAAAGGGCGCAAGCCGGATTGTTGTGGACCTCGATCATCAGACCGTCCGCACCGCAGGCGACGGCACTCTTGGCGAGAGGCGCCACATAGGCTCGTACGCCGGAGGCGTGGCTGGGATCTACGATAACGGGCAGGTGGGTTTTGGATTTCAGGACAGGCACAGCGCTGATATCCAAGGTATTCCTGGTGGAAGTTTCATAGGTGCGGATTCCCCGCTCGCAGAGGACTACGTTGGGATTCCCTTCCGCCATGATGTATTCCGCCGCGTTCAGCCATTCCTCGATGGTGGCGGAGAGCCCTCTTTTCAGCAGGACCGGAAGCCCCGCCCTTCCGGCTTCCCGAAGAAGCTGGAAATTCTGCATGTTGCGGGCGCCGATCTGGATCATATCCACGTAGTTGACAGCTGTTTCCAGGGAAGCGGCGCTGATGACCTCACAGATGGTCATAAGTCCTGTCTCTTCACTAGCCTCTTTCATATATTTCAGCCCTTCCTCCTCCAGTCCCTGGAAGGAGTATGGAGAAGTGCGCGGTTTGTAGGCGCCGCCGCGGAGGATCGTAGCGCCAGCCTTTTTGACTCCTCGGGCAATGGTGAGGAGCTGCTCTCTGGATTCAATGGCACAGGGACCAGCCATAATTGTCAGATTGTTGGGTCCAATCTCCGTGCTCCCAACCTGAATGACAGAAGGGGAGGGGTGGAATTTCAGATTGGAAAGCTTGTAGCTTTCCGTCACCGGAACGATTCGGTCTACGCCGGGAATCAGCTCCAAGTTTTTTCCGGCAAGACGGGTTTTGTCACCCACTACGCCGATGATGGTGACTTCCTCACCCTTTGAGAGATGGACAGTCAGACCGTTTTCTTCAATTAAATGCGCCACCTTTTGGATGCTTTCATCAGGCGCATGGGGTTTCATAATAATAATCATAATAAAATCCTCTTTCTGTTCAAACTAATTCGTCGGTATGTTCCCGTTTATTTTACTTGATCTAGGAATAAATGTCAACGACTTAGCACTTTATAGTGCGAAAAATATCGGTGAAAAAGTTTTTTGTCAGAAATGAATAAAGTAGTTGAAATATTTTGATTTTTTTAGTACAATGTATCCATACCGTAAAATATTGATGATGGATGAGATCAGCGATATTTCACAATGCAGAAAAATATTTAACTGGAATTGGAGGAAATTCGTATGAAAGTTTACACAACTGACAAAATTCGTAACGTAGTAATCCTTGGTCACGGTGGAGCGGGAAAGACGAGCTTGGTAGAAGCAATGGCATACATGGGCGGAATTACCAGCAGACTTGGCAGCGTGGCAGAAGGAAATACCATCAGCGATTTTGATAAAGAAGAGATCAAGAGAAAGTTTTCCATCAGCACATCCATGGTTCCCGTTATATGGGGAGACGTAAAAGTGAACGTGCTGGATGCACCGGGCTATTTCGATTTTGTTGGAGAGGCTGAGGAAGCGGCTCAGGCTGCAGATGCGGCAGTCATTGTGGTTTCCGGAAAGAACGGCGTTGAGGTAGGAACACAGAAGGCTTGGGATCTTTGTGAAAAATATAAGCTTCCCAGGATGTTCTATGTAAGCGACATGGATCTGGACAACGCCAGCTTCCGCCAGGTGGTTGAAGATCTGACCGAGATCTATGGCAAGAAGATCGCCCCGATCCATCTGCCGATCCGTGAGAACGAGGAATTCGTAGGATATGTAAACGTTGTAAAACAAGAAGGAAGAAAGTGGGTCGGAAAAGGAGAGAAGGAAGAATGCCCGATTCCGGATTATTCCATGGAATATCTTGAGAAATACAGGGAGAATCTTCTGGAAGCCGTTGCGGAGACCAGTGAGGAATTTATGGATCGTTACTTCGGCGGAGACGAATTCTCTATTGCCGAGATTCTGATGGCGCTCACTGCCAATGTGGATGACGGTTCCATCGTTCCGGTGACCTTAGGTTCCAGTGTACAGCTGAAAGGCGTCGCGAACCTTCTGGACGATATCGTTCAGTATTTCCCGAGCCCGGACAAGAGAAAGAAAGCCGGCATCTCCATGAAAACCAATGAGATCTTTGAGGCAGATTACGATTTCTCAAAGGCTAAGACAGCCCAGGTATGGAAAACCATCGTCGATCCTTTCATCGGCAAATATTCCATGATCAAGGTGTGCTCCGGTGTTATCAAAAACGACGATACCCTTTACAATTCCGACAAGGACGCAGAGGAGAAGATCAATAAGCTGTACGTGTTTGAGGGCAGCAAACCCGTTGAGGTCAGCGAGCTTCATGCAGGTGACTTGGGAGCAGTCGGCAAGTTGGTTTCCACACGTACCGGAGATACCTTATCCACCAAAGCAACCCCTGTGCAGTATGGCAGAGTGGACGTATCCGTTCCTTATACATACAAGAGATACCGGGCAAAGAATAAGGGTGATGAAGATAAGATTTCCCAGGCTCTGAGCAAGATCATGAGCGAGGATCTGACGATGAAGGCGGTCAACGATTCCGAGAACCGGCAGACGCTTCTTTACGGTATGGGTGACCAGCATCTGGAGGTGATCCAGAGCAAGCTGCTTAGCAAATATAAAATTGAAGTGGAACTGGAAAAGCCGAAGGTGGCGTTCCGCGAGACGATCCGCAAGAAATCCGATGTGGAAGCAAAATATAAGAAACAGTCCGGCGGACATGGACAGTATGGTCATGTGAAGATGCGTTTTGAGCCATCCGGCGATCTGGAAACTCCCTACGTGTTTGAACAGGAGGTAGTAGGAGGGGCGGTTCCGAAAAACTACTTCCCGGCTGTGGAGAAAGGAATCCAGGAATCTGTACAGAGAGGCCCGCTGGCAGCGTATCCGGTAGTAGGCGTGAAGGCAGTCCTTTATGATGGCTCCTATCATCCGGTAGACTCCTCGGAGATGGCATTCAAGACGGCAGCTATCCAGGCATTCAAAAAAGGGTTCATGGAGGCTTCTCCGGTACTCTTAGAGCCGATCTCTTCCCTGAAGGTGGTTGTACCGGACAAATATACCGGTGATGTGATGGGTGACCTCAATAAACGCCGGGGGCGTGTCTTAGGAATGAATCCGGATCACAAGGGCAATCAGATCATCGAAGCGGATGTTCCTACCATGGAGCTTTACGGATACTCCACGACCCTTCGTTCCATGACCGGAGGAAGCGGAGACTTCTCCTATGAGTTTGCACGCTATGAGCAGGCTCCGGCAGAAATCCAGAAGAAACAGGTAGAGGAAAGAGCCAGCAAGCTGACAGGCAGCGAAGAATAAAAAAAGAACCCCTGGAAGAATGACCAGCTTCCAGGGGTTTTCCAATGCTTCATGATTCTTATGTCTCAGATTCTTCTGTCTCGCCGCTGTCCACATCCAGAACCAGATCTGTCTCTGCTCCAGTGGAATCCTCACCGTCGTAAGTGCTTTCACCGCTGTAGGAGTCCTCGCCGTCGTAGGTGCTCTCGCCGCTGTAGGAATCCTCGCCGTCATAAGTGCTCTCGCCGCTGTAAGAGTCCTCACCGTCGTAAGTGCTCTCACCGCTGTAAGAGTCCTCGCCGTCGTAGGTACTCTCACCATAGTAGGAATCTTCACCGGAATAGGAAGAATCACTGTATCCGTAATATTCATCTTCGGATACTTCTGTGATTGTGGCGTTGTCCAGAAGGAAATTCTGAACTTTTTCCCGAAGGATTTCGTCCATGGTGTCTTCTTTAGAATAAAGGGACTCATATTCTTCCACAGAGTCACAGTCGTAGTCAGCCAGATGGCTGGTTACGTAGGAGGTATATTCCTCGTCGCTGACTTCCAGGTCTTCCGCGGCGGCAATCGTCTGGATGACCATCTCTTCATTTACAATTCCTTCCACGATTTCCTGCGTCTCTTCCTCGCTGACTTCAAGTTCAGAGACATCGATGCCCAGCAGTTCAGCGTAGTATTGGTTGCTTTCATTGTAAAGCGCTTCACATTCTTCGTAGAGGTCATCAGGATATCCGTCAAAAGTGCTGTTCTCAATTACCATAGACAGCGCATCGCTGCCAGCCGTGTAATTGTTGTCTGCCTCCATCATTTCCAAAAGCTCTTGACGCAGACCTTCTTTATATTCGTCTACAGTCTGGTATTCGGAAATAGTGGATACGAATTCGTCGGTAAGCTCTGGGCGGTTGATCTCGGAGACGGAGTTTACCGTGAGATTGAAGCTGACCTCTTTGCCCGCCATGGTGTCGTCGAGGTAATCGTCTGGGAAGGTTGTGGAAAACGTCTTGTTTTCACCCGCCTTCATGCCGATCGCAGAATTTTCAAAGTCCTCCAGAAAGTCCCCGGCGCCGATCTCCATATCCAGATCCTCCGCAGAAGCATCTTCACTGACTTCGCCGTCGATGGTACCGGTGAAGGTGATGTTGACCAAATCGCCGCTCTCAGCAGCGCGGTCTACTTCATTATATTCCGTATTTTCTTCCAGCACATAGTCGATTTCGTCGTTTAAGGTTTCGTCGGTTACCTCTGCTTTGATTTTGGTCACTTCAAGCCCTTTGTACTCACCCAGAGTCACATAGTCGCTGTAAGGACCTTTGGAGGAAGAGGAGCAGCCGGAGATGAGGGCGGCCGTCATGACTCCAAGACTTAAAAGTAGCATACGTTTTTTCATACACAAAAGTTCCTTTCTTTCACATTTCCGGTTCAGGCTCTGACCGGAGATTAGCCCTATTATAGCATGGAAATGTGAAAAAGCCATGTAAAAATTAAAAAAAGCTTTAAAAAGTACAATACTTATGGTATAATGACAAAAGTTATGAATAATAAAGGAGGCTTGAGAGATGAAGCATATCAAAACCCTGAATACAGAGAGACTGCAGAACACATTGAAGAAGGGCGGATGCGGCGAGTGCCAGACATCTTGCCAGTCTGCTTGCAAGACTTCCTGCACAGTAGGAAATCAGAGCTGCGAGAATAACAAATAAGGAAAGAAAATGACGGGCAGCGGACCTTATGTTCGCTGCCTATTAGTTGAAAGGGGATTCGTTTTGATTCATCAGTATATCAATAATGGATATCACATTGTGCTGGATGTAAACAGCGGTGCTGTCCACGTCGTTGATGAGATTGTCTATCATGTTATTCCGTTTCTGGAAGAGGGAAAAAGCCTTTCCTGGATTTTGGAGGAGAGCAGGGGAAAATACCCTGAGGAAGATATTAGAAATGCGGTGGAGGAATGTGAAGAGCTTCGGAAAGCAGGTCTTTTGTTTACCGAGGACACCTATCAGCCGTCCATCGAGATGTTCAAAAAGCGTCCTACGGTGGTGAAGGCGCTGTGCCTGCACATTGCCCATGACTGCAACCTTGCCTGTCGCTACTGTTTTGCGGAAGAGGGCGAGTACCATGGACGCCGTGCCCTGATGAGTTATGAGGTAGGAAAGCGTGCCTTGGATTTCCTGATTGAGAATTCAGGGAACCGGAAGAATCTTGAGGTGGATTTCTTTGGGGGAGAGCCGCTGATGAACTGGCAGGTCGTAAAAGACCTGGTGAAGTATGGCAGGAAGCAGGAGAAGCTCCATGACAAGAAATTCCGCTTCACCCTCACCACCAATGGCGTGCTCCTGAATGGCGAGATCATGGATTTCTGCAATCAGGAGATGGGGAACGTGGTTCTCAGCCTGGATGGCAGGAAGGAAGTCAACGACAGGATGCGGCCTTTCCGAAATGGAAAAGGGAGCTACGACCTGATCGTGCCGAAATTTCAGAAATTTGCGGACAGCCGTCATCAGGAAAAATATTATGTCCGGGGGACCTTCACCCACTACAACCTGGATTTTTCCAAGGATGTGCTCCATTTTGCGGATCTGGGCTTCAAACAGGTATCCGTGGAGCCTGTGGTGGCGAAGCCGGAGGAAGACTATGCTATCCGGGAGGAGGATATCCCCGCCATTCTGGAGGAGTATGACAAGCTGGCAAAAGAAATGGTTCGACGGGAAAAAGAAGGAAGAGGTTTTCATTTCTTCCATTTTATGATTGACCTGACGGGAGGACCTTGTGTATACAAGAGGCTTTCCGGCTGCGGTTCCGGAACGGAGTACCTGGCAGTGACTCCCTGGGGAGATCTGTATCCCTGCCACCAGTTCGTGGGCGAGGAGAAGTTTCTCATGGGCAATGTGTTCGATGGTCTGAAGAATACAGAGCTCCAGGAAGAATTCAAGTGCTGCAATGTGTACGCCAAGGAAAAATGCCGCAAATGTTTTGCAAAGTTCTACTGCAGCGGAGGATGTGCTGCGAACTCCTACAATTTCCATGGTTCCATCAACGACGCCTATGACATCGGATGTGAGCTTCAGAGAAAGCGGGTAGAATGCGCAATCATGATAAAGGCCGCGTTAGCGGACGAAGAAAAGGAGATTTAAGTAATGAAGAAAAACAGAGCAATTGCAGTGGTGGTTGCGGTCATTCTCTTCTTGGGACTTCTGACCTTTACCACAGTTGTCGGATTTGGACCAACCGGCACCGGCGCTGCCAGAAACATCATCACCGGATTGGATCTTTCCGGCGGTGTCAGCATTACCTATCAGGTAGTGGGAGACGAGACGCCTTCCGCAGAGGACATGAACGATACGGTCTACAAGCTGCAGCAGCGCGTAGACGGCTACAGTACAGAAGCTCAGGTCTATCAGGAGGGTACCAACCGGATCAACATTGAGATCCCTGGCGTGACGGATGCGAACGCCATCCTGGAGGAGCTGGGAAAACCGGGTTCCCTGGAATTCCAGCTTTCTGACGGAACCGTAGTTCTGGACGGTTCCAATGTGACCTCCGCAGAGGCGAGGGTGACTCAGGACAGTATGAGAAACAACCAGTACGTGGTTGCACTCACCTTTGATGATGAGGGAACTACGGCATTCGCTGAAGCTACGAAGGATAATATCGGCAACCAGATCATGATCGTCTATGACGGCGAGGTGATCAGCGCCCCGGTGGTGCAGACTGAGATCACGGACGGACAGTGTGTGATCGAAGGAATGGCGGATCAGGAGGAAGCGCAGAATCTGGCATCTTCTATCCGTATCGGTTCTTTGTCTGTAGAGCTGGAAGAGATCCGTTCCAACGTCGTGGGCGCCCAGCTTGGTGAGGAAGCGATCCAGACCAGCCTTCTGGCAGGTGTGATCGGCGTGATCCTGGTCATCCTTTTTATGATTGCGGTTTACCGGATCCCGGGCATAGTATCGGGCATTGCTCTTCTGATCTATACAACGCTGACGTTGGTGTGCCTGAATGCATTTGATATCACCCTGACTTTGCCCGGTATTGCAGGTATCATCCTTGGTATCGGTATGGCTGTGGATGCAAACGTCATCATCTATGCCCGTATCCGGGAGGAGATTTCCGAGGGGAAGGCAGTGCTTCCTTCCATCAAGGAAGGCTTCCACAAGGCATTGTCCGCAATTCTGGATGGAAATATCACTACCTTGATCGCAGCCTTTGTGCTGGCAATGATGGGAACCGGAAGCGTAAAAGGCTTTGCCTATACCCTGGCATTGGGGATCGTCGTTTCCATGTTTACAGCGCTTGTGATTTCCAAATACCTGATGCTGGCGTTCTATACGCTGTTTGCGCAGGATGTGAAATATTATGGCATCAAGAAAGAACATGCCCCCATAGATTTTCTGGGAAAAAGAAAGCTGTTCTTTGCGATTTCCATTATCATGATCCTGGTAGGACCCGTCTATATGGCGATTCAGAGTGCAGCGGGAAATGGCGCCCTGAACTATAGCCTGGAGTTTATGGGAGGTACGTCCACCAGCGTGACCTTCAACGAGGATCTGACCATCGAAGACATTGACAACGAAGTGAAGCCGGTCTTCCAGGAGGTAACCGGGGATGCCAACATTCAGGCACAGAAGGTGACCGGCAGCAATGAGGTCATCATCAAGACAAGGGCGCTGGATCTGGATGAGAGGACGAAGCTCAATGAACTTTTGGTAGAAAACTTCAGTGTGGACGAATCCCTGATTTCTTCGGAGAACATTTCCTCCACGGTCAGCGGGGAGATGCGCCAGAACGCACTGGTGTCCGTACTCATTGCTACCTTCTGCATGCTGCTGTACATCTGGTTCCGCTTTAAGGATATCCGTTTTGCTGCAAGCGCGGTTCTTGCCCTGGTGCATGACGTCCTGGTGGTGCTGACCTTTTATGCGCTGTCACGGATTTCCGTGGGCAACACCTTTATCGCCTGTATGCTGACCATTGTGGGTTACTCCATCAACGCGACCATTGTTATTTTCGACCGTATCAGGGAGAACCTGAAGGTACAGGAAAAAAATGAGACGGTATATGAGATCGCCAACAAGAGTATCACACAGACCTTGACGAGGAGTATCTACACCTCACTGACGACCTTCATCACCATCGCTGTTCTTTTCGTACTGGGGGTACCGTCCATCCGTGAGTTCGCTCTGCCTTTGATGGTAGGTATCGTATGCGGCGCTTATTCTTCCGTATGCATCACCAGCGCACTCTGGTATGTGATGCGGACGAAGCTTGGGAAAAACAGGCTGGTGGAGAAACTATAAGAATACAGCACATTTGCAAAAGAAAACGGCTGCCACGAATGGCAGCCGTTTCTCGTCACAGAAAGATCAAACTAGGAGCACAAAGGAGTACTAATGGAAGAAAAATGGATGGTAGCCGCCAAAAAAGCGGATTTTGCCAAGCTTGCCAAGGAATTTGGAATTGATCAGGTGACTGCCCGCCTGATTAGGAACCGGGACGTCGTGGGGGAGGAAGCGGTTCGTCTATATCTGAACGGCAGCCTTCAGGATCTTCACAGCCCGCATCTTCTGAAGGACTGCGACAGGACGGCAGCAATCCTTCAGGAAAAGATCAGAGGGGAAAGAAAAATACGCATCATAGGAGACTATGATATTGACGGGGTCAACGCTTCCTACATTCTATACCGGGGGCTGGCAAGATGCGGCGCCCAGGTGGATGTGGATATACCGGACCGGATCCGGGATGGTTATGGGATCAATGAACATCTCATCGAGAAAGCCTGGGAGGCGGGGGTGGACACCATCCTCACCTGCGACAACGGGATCGCCGCCGTTTCGGAGATCGCACACGCCAAAAAGCTGGGGATGTGCGTATTGGTCACAGACCACCATGAACCCCAGCAGATCCTGCCTCCGGCAGATACGATCGTCAATCCGAAACAGGAAGACTGTCCTTATCCCTACAAAAATCTCTGCGGCGCTTTTGTCGCTTATAAACTGGTGGAGGTTCTGTATGAACGGTTTCAGATTCCCGAAGAGGAGGCACTGCCTTTGATTGAAAATGTGGCAGTTGCCACTGTGGGAGATGTCATGGATCTGACGGAGGAAAACCGTATCGTTGTCAAGGAGGGGCTTAGAAGGCTGAAACACACGGAAAATTTAGGAATGAGGGCGCTGATCGAAGCCAATGGACTGAAAGACGCCGAGCTCTCCGCCTATCACATTGGGTTTGTGCTGGGACCGTGCATCAATGCCACGGGAAGGCTGGACACGGCAAAACGCGCACTGAAGCTTCTCTTGGCAAAAAGCGAGGAGGAAGCCCATACACTGGCAGAAGAATTAAAGGAACTGAACGACGAGCGGAAGGATATGACCCAGATCTGGCTTTCCAAGGGGTTGGAATTGATCGAAAACACAGAGCTGAAACAAGACCGGGTGCTGGTGGTTTATCTTCCGGAGTGCCATGAAAGCCTGGCGGGAATTATCGCAGGAAGGATCCGGGAACGCTACTATAAGCCGGTGTTCGTCCTGACGGATTCAGAAGGGTTCGTCAAAGGTTCGGGTCGCTCCATCGAAGCCTACAACATGTTCCGGGAAATGGAAAAGATCCAGGACGTGTTCACAAAATTCGGCGGTCATCCCATGGCTGCCGGGTTGTCCCTGGAGGCGTCCAGGGTAGACGAATTCCGCAGGAGGATCAATGAGGCTGCGACCTTGACGGAAGAGGAGCTGACACCGAAAATATTGATTGACGTTGCGATGCCCCTGGATTATATTAGAGAGGAGCTGATTGCGGAGCTGTCTTTGCTGGAACCCTTCGGAAAGGCGAACACGAAGCCTGTTTTCGCAGACAGGAAGCTGGAGATTCTGGATCTGCGCATCATAGGGAAAAATAGGAATGTCCTGAAAATGCAGGTGAAAAACGGAAACGGTTGCGTGATGGATGCGCTCTATTTCGGGGACATTGACAGATTCAGAGCCTATGTGGAACAAAAATTCGGGATGGAGGAGGCAGAGAAGATGTTTTTGGGAAGGAGCAGTGGGGTACGCCTTTCCATGACCTACTATCCGTCCGTCAACGAATTTCGTGGAAACAGGACGCTGCAGATTGTAATACAAAATTATCAGTGAGAAAGGAAGAAGTTATGAAAAAGAATTGGATTTGGAAATTGATCGCAGTTTTGGCAGTACTGATCATCGCAGGTATCTACTACTATGTGACGCTGCCTGCCATCAACCTGCATTCCTCAGGCTTTTGGGGATTCTTAATCGGTGCTGTGGTAGTGCTGGTGGCGGCGTTTGGAATGTTTAAATCCCATAGAGGAGAAGATGTCAGGCACTCTGTGGGACTCAAAGTGGGAGTGGGGATCGTCCTTCTGCTGCTGGTGGTCTTTCTGGCAGGTTCCCTTCTGTCATCGCCCATTGTCAATGCCAAAAAGTACCAGGCTTTGATTACTGTGGAAACCCGCAATTTTTCGGAAGATATCAAGGAAGCGGATTATTCCCAGATTCCCCTTTTGGACAAAGATTCGGCGACGTTACTGGGAAACCGGAAGATGGGAAGCATGGTGGATATGGTTTCCCAGTTCGAGGTCAGCAGTCTGTACACACAGATTAATTACCAAGATAAACCGGTCAGAGTGACTCCACTTGTCTATGCCAGCCCGATCAAATGGTTAACCAATCAAAAGGAAGGGATTCCGGCATATATTATGATCGATATGACCAATGAGAATACAGAGCTTGTAAAGCTGGAGGAAGGAATGAAGTATTCCCAATCGGAATACTTCAATCGGAATGTCTACCGGCATCTCCGTTTTCGGTATCCTACTTATATCTTCGATGATTTCAGCTTTGAGATCAATGATGACGGCATTCCCTACTGGATTTGCCCTGTCAAGAAATTCAATATCGGGCTGTTTGGAGGTGTGACCATAGGGAGGGTGGTTCTCTGCAATGCCATCACTGGAGAGACGGAGGACTATGCGGTGGAGGACTGTCCCACCTGGGTGGATCATGTGTTTTCAGCGGATATGCTGATCCAACTCTATGATTACTATGGGAGCCTGAAAAACGGTTACCTGAATAGCATCCTGGGGCAAAAAGGCTGCCTGCGGACCACCAGCGGCTACAACTATCTGGCATTGGAGGATGACGTATGGGTGTATACAGGGATTACCTCTGTGAGCGGAGATCTCTCCAATGTGGGTTTTGTACTGATGAACCAGAGAACCATGGAATGTAGGTATTATGAGATTAATGGGGCGGAAGAGTACTCTGCCATGAGTTCCGCAGAGGGGCAGGTGCAGAACCTGAGGTATACGGCCACCTTCCCGCTGCTTTTGAACGTAGGCGGAGAACCTACGTACTTTATGGCATTGAAGGATGGAGCCGGACTGGTAAAAAAATATGCCATGGTCAATATCCAGAAATATCAGAATGTGGCCATTGGAGATACTGTCCTGGAATGCCAGGAAAACTACATGGAGCTTTTGGAAGAGAATGGCATTGCCTCAGGGATGCCCGCAAACGATGGGGAAGAAAAGACGGTTTCCGGAAAGATTTTGAAAATTGCGGAGGGAGTCGTGGAGGGAAATTCCCATTATTACCTGATGCTCGATGGGAACGACCAGATTTTTGACATCAATGTGCCGGAATATTTGGAGATTATCCGCTATGAAGCAGGAGATGAGATCACGCTGCGCTATCTGGATGCCGAGCCGGCTGCTCTGGTGACTGGAATCGGAAAGACACAGAAGGATCATTCCGCAGGAGAGTAAATAAAAAAGGAGCTTGCCCTTTCTGTCTCTATGGAAGAGAAGGAAAGGCAGGCTCCCTGTTCCTTTTAAAGGGGGACAGGATCTACCGTTGGCTTTTTTGCTGGCTGGATATCCTGCAGATAAAGAACGGCACCTTTCTGATGATACGCCTTGGCGTATTCGTATCGGAGCTTCACGGTCACATAGTACCAGGACCCCTTCTTGACCTGGATGGGCTGGCTGAACTTGCAGAGGTGCCCGAAGAAACGGGCATCCGCCTCACAGCAGTTCATGACAAAACGCCCCGGGATAAATTCATTTTTGCCAAGCCTGGCGCCTGTATAGAGCTGCGCCAGGAAACGGATCGTTTTTCCGTCATATCTCTGTGGATTCTCCATGGAGTCCATAAACCAGATGCCATAGTCCAGCTCATGAAGATCCAGGAAATCCGCCGAAAGATCATAGGGAAGGGCGTCGTCACCCTGATCGAGGAGATCGCCGTTTACATGCTCGAAAATCAGCTGTACCTGGGGATTGGATGCCTTGACAGTCCGGCGGAAGGAGGCACGGTCTGTCTGATCGGTGCAGCGGTTAACGACGATCAGCTCAGCCTGAAGAAGCGGCTCCATGAACATTTTTCGCATATTGTTCAGGTAGCTGGTCAGGGTGGTGGCGTCCACGGTGGCAAAGATTCCGTCGATCTTCCAGGTTTCCGGAAACTCGGCATTCAGGATTTTTCCAATTTCCCAGGTGCCGTTATATTCGATGACGACCTGGGAAGGCTCGTAGATCTTGTCACAGTTTTTGAAAAAGTTCAGATTCAGCTGCTCAGGTTTTTCGACTTCCAGCAGCTTGATGTCATGTTTGTCCAAAAACGCCTCTTCGTATTCAGTCTCCCCCTCCTCGCACTGGAGCAGCAGGGTGGTGCCGGCTTCGATGAAATCCTGTTCCATCAGGGTTTCCTTGACGAAACAGGTCTTTCCGCTGTCCAAAAATCCGGCACAGATATAGATTGGAACTTCAAACATGGAAAACCTCCTACAACCGGAAAAGCTCTTTCAGCTTTTCTTCTTTAAGATCCGTGCCGATCACGCAGATTTTTCCGGTATAATCAGCGGCGCCCGAACGAACCTGATATTCCTCGGGAACCAGGTCAAACTGAAGCCAGGAGTCATCCGGGCAGGGGAGGATTCCCTTGGCGCGGAGAATGATGCCGTATTCCTCGGAATGGGAGAGGGTGCGGAGAATCTCCGTAATCTCTTCCTGGCTGTATTTGTGCCCAGTCTCCCGTCCCCAGCTGGTAAACACCTCGTCCGCATGGTGATGTCCATGGTGGTCGTGATGATCATGGTGGTGTTCGTGGCAATGTCCGTCATGCTCAGAATGGTGTTCGCCGTCGTGGCAGTGCTCATCATGGTCGTGAGGATGCTCATGCCCGTGGTGGTGTTCGCCGTCGTGGCAGTGCTCATCATGGTCATGATGGTGTTCATGGAAGTGTTCGTCATGCTCATGCTCGTGGCAGCACTCTCCGTGCGCATGGTCATGCTCATGCTCATGACAATGCTCTGCCACCTCGTCCACATTCAGCAGTTCCGCTGCGCGGTTGGAATGATCAATGGCGTTTGCGAGCACTTCGCTTCCAAGCTGATCCCAGGGAGTTGTGATGATGGCTGCTTCCTGGTTGTGCTCTCGGAGCAGGCGGACACATTCGTCCAGACGCGCTTCCTCCACCAGCTGCGTACGGCTGAGGACAATGGTTCCGGCGTACTCCACCTGATTGGTGAAAAATTCCCCGAAGTTTTTCATATAGACTTTTGCCTTTTTGCAGTCTACCACCGTGATCGCGCTGCCGATCTCAATTCCGGCTTCCTGCCCCACGCCTTCCACGGCGCGGATGACATCGGAAAGCTTTCCGACGCCAGACGGTTCGATGATGATCCTGTCCGGAGCAAGCTCTGTCATGACCTGTTTCAGAGCGGCACTGAAATCTCCAATCAGGGTGCAGCAGATACAGCCGGAGTTCATCTCTGTGATTTCGATTCCGGAATCTTTCAGAAATCCTCCGTCAATGCCGATCTCCCCGAATTCATTTTCAATCAGGACCAGTTTTTGTCCTTGAAAGACCTGGCTGATCAGTTGCTTGATAAAGGTCGTTTTTCCGGCTCCGAGAAAGCCGGATACAATATCTACTTTTGTCATAGTCTGCCTCCAACTATCCTTTTATGTGTTAATATAAACTAACTATCAATACCGCATCTATTATAGTACGTTTTTGAAAAAAAGTTAACTGTTTTTTTTCGGAGCACGCGCCCTGTGAACATGCTGGGGCAGAACGTAACCGGCGAGAGACAGAAGAAGCAAGCCTGCCACCATAGCCAGGATTCCCATCAGACAATGGAAAAAGAACGCATCTGGCAAAAGATTGATAATGGGATCGGTCTCCGGATCGAACAGCCAGTAATCGTTGCGGAACAGAACATGGTGGAACGCGGTGAAAAACCATTCCCAGTTGACAACGGACAGGATGCCGGTCAATCCGGCAATGACCGCTGTGATCACCGGCATCAGCAAAAGAAAACCACGGTTTTTGTGCCTTCGAAGCTGGTAAAAAGCAAGCGGGAAGAAGCAGACGGCAGACAGGATCAGAAGGATCTGGAGCCCATCGAAGATCCGTTTGACCTCTTCGAAGTGAATCCGCCCTTCCTCGGACATCGGAAGCGTTGGGAAGTGAAGCTCTCCCCGGAAAAACAGGCTGTTGTAATCGATCAGCGCGTCGTAATTGGCACGTATTTCCTCCTCGGGCATCTGATAGCGTTCCGCCAGATCCATCGCCGTCATGTCATGATAGTAGATGGGACGGAAATTCAGGATCAGCACCACGCTGAAAGAAATGATAAGACAAACCCCCAGTGCCGCAAGAAGCAGGTTCACCGGAGTGAAAAGCCGTTTGGAATCAGCAGTACGCATAAAAAGAAACCTCCTTGTTGTCATTCTTTTATTCTCCAGTATACATTTTTCACTCTAAAAAGCAAGAGGGGAAG